>CAJOMG010000135.1 GCA_905235595.1 uncultured Desulfovibrio sp. | reverse complement strand
GGCGTGAAGCACGGCGGCGTCATTGTTTTCCACGCGCACCGTGGACTTGCACATGCCTCCCTCGGCATTCTCTCCCTCTCCCTGCAGTTCCACGCTGCAACCATCGGCATAAACGGAGACATTGTTGTCCAGCGTCACGCTGCGCCTGAAAGCTTCGGCAAACTGTCCGCCCATATCCGTTACCGTTAAGGCACAGTCCACAGGGTGTACGCCAAAGGTGCGCTCGAACAGCGTGAAGAACCTCGTTGATGGACGATTCGGAAACGGACGCGATGTACAGCCGCCTTTTGTCCAGATCCAGAATGCAGTCCGTGGTCGTCGGTAACCAGGGCGTTTTTTTGAGCTCTTCCAGGGTTACCATTTCCTTCAGTTCCTTCTTGCGTTGCCTGCTCACGGGGCTGCCTTCGGCGGCGATTCTTTCTGCGAGCACTGCCTTTACAGCCTTGGCGTTTGCCTTCTTGCTGTCCGTACGCAGGGTAAAGGCCATGTAGGGCGGCATGAAAACAGGGAACTTGAAATCCACGTCCTGCGCATCGCCAAGTCCCACCCAGCCGCTGCGCGTGATGCCTTCCAGCGCATCGGAATCGGGAACTTCCATGGTCTGCGAAAAGGCGTATTTTTGCACCTGATCCTGCGTTTCGTCTTTGATATCAAGGTCTTCCACGCTGAAAACACTGAGTGCGCATGACGATGTCATAAATCCGGCCATATGATTTCTCCTGTTGGTCTGTGGTGTGTCCCGAAAGAGTTTTTTCTCTTCTCTTGTTGGATTATTTTATACCAGATTTCATATATGAAGTCAAGTACAAAATTAAAAAATGGCATTAACGCCAAAAGCCTCTATTTCCAGTCTGGGTCCGCTGATGCGGGAAAGCACGACGCTTTCCCCTGATGCCAGATCAAAAATCATTGTATGCGGCAGGTCAGGGACAAAACTTTGGGTCAGGGAAATGCCGTCGTCATCAAGGCGGTTTACAGTGACCTCTGTGTCGAGTCCCGATCCATCCTTAAGATGGATGCGAAGTTCATGTAACGCGTCGAATGTACCCCGGCCCGTGGTGATGATTTCACACAGGCCGAGGGGACTCAGCGCCTCGATGATACGACTGTGGGTTTCCAGTATTCCCGACATGACAAGTGGCTCTCCCAAAGCCACATAATCGCGTTGTCCTGTGTAGCGGCTAGTGTGTGCCGTTCCGAAGCGGAAGAGCTTGCGGGCAGGATAAACGGCATTTGTCGTAACAAAGGGGGCACTGATGCTCATGAAGGACAACATGGTCGGCCCGGCTGTGTGCAGCGTGCCCAGCGGGAAACGACATGCCGGCAGCAGTGCTGCCAGCGAGTATGTGAGAAATGTTCTGCGACGCATGGGATGCTCCTGTACGTATGTGGTGAAAGACAAATATTTTCTGTTTTCGTGTAAATATTTGCTTGACGAAATTTTATAACAGATTTAGGATATGAAATCAAGAACAAAATTTTCCATTTGTAACCAACGGGCATCGAGAACGGCAGAAGGAGAGGACAGGTGTATCGTACTCCCAAATATCCCAGTAATGGCAATCCCATTCTTCAGGACCCCATGGCGATGATCGCCGTGGAAGGCAGGACGTTTTCCGTATACGCGTCTGACGCAGTCAGTGTGCGCGGTGTACTCAGTTCGGGAAAGAACGGGCTGCTTTTCTATGACAATGACTGCGAGCGTTTTCTGTACAGACCGATCTTCACTGATCTGATTTCTTCCAGGCCAACCCCAATTCAGATCAGCGTGGTCAATGAATTCCTCAGCGTATCCAGCTGGCGGGAGCTCTTTGCCTTCTTCCTTAAGATAGACAAGACACTGCTTCTTGAGCAGTTCCGCAACTGTCTGCAGGATTCCTCGGTAAAGCGCGGGCGCGAGATTTTTCTTGAGCGGGCCATTGCTTTCTGCCAGACGGAACACTTGGCTCTGACGCGGCAGGATCTGGAGGGTGAAGATCCTTTCCGTGTCCTTGAGCTGGCAGTCACGGATATGCAGAACCTGCGCAACGGGCAATATCTGGACGCCATACCGGACATCCGCAGGCCGGAGCCGGATCCCCTGCTCTGTCTGTCCCGGGAGCGTCGTCGTGCCGAGCGC
>CAJOMG010000134.1 GCA_905235595.1 uncultured Desulfovibrio sp. | reverse complement strand
AGCTCCATGTTGAAGCCCGTGCCCAGCTCGAGAAGACCGGTAACCTTGCCAAAACGGCATATGCTGCCCGAATCCGGCAGGAGGATGCCTGACATGAGCTTGAGCAACGTTGACTTGCCGGAGCCGTTCTCGCCTATGATGCCCAGGATGGTTCCTTTACGTACAGTGAGGGATAAAGGTTCCAGAGCAATGAAATCCGTATGCAGCTGCCTGTGGCGTATAAGCTCCAGAAAACGGTCCCGCCGTCGCCTGAAGCGCTTAAAGCGTTTGCTTACGCCATCTATGATAATGACAGATTCAGCAGTCATGGCACGCGCGCTTTTTCAACCCTACTTGCATAGGAGCAGGGAATATGCCTATGGTACACGGGCCTGACAGCGTACTCCAATCGCCGTCAGGCCCGCTGGCTATGCAACGTCTCATAACCGCTGCACGCCGGTGGCAGCGGTAGCGCATCCAACGCTACCGAAACCACGTGGCAGGAGTTTCCCGTGTCCTAAGCGGGAAGCGTCACTGCCGCCCCCTGTGTTCCGAAGCCTACAAAAGAAACACAGGGGGTATTTTTTATTAAAGCACATCGCGGATGTCCTTGTGCAGTTTCTGCAATACATACAGGCCTGCAAAAACTGCCAGATGTGCTACAATAGCAATATAGCCAATGCCAACCAGGGAAACATTCCCTGCAAACACGAAGCACTGCTGAAATACAGCGGTTACATGAGTCATGGGATTAACCTGCACGGCCCAGCGCACCCAATCCGGCAGGATGGATGGAACATAGACCACAGGGGTAAACCAGAAGGCCATTTGCAGGCCAATGCCCACAACCTCCACCACATCCCGGGCAAAGGCGGCACAGCAGGCCAGCAGCAATCCCAGCCCCATGGCAAGAAGTTGCTGGCAGTACACGATAAAAAGCATCCAAAACAGCAATGAGGATGGCTGCCAGCCCATACACAAGCCAACAAGTATGAGCAAGACCAGTCCGGCCAAAAAGGGCAACAACTCCCCCAGGCAAATGGCCAGAGGAAACACCCGCAAATCCACTTCCACTTTGCCAATGATGTTCCGCCGGTCCACAAAGGCACGGGCGGTACGCTGCAGGGTCTGGGCAAAGCAGCTCCAGGCCAAAAGGCCAGAAGCCACATAGAGCCCGTAGGACTGCCCTGCTTCTGGCATACGTGCCCCCATCATCTTGCCGAAGATGACAATATAGATGAACATCTGCACCAGCGGCCAGATGAACAGCCACACGCTGCCGAGAAAGGAACCGGCAAAACGGCCCTGCAGATCCTGCCCGCAGATGCGCAGCGCCAGAGGGAAGAGTGCTACGAGTTCAGACATAGGTCCCAGAATAGTTGCAGGTGACGTTCCATGGAAGCTTCCCAGGTAAAGGCGGCTGCACGCTGAATTCCCTGCTGGCGCATGGCTCTTCGCTGGTCTCCATCTTCCAGCAGTTCTTTTAAAACTGCGCTCATGGTGTCCACGAGGTGAGGAGGCACATGCCGGGCAGCCCCACCGCTGGTCTCCACCAATGCCGGGTCAGTAGAGGTGAGTACGGGACAGCCGCAGGCCATGGCTTCTGCCACCGGCAAGCCAAAGCCCTCGTACCATGAGGGATAGACCATAACGTCTGCCATCGTATACAAAGCAGCCAGTTCCGCATCCGGTACATATCCCAGCCAGCGTACATGAGGGGTATTCTGGATGGTGTCGTAGAGCGCGGCATTGCCCCAACCGACCGCCCCGGCCAACAAAAGAGGATATTTTTTTCTGAGCGGCTCCGGCAAGGCGGTGTGGGCCAGCAGAGATTGTACTGATTCTTGCGTGGCTCCAGCGTGCCCACATGCAGGACAAAATGCTCGGGAAGGTGGTACATCTGGCGCACAAGTGCACATTGTTCCACGCTCATAGGATGAAAAACGGCGTGATCCACGCCATTGGGAATAGTGACAACCCTCCCCTCTGCCAGACCGTACTTGGCAAGCAATTCCTGTCGGACAGCTTCAGAAACGGTAATAATCCTGGTTGCCCGCGCAAGGCTGCACTGAAAGTGTCGTTCCATATGCCGTACGCGCTCAGCAGGATGCCACTGTGGATACCGGAAACAGGATAAGTCATGTGCCGTTACTACGGCTGTACGGGAGCGTACTGATGATCGCAGAACAAAATTGGGTTCAAAATAACAGTCGTACTGCTGCCCATGCTTCCACGAGGCCATATATCGGCAGGCATTAAACACACTTTTAGCCGTTTGGTACAGCGTGGGATGTGCGGCAAGCACTTTCTTGCAGCGTGCAAGTAGCCCAGGAAAATCTGTTTTGACCTGGGTTGGATTGCATGGAGAGAAGTGCGTCTCAAACAGAGAGCTCCGGGCAGCAGCAAGGGCGATCTGCCGTGCATAGCGACCAATGCCGGTCTCCTCTCCCAGCAGGGATGTTGTGTCGATGAATAATCGCATCAGCACTCCTCGCCTGTGGCGGCTGTCAC
>CAJOMG010000133.1 GCA_905235595.1 uncultured Desulfovibrio sp. | reverse complement strand
GCGATATATTTGGCGATTTTTCTTTCACTTGAAACAGTAGAGCAAATGTTCTGTTGTGCTACCCACACAATTCAGCGAATAACCAGTAAAACAACATGGTCTGCGGTCAAAATGACAGAACATCGTTTTCTCAATCTCGTTTTTGGAAAAGAGGTTTCCAAAGACATAACGAACGACAATGGGATAGTGATAGTAAGAGCTGGCACCTTGGTAACAGATGAAGTGATTAAAGATGTAAAATCAGCCAATAGAAGCATAGAACTCGCAAGCGATATTTACTATCATCGCACGAGAATTTATAACCAACTTGATTAAATCTCTAAAATGCTTGAAGATGGAGGCCGAATGGCATGGGCAAATTAAAATTCCCGCTGAAGCTCAAAGATAATGTGGATGTTCACAATATCGACGAATTGCGGGAGCATTTCGACCTTGAAAGAATCATTGGCTATTTTCAGGACGGCAGACTGTTGACATGGCTGAAAGGCCGATATTATGATATGAGAGGCATCATCAGAATGTGTGGGTAAAATCGCTGGCTATGCCGCTTGATACTCCCATGGCAATTGGACATCAATATCCGAACAGCGGAGCATAATCATATCAACCAGGTTGTCTATGTTCCGAAAGCCGTAGGCCATGTAAACCGCCAGCTTAATCTTTCGGTTGGTTGCTTCCAGCACGGCATTGGACAGATGGTGCTCCATCGTCGCCAGTATGGCATCATAGTGGCGGCGGATTTTCCTCTGAAGTTCCACGAACGCTTTGATGCGGCAATGTTGCGCCCATTTGATCCATCCGTCCAGTTCCTCTTTCGCTGCGGCCGCATCCTCGCATTGGAACACGAGGCGCAGTTTCTCTTTCAGCAGATAGGCCCGGTACAGCCGTTTGTCCGCCTTGGCTATGAACACAAGCTGTGCCTGCTGTTTCGGGGTCAGGCGCTCAGGGGCCTTTCCCAGAGCGAAGCGGGCTCCCTTCAAGTCCTTGGCGGCTGCATCTCCCTTCGGGGCATCCTTCCGGGGACGCCCGCGCTTCCTTGGAGATTTGTCCTTCGCGTCTCTCAGCGCGTTGCGCCATGCGGCGCGGCGCACCTCGTCAAGGGCTTCCGTTGCCCATTGGACGACATGGAACGGGTCGATGCAGCGCTTGGCCTCCGGGCAGTAATCGTCCATGCAGCCCTGAATCCATTTGGCCCCGTCCCCGGATACGAGCTTTATCCTGGCAAGCTGTTCCTTGGTCAGCAGATGGAAGAACTTGGCGAAGATGGTCTTGCCATGCCCCTCATGCGCCCAGATGACCTTGCCTGTGTCATGGTCTATGACGACCGTGATGTATTTGTGCCCCTTCTTGTAGCTTGTCTCGTCGACGCCGATGCGGGCAAGGTTCTCAAAGCGTGCGGCGGGATTCGGGTCAAGGTCGGCCCGCATCCTGCTGATGATGGGGCCGATGGTGTTCCATGAAATCCGGAGCAAAGCGGAAACGGCGGTCTTGGTGCAGGACAGGGAAAGCCAAGTGGCAAGCTCCTCGAATTCCTTTGTGAAGCGGGAGTTGTGCCTTGCCCATGGGACATAGGCCGTCACCACGCCGTGCAAGGGGCAGATCACGCGAGGTGCCTCCGCCATGAGAAATACTTTGTGGTTGTTCCAGTCGCAAGTGCGCCAAGAGCGGATGCCGCGCCCCTTGTCGTAGCAGGGGCATTTCCTGCCGCACCTGCCGCAGCGGCATTGCGCACCTTTGGTAGGATGGACTCTGATGCTGAATGAGCCGTCGGGCTGGATATTGATGTCATCGATAGCAGTATGCTTGACATTGAGGATGGATTTGAGTATCTTTTTGGTGAGCATACATTTCCCTCTTTCGTACCGATTTTTTGGGGCAGAAAAATGGTACAGGAAAATGTATGCTTTTTCAATGGCTATAGGCTATTCGAGGTGGTTGGATGCCACACATTCTGATGAAGAGCCAAAAATTTTATATTTTTTAGTCGAAGATGAGTATTAAATCGGGATTTGCGAGGATGATATGAGTAAAGAGTTTGACACC
>CAJOMG010000132.1 GCA_905235595.1 uncultured Desulfovibrio sp. | reverse complement strand
GTTTTTGGATGGATGCGCAGATACTGTGGCGGACACGCCTCAACGCACTTGTTGCACTTTACTCCAAGGCAGAGCTTTTCATCCAAATACTTGATAACGCCGCTTTCCTTGTCCTTGAAGATCGCCTTGTTGGGCGTGATAGGACAGGCTGCCACGCAGGGCGAGTCGGTGCAGTGCCAGCAGATGCTGAGTACGTCCACAATGCCCTTGACGCGACGCACATGTATTCTGGCAGCCGCAGGATGGACAACACCTTCATGGTAGAGGCTGCACGCGTATTCGCAGCTATGACAGCCCGTACATCTCTTGCGGAACACCATGAGCGACTTGGCCGGTTTCGCCTGAGCTGCATCAGCAGGCATGGCGGCAGACGCAGCCGCCTGAGCTTTTTGGGGTGTATTGGCAGCAGCCTGGGATTTTTCAACGAAAGTAAGCGCCGGCACGGCCGCAGCCACAGTGACAATGGATCCGCGCAGGAAATTGCGACGGCTCACACCAGACGACTGGCCTTCCTTCTCTTCGTTCATCAGTCATCTCCTAGAAGTTGTTCCTCATCGGGAATACACACAAAAAATGCCTTTACTATTTAGCTGGAATTGCAGTCACGGCATTTCTGACTGCTACCCAACTACAGACTATTCCAAGTAAAATACACCATTCAATAATTCGTACAAGAAAAAAATTTGATTTTAATATGTAATTTTTTACCTATTAACATCGAACAATTATACTGAAAATGACATTTAACTTTTAAGTCTCCACTGTAATTTCAAAATTATCAACATGGATCTCATTGAGGCATTGCTTAAGGAATTCTCCGCAACTGCTGTCAAGTTGGGCAAAACTGTCCAGAAGAATCAATGCCGCCGGGGTAAGGGTCACGCCTTTCTGACGCTGTCGGCTACTTTCCAACAGGGAAATGCCCATGGCTTCCTCGGCCTTGCGAATGCGCCCCCATGCCCCACGGTAGGGTATATTCAGGTATTCCGCCGCTTTTTTCAGTGACCCAAGAGCATGTATCTTCCGCAGAAGACGGATCAATCCTCCACCCATCACATGCTCCCCTTCACATTCAAACCACAAGCGATAATGCAGCTTCAGCGGAGTATTCACGGCATTCCTCCCGACCACGACAGTGTAGAAAATACTTGTTAAAAACTATCCAGTTTCAAAACTCTCTCCATCCAGTCGTCAAGGGTGGTAACATCCTCTCCTGTTTCGGCAGCAATCATAGCTTCCAACAATCCGCGTACACGGCTGTCATCCAGAGCCGAGATAGCAAAACGGCATAGGCCCAAGGTGTCCAGAAGAACACGCTGTTGTGACGCCTTCGGATGATACGTGGGCATCCAACCCTGTAAACGTGGCAGCAGCCAGGAGGTTTCTGGGCGTTGCGCCAGCGAGTCCAGCTCAGCCAGCACAAAATTTGCGTCTCCAGCTGGCAGGAGATCCTGATTGACCAGATCTTCCAATCGTTCAGCAAGAGCAAAAGCATCCACCTGCATGTCATCGCAGAGGGCAGCATAACGCGCAACAATGTTGGCATCGGCT
Organism: uncultured Desulfovibrio sp.; assembly: GCA_905235595.1. Lineage (GTDB taxonomy): Bacteria > Desulfobacterota > Desulfovibrionia > Desulfovibrionales > Desulfovibrionaceae > Desulfovibrio. Next base: position 518 of record CAJOMG010000132.1, on the reverse strand, counting down.
TCTTCATCACCGCTAGCCCACATTTTTTCAAATCCGGGCCATTTTCGCCCACTTCCTCCTGAAACACTCACTCCTTGTGAACAAGTGGAGCATTGCATGGTACAGGATAATCCTGTCCGACTGCCACAGACTTGCAGAGCTTGCGTGAAGGCACGACCAATTGGATCGACGTATTTCGTCGTACGCTGTTGTACTACACGATCAATGACAATGGCTCGTACCCCTGCCAAACCCAAAGCCATGCCGGTTCCCCCACCAGCGTGACTGCACGGACGCAAAAACGCATTACTGAATGTCGTGCCGGCAATGGCAACCTCTAGCCTCCCCAGATGACCAGTACAGATGATACAGGCGGCCTCTGGCCATTGGGCTGAGAGATCAGCCATGACCGTGGCAGTGCTGGCAAGCGCAGCATGCCCCGTATCAGTTACGGGTACGACACGACCTCCTGAAGCATCTACAATAATGTCGCACAACTCACCTTTGTTACCTATACCGTGCACCAGCATAGCCCTCAA
>CAJOMG010000131.1 GCA_905235595.1 uncultured Desulfovibrio sp. | reverse complement strand
TCCACTCCGCCACTGTACAGCCTGACGACCATGCGGCTTCCAGAATGCTGCTATTCCACGGCGCGGCCGATACGCTTCCAGCGTATGTCGTCAAAACCGGCACCGTTCTTGCGGCGCCAAGCCGGTGCCAGGTTGACCGTAATGCGCGCCGGCGGCAGCCGGAAACTACAGGCCCGGAGCGCGGCAAACACACGGTCCTTTGCTTCGCGCACAGCGGCCTCAGCCAGACCAACCATGGTAAAACCGGGCAGGCCCTGGCGCACATAATCCACTTCCAGTTCCACGGGGTAGGCGTCAACGCTCCACTCCGCCACTGTACAGCCTGACGACCATGCGGCTTCCAGAATGCTGCTATTCCACGGCGCGGCCGATACGCTTCCAGCGTATGTCGTCAAAACCGACCCATGACCAGTAGATGCGCCAGGCCTTGGCACGCACAGCACTACGGTTTACGAAGCCCCAGAAACGGGAATCCATGGAATTGTCGCGGTTGTCGCCCATTACAAAATACTTGTCTTCAGGCACAGTGACCGGCCCAAAATTGTCGCGTATGGGCTGAATACGCCCCGGTTCAGTAAAACGGATATAGTCTTCCTTCACGGCTTCGCCATTGCGGTACAGCTGTTTTTTGCGCACTTCAATAATATCGCCCGGCACACCAACGACACGCTTGATAAAATCCGTATCCGGATCATTGGGGTATTCAAAGATGATGATGTCACCCCTTTGCGGATCGTCGCCACGCCAGATGTAGGTGTGGGTAAAGGGAATCTTGATGCCATAGGCAAACTTGCTGGCCAGCAGATGATCGCCTACGAGCAGGGTATTGAGCATGGATTCCGAGGGTATCTTGAAGGCCTGTACCACAAAGGTGCGGATAAACAGAGCCAGAACAAGCGCCACAAACAGCGCCTCGCCGTATTCCAGCCACAAGGGCTTGCGACGGCGCGAGGATTGCAGAAGGATAGGCATGGAGTATTCCTCTTGCATTGGGTAAACATAGGTAACTACGGTCAGGTAGTATGCCCTCTTGTGACGCCAATGGCAAGGCAGATTCCACACTATGCCACGGCACAGCGCAGTATCCTGCTCCAAACCGCATATCAAGGCTTGCCTTGCGGCGCATGAAACGATACAGAAGTCTTTATGTCTACGCGCCGTCTTCTCTTTCTCACTCCAGCACAGGCCGTTACTGCCATTTTTCCCGCCTTGCGCGATGCTGGCTTTGAACTGGGCATTGCAGAAAACCTGAACGGTGCCTCGGTATTTATCCGCAAGTCCAAACCAGACATCATTTTTTCACGACCGGTGCTGCCCGGCTTCCGTGTGGAAGACCTGCTCCGCATGGCTGCTGCTGAACCGCATTTTCCTCCTGTGGTCATCATCACAGATAAAGGCACCCCTGAGGAGGCCGAGCGCCTCTTGAGCCTCGGCGCACGCGACTACTGGCTTGAACCTCTGGATGTGGCACGTGTTATGGCCATTGCCGGCGGCATGCACAAGCCCGTACCCGTGCCGCCGGTGACGACCCTTGGTGGGCACAAGCCAGAGCAGCCCAAGGGCAAGGGCCCCTGCATTGTTGGCAGACACCCTGCTATTGCCCGCGTTTTGCAGCTGGCGCGGCAGGTGGCTGGTTCCAAGGCCACGGTACTCATCATGGGCGAATCGGGCACCGGCAAGGAAATGTTTGCCCGCTATCTGCACGCCATGAGCCGACGGGCAGAGCAACCCTTTATTGCAGTCAACTGTGCGGCTCTGCCCGAGCATTTGCTGGAAAGCGAACTCTTTGGCCACGAAAAAGGTGCCTTCACCGGAGCCATTGCGCGCAAGCTGGGCAAGTTTGAGATGGCCAACGGCGGCACCCTGCTGCTGGACGAAATCTCAGAAATGGACCTGGCCCTGCAGGCAAAGCTGCTGCGTGTACTGCAGGAAGGCGAGATAGACCGCGTGGGCGGCACAGAGACCGTCAAGGTTGATGTACGCGTGCTGGCCACCACCAACCGCAACCTGGAAGATTGGGTCAAGGAGGGCAAATTTCGCCAGGACCTCTACTTCCGCCTCAATGTCATACCCATGCGCCTTCCCTCGCTGCGTGAGCGCGGGGATGACGTGCTGGAGCTGGCACGCTTCTTCATGTCCATGTATGTGCGCGAATACCAGCTGCCGGCCACCAGCCTTGCCGAAAATGCCGTGCAGTGGTTACGTTCCTATGATTTCCCCGGCAATGTGCGTGAACTGCAAAACCTGATGGAGCGCGCCGTACTTTTGGCCAATGGCCGTCCTGTGGAGCCCTGCCACTTCCTGCTGGAAGATGCCCTGTTCGTCGTAATACTTCCACTTGCCGCAATGCACGTTGTTCTTGAAGAAACCTTCCCAACGGAGGTTGCCGTTTTCCCAAT
>CAJOMG010000130.1 GCA_905235595.1 uncultured Desulfovibrio sp. | reverse complement strand
GGATTTTGTATCCGCATCGACCACTTTCCAGAAAGAAGAAAAAAAACCGCTTTTGACCACTGTTTGCAAAAGGTCGTATTTTTTTGCTGGTCGCAATCGCATGTAACGTCCAGCCTTCATGTGTAGCAGGGCAGTCATAACGCCAGCCTGCGCATAGTCATTGGAAAGGTCAAGCTCCTTTGCCCAAATGGATGCGAGCTTTTTGCCTCGCAATTCATGTCCGTAGTGGTGTGGTAAGAGAGTGTTGGGTGTGGTCAGCTTGCCAGCATCATGAGTCAAAGCCATCCAGACGGCTAGGGGATCGCCGGCTACAGCATCCATACAGCGGGCTGTATGGGTCAGCACGGAGCCGTTATGGAATGGGATGGGGCCTGCAGGAATAGTATCGGCCGTTGCAAGAAAGCAGGGCAACCACGGCTCTCGATGCTGTACGGCTTGGATCAGAACAGCACCAGGGGCGGCGCAGTGGAGCATCTTGAGTATGGACGATGCACCTTTATTCATGGAAGCAAAGCCTTCCAGTCTATGTGGGGGAAGGTGGGAAGGGTATTCATGTCGGCTTGCAGTTGATCATCAGGTCTATGGCGTCAAGTTTTGTATTCTTCTTACGCCGAACGTTAACGAAATAATCGACGATGGGAATATCTGTTGTCTTTTCCGGCATTATCCAAATTCTTTACTGAAGTTGAATATTACATATTTATTAAATAATTTCAATATATTATTGCATATTTCCTGCGCAGCGGTCTCGTCCCGTGTATCTTCCGTCAGCACGTAGGAAAACTGTATCTACATCTTCACGTAGCAGGAAAAGCAGAGCTGGGGGTGTCAGTTGTACATTGCCGAAGATAAGCAACTGCTCAAGCTGCTCAACGAAAATGGTGCGCTTCATGTCGGCAGTGGTAACAATGAGCCGCCGCCCTTCTCGGGAGATTTTTGCTCCTTGTTCACGGATGTAGGCAATCACGGCACATCCTTTGACGACTCTTTGCATCAGCTATAGAGCCACGCTATCTGTTGAGGTGTTACGCAGGCGCTGTGTTACGGCGGAGCGGGATTGGTTGGCATAGCAATAGGTACAGAAATGGCTGCAGGTGTTGTAGGCCCCTATGTCCTTGCTGGGGGCGCAGCCGCAGGGTTTCCGTTGTCCCGTATCCTTGAGGTTTTTTTTACCCGTATCTATGAGGGGAAGCAGAGAGTGCTGCTGTGTCGGTGGCATGCCATACCAGCGGGCAATGTCTGGATCGTGCGGACACAGGCGAACCAGCAGAGCAGGATCAATACATTTGTTGTGTGCGATATTCCAGCGATCAAGGGATGTCAGTTCCGCGCAGGTGGCAAGTTTGAGAGGCGTTGTGAGACTTCCGTTAATCTGCTGCAGGCCTGCGGCGATTTCTTCCATCTCTTCGGTTGTTGGCGCACGCAACGAAGCATCGACCTTTCCCAGTTCACGCCGAGTTTTAGCATACCAGTCAACAAAGCTAAACACGAGCTTTTCCGTATGTGGCGCAATTGTTGTGGCAATGGCCTGTATGCGATCAAGGGCTTCTGCCACAGTTATACCGCCCCCCAAAATAATCGGGTCGTACCGCCAGACAACCCGATGCCTACCATACCGCTCTGCAAGGTTCTGGAAGGTTTCCATGCGTGTTTCCAGAGGGGGAAGGTTAGGTTCCAGCCCTTCCCGCGTATAGTCGTTCAGAGTAAACTGAAAATAGAATTGTATGCCCATGTCCTCGATTTCCGGCAGATAGGGTAGTAGCGGGGCAGGGTTTTTACTCCAGAAACCGATTACTCTGCAGTTGTTGAAGGCGACGTATTGCCTGCCTTTCGCGTTAAAGGGATTTTTCCATGCACAGTAGCCGGCGCGTAGCCTGTTCATGAGCCACTCGGCGTGAAATGCGGGGATATCCGTTGCTCGGCTTGCCGAAATGACCAGTGGAGCAATGGCAGCCTGGTCGCCGACAGCGGGGATATGTACAGTTGTTGTGGGCCACTCAAGAGATACAATTCCGGTTCTGCGTTCAAGGAGGGAAGCCCACTTTGGGATTGGGAAATGATGTTGCGCATGGCAAGACGTCCGATCTTGTTGTGGTATTCTTGCCTGTTTTCGTGACACCTATCCGAACATTGCTGCGTGCGTTCAGCGAGTTCGTTCATCAAAGTTGTTAAAGGAGAACAAGCCGCATGGTGCAGGGCTCCCAGCCCCAGGCATGGTCGATGAGCAGTGCGGCGTTCACGCCAAAACGCTGGTAAAGTGGTTCCTCGCTGCGCAGGGAGCAGCAGGCAAGATCGCCCATGGTTCTGATGCCGATTTTGGTGAGTCGTTCCGCATAGCCCTTGCCCACGCGCCAGAAATCGGTAATGGGCCGATGGTTCCAGAACAGGCGGCGGTAGCCCATCTCGTCCAGTGCGGCAATGCGTACCCCGTCCTTGTCCGGGGGAATCTTCTTGGCCATGACGTTCATGGCGACCTTGGCGAGATAGAGATTTGTCCCTATGCCGGCTGTGGCGTGATACCCGTGGTCTCCAGGACCTCCCTAGAGCAGGTCGGTCTTGGTGTCCACATGCCGGGCATGGCGCAGAACGCAGGCCGTCAGTACATCCCAGACAAAATGCGTGAAGCCGGGAGTTTTTTCAAAGGACTGCCCCACAAAGGTGGAACGCAGCATCCTGCCCATGGGATGCTCGGCAAGCGTCTTGAGAAATCGCTCGTAGTGTTCAAGCTTGAAGACCACCTTCTCACATACGTCCAGCCCCAGGACGATCTGCTCCTTGAAAGAGCTGCGCACCACGATGCGGGCAGCTTCCGGGTCAAAGTACCAGTTGAACTCCGCCGCCGGAGTGGTATTGCCCTGCTGGAAGAACGCGCCGCCCATGTAGACCACGCGCCTGCGCGAAACGGCACGGCAGGACGAACGACGCGGCGAACAGGCACAGCGCAACAGCAACAGCAGTCCCTCGCATTTCTTCCTCCTGGTCGGGCATTATGCAGCGGGAGCGGCCTTCCTTGCCTTTCCCTTCAGGTACAGCAAAGCCACCAATCCTGCGGCCACAGCCAGCATAATGCCGCCGGTCACGGGACGGAAGCGCAGCCAGGCGATGGCCATGATGAGCAATGACCAGGCAAGGCCCAGCAGCAGGCTGACCAGACCCGTGCCCGCACCCACGAT
>CAJOMG010000129.1 GCA_905235595.1 uncultured Desulfovibrio sp. | reverse complement strand
CAGCTGTGCCTGGCCGGGCTCAGGGAGGCGGAGCATGAGTGAAGCGCAAAAAGCAGTGGTGGGCGTAAATGTGCCCTTTGAACGCATACGCCGCATTACCGGCTATCTGGTCGGGCGGCTAGAACGGTTCAACAATGCCAAGCGATGTGAAGTGGCGGACCGTAAACCGCATGGCCTGGGTACACAGGCCGGCAAGTGAGGTGGAGCATATGCCCGGTTGGTTATGCCAACCGGTACGGCTACGTGCTGTGCAATACTCTCATAGTGGCAATAACCGCAATCGTGCCCGATGGATGTCAATAGTAAGCAGGGCGCCCTCGTCCAATTCCTGCGTGACCTGATACAAGGCGTGAACCACTTGGAGCCCGATAGCTTCTGGACTTGTGTTTTCGGCGCGTATTTGTATAACGCTGGGCTTTTTGTTTCGCGTAAAAGCCAGCAGGGTAGTGAAATCCAAATCTTGCGTGAAAATAATGAAATTTTCGCTACGGGCATACGCCATAATGGCAGCATCAGGGGCATTGGAAGAGCCGATGCTTGACCAGTGGACTGCGTGTATCCCGGCAGCAGCGAGATATTCTGCCCATCGTGGGGCAAGATTCATGTCCAGCAGAAGTTTCATGCCTCGGCCAACTGCAGTTCCCGTTCCTCAGAACGCCATGCAGCATAGCGAAGCGCCTGCAAAATGTCTTCCTGCTCTAAATAGGGGTAATCTGCCAGGAGTTGGTCAATGCTACGGCCAGCGGCAATCTGCCCCACAAGCATTCCTACTGTGACACGCATACCACGAATGCATGGTTTGCCGCCCATAACGCCGGGATTTTGGGTGATGCGCTCTAGTCTTTCCATACAAGCCTTCACAGTTACGATGCATCCTGAAATCTTCATATTCTGTAAAAATACCAAGGTATAGCTCCATAGTCAAAATGCAGTATGCTGTGCAGAAGTATTTTTGTTTCAGTCCAGTCAACCCCGTAAGCAGCCTTGCAGGAGCCTGTTGTCAGCGTGCAGCCAGCATATACGCACTGCTGGGCCGTGTTACGCTTACGCCAGTGAAGCGAAGGGAAGGCCACAATACGTTGCCAAGCGATGTGAAGTGGCGGACCGTAAACCGCATGGCCTGGGTACACAGGCCGGCAAGTGAGGTGGAGCATATGCCCGGTTGGTTAGTCAGTCTTATCAAGTACGTTCCCGGGATCAAGACCCTTTGGCAGCAACTGTCCGGCACGACGGCCAGGGCAGAGGAAATCCGCGCGCAGACAGAGCACGACGACATTGCGGGCTTTTACCGCACGGGCCGCGTGAGCGCCCTGCACCTCTGGAAGTACGTCAAGGTGGGCATTGCCCTGCTGCTGGCCGTGGTGTTTTGTGCTGCCGTGTTCTATCCCGCGGCTGCGGACAATGTGCTTCTGCTGCTGCAGGGCTTTGCCGAAGCCGTGAGCCGGCTTTTTGCCGTGGGGTTGTAGCCATGGACGCCATGGAGGACAGGCAGGTGCAGCTCGCAGCGGCGAGGGAAGGTGTGGTGCAGCGCCACAAGGAGGAGTGGGACAGGCATCAGGCCATTATTGACGAAGCCCTGGCAGAAAATGACGTGGACAAGGCGCGTCTGGCCAAGGTCATTGCCGAAACCCTGCGCATACGTCAGGAGGGGGAGCGCAAGGCCTGGGGCCTGTCTGCCAAGGGAGAAACAGAACAGCACAGCGGGTTTGTGGTCAAATGGAACATTCCCATGGAAGATTACCTGAAGTGACCATGGAGTACGTGGCCCGCTATCCCAGCCTGCACGAGCTGCTCTGGCACACGCGCTTTGTGGTGGTGGTGGCGCACCGCCGCTTTGGCAAGACCACCGTGGCCCTCAACCATCTGCTCATGGTGGCCGCTGCCTGCCCGCTGCCCCGCGCCCGCTGCGCCTACATTGCCCCCCTGCGCACGCAGGCCAAGGCCATTGCCTGGAATGAGCTCAAGCACTGGTCGGCCAGGATTCCGCAGCGCGTGGTCAATGAAACGGAACTGTATGTGGATCTTCCCCAGGCCACGGGCGATACGGCCCGCGTGCGTTTGTTTGGCGCAGACAATCCCGATGCCCTGCGCGGCCAGTATTTCGACTATGTGGTGCTGGACGAGGTGGCGCAGATGCGGCCCGAAACCTGGGAAGAAGTGGTGCGGCCCACCCTGTCGGACAGGCACGGCGGGGCGCTGTTCATCGGCACACCCAAGGGCGTCAACCTGTTTTCGCAGCTCTATGCGCAC
>CAJOMG010000128.1 GCA_905235595.1 uncultured Desulfovibrio sp. | reverse complement strand
TCACAACAAGGGCACGCCAGTGCCGGCACTGACCTGCCCTTGTGTTTTTTAGAGGATGCCTCTTAGCCTGATGGCAAAGGCTGCTATGCCGCGGCAGCAGCTTTCTTGGCCTTGCCCTTGAAGTACAGCAACACAGCCAGGCCGACGGCCACGGCCAGCATGGTGCTGCCGATCAGCGGCCGGAAACGCAGCCAGGCGATGGCCATGATAACCAGCGACCAGGCCAGACCCAGCAGCAGGCTGACCAGTCCCGTGCCCGCCCCCACGATGCTGCCGAGCAGGGGGATGACACTGGCGATGACGGAAAGCGGCGCAAACACGCAGCGCAGCCCGGCAATAACCAGAATTGTTCCCAGCACGCGTAGTATCCAGGTCACAATCACGTTATCGCTGTGCTCGTCGGCAAACATGCTGTCCATGCTCTCCTCGCCCATGGCCAATGCACTGACGTTCTTTCCGTTGGCGGCGTGGAACGGCTCAAAGCTGTCCCCCTTGATCTTGGCAATGATGCTGACCGTGGCCGGGGGCGTCATGGCGAAGGTAATGCGCACATCGCCCACCTGCGGCGCACTGGGTGATGTGCCGATATAGAGGGTGTTGCCCTGTTCGTGGAGCATTTTGGGCAGCTGCTCAAGGGGGAGGCGGTCTATATTGGTCGTGTGAAAGTGCAGCAGTTCCGGTTTAGCCCGCAGCGCTTCACGGGTGAGCCTTTCACGCGTGGCGTTGTTCAGGCTTACGGTAAAGGGCTGTGCCCCGTCGATGGAGCGGATGAGGAAGGCAGGCAGGCGGTAGGCACCAAAGCTGACGTTGGTGGCATGCTGCGTTTTGTCCTCCACGGCAAGCAGGACCCCGTTGGTATACTGCATGCGGGCCTCGGGAGCGTGAAAGCTCTGCGAGTTCACACGGTGGCCCACCCACTCCTTTTTATAGGAATAGGTAGTCACGGTTTCCTCACCGCCGCCGAGTTTCTGCTGCTTTTTCGTCCTGCTGTGTTCTGTCCACTGGTAGAACTCCACTTCGCGTGTGAAGGCAATGCCCTTGCCACCTATGCCGAAGACGGGGTCCGTGAGCACGTCCTGTGTATCGGCCGGTCCCGTGGCGTGAACCAGCTTGTCGTTGAACGTGGCGTCCACCTTGTTCACGTTCTCAAGCTCCACGGTCTCTCCCTGAGCTTCGTTGAGGGCGTCACGGGTTTTGACGAAGTTCCCCTCGTTCCACCACAGCAGGCCCGTGCCGGCAACAAACAGCACTATGCCCAGGATGATGCCGGCAAAGGACGAACCAAGGCGGGAAAGCCAGCTGGTCGAGGTCGTTACAGTGTACTCCATGTTAGTGTTCCTCCAGGGAATAATACCTACGCTTTATAGATTTGCCGTGTCCATGTCCAGACACGGCCTGGGTGTAAAAATTTTATGTATCACCCAAAGGGGTGATTCTATTAATAAGGTGCCTTGCCGTGTGACCATGGCGCATATGGAGCATATGTGCAAATGCTTTTCAGAGTTGTGACAGCTCTTGCTATTTTTTTACTTCACGCTCCTTCCTTGTATCCTTTTTGCCCTGATGCTACCATATAGGTTGTGCATGTGCCGCTGGGTATGCCTGTCGGCATAGTGCACTGCGCCCTGGGCGCGTTTTTCCATCTCAAGGAGGTATCATGTCGGAACAGTGCACGCCACTTACCGCCTGGCATGAGGCGCACGGAGCAAAAATGGCCCCCTTTGCCGGCTGGCTCATGCCCATACAGTACGAAGGAATTTTGGCCGAACATATACACACGCGGCAGCATGCCGGCCTGTTTGACATCTGCCACATGGGCGAATTCCGCATTGAGGGCCATGGTGCGGATGCAGCCCTGAGCCGCGCCGTGAGCCATAACCTGCAGACTCTGGCCCCGGGCAAGTGCCGCTACGGCTTCCTGCTCAACGAGCAGGGCGGGGTGCTGGACGACTGCATCATCTACCGCTTTGCACAGGACACGTTCATGGTGGTGGTCAATGCCGCCTGTGCTGCCAATGATTTTGCGGTGTTGCGTGAGCGCCTGCCCCAGGGTGTGGCGCTTGCCGATATTTCGGAAACCACGGGCAAGGTGGACCTGCAGGGGCCGGAATCCCTGGACGTGCTGGAAAGCCGGATCGGGCAGAATATGCACCACCTGGGGTATTTCGGTTTCTGTGAAACCATCTGGCAGGGGGTGCCCCTGCTGATAAGCCGTACGGGCTATACGGGGGAACTGGGCTACGAGCTGTATGTGACCGCGGAACAGACCGAGGCATTTTGGGAGACATTGCTGGCCGATGACCGTGTGAAGCCCG
>CAJOMG010000127.1 GCA_905235595.1 uncultured Desulfovibrio sp. | reverse complement strand
CTGAAGGCAATCTTATCATCACATACGAAGAAGCGGGAGATCAGGCAAATACTTGCTCCATTACACAAACCAAGGTTGCGGGCAACGCCGTTAGTGCGGGCACAGCAGAGGTGCAGACCATCACTATCACCGGGGCTCCGGCTGTTGGCGATGCATATACCCTTACACTGGCAGACGGCACTGAGGTGGAGTCGGGTGCACTCACTGCGGGCACCGTTGCGGATTTGGCCGCGAAACTCAATACTGCAGCGGGCGATGGGGTAACAATCACCGATAACAGTAACACCCTCGTCATAACCTACAGTGCTCCGGGTGCCGTAGATGGTTTGGCCGACATTCAACAAACGGCTAAAGAGGGCACCCCGCTTGGTAAGGTTGAAGCCACGGTCACGGGTGCATGCGAAGCGACGACCCCGGGTGTGGACCCCGCGGTCACAGAGGCTTCCGATTCCACACCCACGGCCTATGACACAATCACCAACTTTGATGCTGCGGCTGACAAAATCCTCTTGCCCACTGATATGGCCACTGCGACGGACGGCGCGTACGCAATAGATGGCGATACGGTGACCATCAACTCCGGCGTGGCCACCTTTGCCAGCGCGTCCACGGCAAGTGCTCAAATTGCAGCGCTGCTCACGGCCATGGACACGAAGGGCAACGTGGCGGCCTTTACTGACGGCACCGATACCTATGTGGCCTACAGCGACGGCATCGCGGGTGCAACGGATGCGGACATCGTGATCAAACTGGCCGGCGTGGATAATGCTGCCACGGCCATCGATGCTGTTCAGGCAGATGGGTAATCGTTCAACCGACTGCGCCTTTACTGTCATAATCTGATGAAAATGAGGGCAGGCCAGTATGGTCACTGGCCTGCTCGTTTTGTCAGCGAAAGGATTCGATGGCTGCTGCTTCCAATGCATGAGCGCCGCAAGCTCTGCCTCTGTTTTTGCGTGAACGTCCCAAAAACCACATCTACGTAAGCGTCTTAGAAACGGTATCTTGCACAGGCCACATGCCTTGCCCGGGGTATCCAGGCTTGAAATCCCGCGCAGGCATGATTACTATGTAACCATGAACAAGCCGCTACTCTCGCCTGTCAACGACTACGTGTTCAAGCGCGTATTCGGAGAGAACCTCACGGTACTGGCCGCTTTTCTGTCGGCCGTACTGGGCATCGCCATCCGGGGAGAGGACCTTGCGGTCATTGATCCCAATTTCCGCGCCAACAGGGCTAAAGACCATCTGGGCATTCTTGACGTCAAGGTCAAAACGCAGCAGTACGGCATCATTGATGTGGAAATTCAAGTAAAAGCTGCTGTGTATCTGTGGAATCGCTTTCAATACTACACGGCCCGTAACTATGTGGAACAGATGCGCAGTGGCCGGCGCTATGAAAGCCTGAATAAGGCCATCACCATTGTCATCATGGATGCCCATCTTATACACGAAGATACGGCCTACCACCACTGCTTCCGCTTGCATGACAAGAAGCACGATCTCGACTATCCCGACTCCATGGAAATCCACATTTTGGAGATAGTCAAACGCTATGACGACGGAGATCCTGTGCACCAGTGGCTGCAATTTCTGGCCGCAAGAACGGAGGAGGAATTTATGAGCCTGGCACAGAACAATCCTGCCATGGAAGAAGCCTGGGGCGTCATCAAATACCTGAGCGGAGACGAACAGGCGCGCGCCCTGGCAGAAGCCGAAGAAAGAGAACGCCTGGACAGGGCGTCACTGTATGATGCAGGCAAGGCAGAGGGCCGCGCCGAGGGCTGGAAGGATGGCATGGCCAATGTTGCCCAGAATCTTCTCCACCTTGGGCTGCCCATTGCCCAGATTGCCGCGGCGACGGGTCTTTCCCCCGCAGAAATTGAGGTTCTGCGCAGGATGCAGTAAGACCGGAACCAATGACCAACCAGATTGTGCTGACCAATCACTATGTTATGCAAAAATCTGACCTTGTGACTGCCAAGGAGTGAGCATGTCGAGAATCGTTTTTCTGGAAGAGCGCTGCAAGGGCTGCGGCTTGTGCGTGGCGGCCTGCCCAGTGCATATTCTCCGTCCTTCAGGGCGCTTCAACCGTCACGGCTATGAACTCATGGAAATGGCGGGAACCTGTACGGGTTGTACCTCCTGCGCAATCATGTGTCCGGATGTGGCCATACGCGTTTTCCGCAGCGTGAAACCCGGGGAGAACGCAGCATGAACACTGACCAGCGCATTCTCATCAAGGGTAATGAGGCAGTGGCTTTTGGCGCAGTAGATGCTGGCCTGCGCTGTTACTTCGGCTATCCCATCACACCGCAAAACGAAATTCCTGAGGCGCTTTCCACCCTCCTGCCGGAGCGTGGCGGGCAGTTTGTGCAGGCTGAAAGCGAAGTTGCGGCGGTTAACATGCTGCTGGGCGCCGCTGCCTGCGGCGTGCCGGCCATGACATCCTCCTCGGGATGCGGCCTTTCCCTTATGCAGGAGGGCATATCCTATATGGCGGGCAGCCACATTCCCGGGGTTCTTGTCAACATGCAGCTCGGCGGCCCGGGCCTGGGCGACATC
>CAJOMG010000126.1 GCA_905235595.1 uncultured Desulfovibrio sp. | reverse complement strand
AAGCCAGCTTGGCCTGCAGCGGGTTGAGGTTGGCATAGTAGCCGTAGGTGTAGTTGATTTCCGTGACGTAGCCGTCGTTCCAGGTGTTGGCGTCCATGGATATTGGTCTCCTCATAGTTTGTATTGTGACTACAGGGATATATCGCCCGCCACAGCAAGTAACAGGCGCGCCCAGAGTTCTGCCACGGCAGAAGGCGATAACTGTTGCACACTGTCGCGGCAGTTGCCTGCCAGGGTCTGCCACAGGGCAACATCCTGCAGAAGCTGCGTCATGCGTGCTGCAAGGCCGTCCACATCACCAGGGGGCAGCAGAAAGCCGTTCACGCCGTTGTTGATCATGCATGAGGGGCCGTAGTTGCAGTCAAAGGACACCACAGGACAGCCCGCAGCCAGGCTCTCACCGATAACCAGCGAAAACCCTTCGTTGCGGCTGGTGGAGACAAACAGGCCAGCAGAGGCGAACATTGCCGGCATATTGTCACAGAAGCCCTCAAACACCACGGCGTCAGCGAGCCCCAGTGCCCGGGCGCGACTCTCCAACGTGGCACGCATATTCCCTTCGCCGCAGAAATGTAAATGCGCCTGCGGTACGCTCTGATGCATTTTGTAGAAGGCCATGAGCGCTGCTGCCGGCCCTTTTTCCTGCACAAGGCGACCGGCAAAAACTATTTTGTATCGGTCACGCGACAGCTCAAGGCGCGACATCGGAGCTACGGCATGCGGTATGGCAACAACATTGGTCAGGCCGTAGCGTCGCATAACGTCATCGCGCTGCTGCTCCGTAGCTGCAACAATGGCATTGGACCTCAGGGCCGGGTTAAAGAGAAAATTGTACCAGCGCTTGGTTTCGGCAGTCATGGGATCGAGGTTGCCCAGCACGTGCAGGTTGTGCAGCATGTGGATAACACGTATGTTTGTCTGCCTGTTGTGCGTGAAAAACTGTGAGTATTCCGGGCTGCGATCGCCAATGAGCACATGCAGTCCTTTAGCGGCAGTAAGCTGTTGCAGCCAGTGGGCAATAGCCTCAGATTTCGTTGAAAAGGTGGTGCCGTCCGCCAGGGTCAGGATGCCGGCGGCATCCTCCCTGGCAGCAACGGTGCCATCGGGCCTGAAATACATGGTTGTCTGTGCCTGGCCACTGACAGGATCAAGCATCTGGCGACGGCTCAAAAAGCCCAGAGGATCGTAATTATCCCGTTCTGTCTTTATCCCAAGGTTGAAATGGTTTATATAGCGCAGTCTGCCACTCAGCTGATCACATGCCATGTACATGAAGTGCTTTTTACCATCATACACACGCAGATCGCGGCTATCCTGCACCTGCTGTACACGCATTCCGTGTGTGAGCGCATCCACGTCAACCGGATGTGCTGTGGCCGTTCTGTCCACGCCCTGATAAAAGTCGTACATGTTCAACAGACGGTCGCGCACCCCAAGGCGCTGCAGCTGCAGCGCTGCTTCAGGTTCGTATCTGTTGGTCAGCAGGCGTACTTCCTTGTGCAAATGCGTGGCAAACAGAGCGGCTCTGCGGAATGCGGAGAGCTCCAGCCCAGAGGGGTGCTCCAGCACCTGGCGCAGCAAAAAAAACACGTCAAATGGCGCCTGCTGCGCTTTCACTAGGCATGTGCCGTCTGGAAGACGAAGCTTGCGCCCGGTGGCAGGCTGGATGTGGGTGACTTTCTCCCACCGATGCGGACCGTAGGTGTGATTGCCAGCGCGCACACTGATTTCAAGGCGCACAGCCCCGGATGGAAGACGCCGAGCCTCAGGGGGACGCAGACCAAAGCGTTCCCTGTAGATGGTGCCTGGTTGCCAACGGTTGGTTGGCCACATCCAGTCACAGCCTTCGTGCTCCATGCCCAGGCCGAATACCGCTGCATCGGGACTGTTCAGAGGTCTGGCAATCAGGGAGATCTGCGCATCTTCAGGGGCAGAACAGGTCCACCAGGTTTCCACATAGAGCATGGCGCGACCAACAATACGCTGCGGCACACGGCAACCCAGCAGCGTCAACGGCCCCAGCGTCACCGGCGTGGTGCGGGCGTCCTCAGGCACGGCAGTGGCAATCCAGTCGGCCAAGGGATTCTCCAGCGGTGCTATGGAACGCCTTGTCTGCGGCGATATCTCCGGCACATCCGGCTGGGATTCCCTGACGGGCGGGCTGAAGTCAATGACCATGTCGCCGTCATCACCAGGATGGCTTGTGGTGCCAAGCTGCGCACAAAGCTGGCTGAAGTGCCTGTTACTGGCCCTGCGCTGTTCATTCTGTGCTGGCTCGGTGCGCCCATACCCAACCAGAACAGGGCGAAAGATGACACGCTCCACGCCGTTGGCTGACAGCTCCAAAAGAAAATACCCGGCCATGGCGTCAGCACTGCCCATGGCATCAAAAAGGATATTGCCGGCATCATAGAGTATCGGTCTGTTCCGGTAGCTTTCTACGCCATGCAGGTGGTGCGCGTGGCAACCCAGCACGGCATCAGCCCCGAGATCAATCAGCAGACGCCCCAATGTGCGTTCCGTGGAGCGCGGTTGCGTGGTGCCATTGGCACCCCAGTGTGGTGCCACCAGCACAATATGGGCATGCCTGCGGGCATGGGCAATGCGCTCCCTGAAGGCTGCCTCCCAGCGACTGCAGTCTGTTGGCGGCAGATACCAGGTGCCCGGCCTCGTTTCTGTGGCTGCAAAGTATTTCATGGTGGCATCTACGG
>CAJOMG010000125.1:1778-4513 GCA_905235595.1 uncultured Desulfovibrio sp. | reverse complement strand
GTGCGCGTGTTGTGCACATGCAGCCTGTGCCCCGGCGCTATCAGCCTCCCGTTAGCTGCCTGAGCTGCACAGCGGGCCATTGTACCCAGGGCCCCCAGGCAGGCTCCTGGCAGCTCCTCCTGATCTATGATGACGGACTGTCCCCAGCGTGCCGGATTGCGCAACTTGTCCTGATACTTCGCTCTGTAGTAGCCGCTGCCATCATGCAGGTTGAGCACCAGCGTCACCTGCGGGTGACGGATAAGCTCCTGGATGCGGCGCACGGTGGCAAATTCCGGATCGGTGGCATCAAGGTCGGCAAATTTGCGGTTCATGTCGCCGTGCAGGCCCCGTGAGCGCCTGATAATACTCGGAAAGTTCAGATTAGGCACAACCCACAGTGCGCCTCTTGTGACAGTATAGTGTGTGGTCAGCAAGGTCGCGGCGGAAAAGCCCCCCGGTTCATCACCCTGAATGCCGCCTACCACCAGAACCGTATGCCCCTGCACGCGATCTGTCTGGTCTGCCGCCTGCTCTGCCATGGTCTCACCCATACGAATGCAGGTGAAATCAAGAGGGAGACTGGCCGCATGACCCTGTGTGATAACACACAGAGAGCACAGGAAAAAAAAGAAAAAGTGCCTAGCGAAAAAAGCTGTCGGTGGTTGCACACTGCGGGGCACACTGATGCCACGAGGGGAATTCATGCCTCCTCCCCTTCAGCATTGCAATCTTGGACGGGGCCGTTCTCTTGAGCAAGACGGGCCATGCGCGCAGCGTCCTGCTTACGTTCGCGTGTGCCCTTGGGCTGGTGTGCGTCAAAGGCAGCGCTGTGCTCCTGCTGGCGGCAGAAAATGAGAAAGCCCGTGTGGGCCGTCATGCGGTCTTCCGGGCGCAACCGATCTGCCACGGGTTTCCAGCGGCGCAAAAGAATCTCGCAGACCTCTATCGCAGCAAAGGGGCCACGCTCCAAACCCAGCAGCAGTTTGCCCACCTGATCCACCGTGGGCAGCAAAAAGCCGAACATCGCTCCGGGCCGCACGGCTGCAAGGCCCTGCTCCAGGTACTCCCAGGGAGTGCGCACATCGAGAAAGAGCGCATCTGCATTGGTGACGCAAAATCCTTCGGCTATGTCACGGTGGTGCAGCTCCACATTGCCTCCCACACCGGCCCATTCCAGATTGTGGCGGGCAAGGTGCAGAAATTCCTCGCGAACCTCGTGGCTTACCACATGCCCCGTAGGGCCGCAGAACCACGACAATGCCGTGGTAAGCCCCCCCGAACCACAGCCGGCCTCAACGACAGTGCGGCCCGGCCCTGCCCCCAGACGCAGACAGATGTAGGCTATATCCTTGGGATAAATAATCTGCGTCTGCCGCTTGAGGCCCTTGAGCCGGTCATGCAGCGTGGCTTCCAGAACCTGTACCGGCACCCCCTGATGCGTATGCACAACAGCACCGAAATCGGCCTGTGCCACATCAGCCGCATACAGGATGCCCTCGTTACTGTGCCAGTCCTGCCCGGCAACAAGGCGTTTGACATAGCGTCGTCCGCGGGGTGTTACATAGACGACGAGTGTTCCGTAAGGGATCATGCTATTCCTTATGTACATACAGCCGGGGACGGCATGTCAGAACTGGCGCATCAGATCTTCGCCGTCGTCGGAAGTATCCGCCACAGAGCCATCCGTAATGGACATATCTAGCGCCGAAGCGCCCTGTATGGGCATATCCGCCCGATACGCCAGCCCGCCGGACATGACAATGCCATTGGGCATGGCAAAGTCATCCGCAGGATAACGGTTCTCAACCTGCATACGATACTGGCGGAAAATGGGGGCAGCGGTACGTCCGCCCTGTTCCTGCCGACCCAGACTGTCCACCTGATCGTAGCCCACATAGACGCCAGTGACGAGATAAGGGGAAAAGCCTATAAACCAGACATCGTGTGTGTCATTTGTGGTACCTGTTTTTCCAGCGATAACACGCCCTTCAATGCGTGCGCGACTGCCGGTGCCGGCATTGACCACCTCCTTGAGCAAGGTGGCCATGATATAGGCGTTTTGCGGGCTGATGGCCTGCCAGTGTTCCTCATCCTGCTTATAGAGGGTGCGCCCCTGGGCATCGGTGATGGAGGTGATGATGCGCGGGCGCACACCCAGGCCCTGGTTGGCAAAGGCAGCATAGGCCTGCGTGAGATTGAGTGGAGAAACCGCGACGGCCCCGAGGCTGATGGCCAGCTCCTTGGGGAAGTGGGGTTCCAGACCAAGAGCCTTGGCCCTGTCCACCACATTGCCGATACCCACCTGCTGCGCCACACGCACGGTGCATGTGTTGCGCGAAAGCGCCAGAGCAGTGTGCAGGGGCAATTCACCCTTGTAGTTGTGCTCAAAGTTGGAAGGCCGCCACACTTCATTGGTGTACGGGTTCACATAGACAAAGGGCGCGTCAAGAATGATGGAGGAAGGCGTAAATCCGAAATCCATGGCCGTGGAATAAACCACGGGCTTGAAGCTTGAGCCGGGTTGGCGGCGGGCCTGCGTGGCACGGTTAAAATGGCTTTCACCGAACTGATAGCCGCCGATGAGGGCGACGACATCGCCACTCTGCGGTTCCACAGAAGCTATGGCCCCCTGGACCAAGGGCTCCTGCTGCAGGCGCAGGGCAATGGGCGCATCGGGCTTTGCCGCTGCAGGGTCAAAGGGCACGGTCTTTTGTTCCTTGCGGCCCTTGGCATTCGTTACCGTCACTGTGGCG
>CAJOMG010000125.1:0-1764 GCA_905235595.1 uncultured Desulfovibrio sp. | reverse complement strand
CCAGATGACATCCCCCGGTACAAACTGGCGCGCGGCCTTAACCGCCGGTGTAGCCTTGGGGCTGAATTTCCGTGCCCATCCCATGCTGGCCGCAGGGATAAAGCCCGTATAACCAGAACCCAGCGCGACACGCACCCCCTTGGCATCAGAGGCGGCTACCACGGCCTTGACCCAACTGTCTCCACCAAGATCGTAGGGGGAAAACACCTCTTTGGTCAAAAAATCCTTCTGTGCGGCAGCATCCAGTTTTTCCAGGGGGCCACGCCAGCCCTGGCGTTTGTCCACGTCTTCCAGACCCTGACGCAAAGCGGCACTGGCGGCGGACTGGTGTACGGGGTCCATTGCCGTGTGCACGGTCAACCCCGCCTCGTAGACGAAATCCTCGCCGTACTTGTTGGTTTCAATACCCAGGGCCTTGAGGTTGGCCTCTGTAAAGAATTCGATGAGCAGACGGCGAGCCTCTTCCAAATACCACTGTGCCGCGCTGACCGTGCCCTCGGGCATACTCCAGTACACCAGGGGCTCCGACACTGCCTTTTCATACTCCTCTGTGGTAATCCACTTGAGATCGTGCAGCCGCCCCAGTACATACATCTGACGGGCCTTGGCTTCCACGGGGCGCCGGAAGGGGTTGTATGTGCTGGGGGCCTTGGGCAGGCCGGCGATGACGGCACTCTCAGCCAGGGTGATGTCGGAAGCGTGCTTGCCAAAGTAGGTGCGTGCAGCGGCCTCCACGCCATAGGCGTGCTCCCCCAGCTCCCCCAGATAAATCTGGTTGAGATAGATAGTGAGGATCTGTTCCTTGGTATAGGCTTTTTCCAGCTTGTACGCCAGAATGGCCTCCTTCATTTTACGGGTGTAACTGCGCTCAGAGGTCAGGAGCAGCTGCTTGATCAACTGCTGCGTGATGGTGCTCGCGCCCTCTTTTTTCCCCCCTTTGCGGAAATTGTTGATGGCCGCACGCATAATGGCAATGGGGTCCACCCCCATATGGCGGTAGAAGGCATCATCTTCCGCGGCGAGAAAGGCCAGCGGCAGATAGCGCGACATGTCCTTCAAATCAATGATAAAACGTTTTTCGTGGTACAGCGTACCCAGCAGGGAGCCATCACGGGCCAGAAAGACCGCAGCCTGCGGCTGCTTGTATTCTGCAATGCGGTTGAGGTCTGGCAGGTCTCGCGATGCCCAGTAGAAAAGCATGACCACCGAGCCGCAGGCCAGAAGGCCGCAGATAAAAAAAATGCCCAGCAGCCAAAGGGCACATTTCTTCAACACAATGCTGCATTTCATCCTACGGCGATACCTTTTTTTTGCGCCGCCGTAAAGAGCGCAATGCTCCAGTCTTACTGTTCCTTGCGCAGAGCCTCAATTTCACTTGTTCATGATTCCATAGTTAACCATGGCACTGCGGGATTTCAAGCCTGGATACCCCGGGCAAGGCATGTGTGCCTGTGCAAGATGCCGTTTCTAAGACGCTTACGTTTTACCTTGAGCTACTGCACCTGGCGCAACGCCTCAATTTCTGCTGTGGAAAGGCCGGTTGCCTCTGAAATCTGGGCAATAGGCAACCCAAGATGAAGAAGATTCTGGGCAACATTGGCCATGCCATCCTTCCAGCCCTCAGCACGACCTTGAGCAAGGCCCTTGGCAAGACCCTTGGCTAGGCCCTCTTCCCGTACAAACTGCTCCCGGGCATAGCGGTCGCGCTCGGCCTTTTCGGCAATCTCGTAGGCGCTGACAAGGTCAGGATTCTGCATGAAACGC
>CAJOMG010000124.1 GCA_905235595.1 uncultured Desulfovibrio sp. | reverse complement strand
GGATTGTATCAGTCTGGGGGCGGTCTGGTCGAGACGCTCATGGATTTTGGCGCAGAGCCAGGCCGTGCCCTCAAGGATGCGTTCCACGTCCGGGTCGCCGCTTTCCTCCAGCAGCATCGGCGCAATGGCCGGATAGCGGCGGGCGAATTCGCCGGCTCCTTCACGCAGACGCTGTAGCTGTTCCCGGTAATACTTGTCCACAGGCTTACCCCAGTACGACTGTCAAAAAGAGTCCCTTTGCCGTTTGCGGGCGGAGTCAACGTCTGCCTGCTCCGCAGAGCGAAGGTCATTAACGTCCTTCGCAAGTGCACTTTGGCACTCGTTCATCACATCCCGCGCTACCAGGGAAAGTTTCGCGCCATGCCTGTCGCTGTCCAGCACAGCCCTCGTATTGCCTGCGAAATCGCGCGCATACCTGCCGTGCCTGGCATCTGCCCTGTCGTCCTTTTCCCATTCGGCAATACCCAAATTAAAGCGTTTTTTGACAGCCTCGTAAAAAGGGTCCGGGTCGTTTCCCCGGATGCTCAGGCGGGCAATCTTCAAGGGATTGTTGCAGACCAGCATGTCCACCCGGCGAAAGGTGGCGGCTTCATCCTCCAGGATGAACGACAGCCGGGAATACGGTGCCTCCAACGTCCAGTCCTGCCGCTGGTAGCCCAGTTCGGTCAGGCGGTGCTCCATTTTTAGCGGGCTGGTGTCCAGCGACACATCAAAAATGACAGGTAGCGGAAGCTTGCTTTTGTCCTCGGAGGCGCCTGCAGCGGCGGCAGGCGGCTGCGCCGTATCTTTCCCCGCTGACGCATCAGCCGAAGACCCTGGAGAGGACGCCGCGCAGCCCCCTGCCAAACATGCGGCCAGCAGAATCGCCGTTACTTTACCCGTGTTGCGCGTCATAGATCTAAACCAGTGTCAGTGTATATAGCTCGGCCTCGTCCTCCTCGGGAAAGGGGCCAAAAGAAAGCACATCCGGGCAGGCGGGTACGCGGACATAGTAGGAGATTCCCGCGTTCAACACGTTCTTGACGCCCCAGCCCTCGCATTCAACGTCGCGAATGGTGAGCTTCATGCCCTGTACCGGATAGTGCAGAGTGCACTTTTCCGGGATGGTCCCGATGGGTCCCACGCCGTGGGCCGTGGGCACGCCGGTGTCAGCCCCGGCCGTACCTGAAGCGAAAAAAGCGCCCTGCCAAAAGTCGTCCACTGGTCCTGTTTCGAACCACAGGCCCAAGCGTCCCAGCGCATGCGGCTTCAGACGATAGGCCGGTTGTATGGGTTTGAAGGTATTGGCCCGCACAGCCACTTTGGCCCCCAGACCGTTCTTGAAAGCCTCGGCGTCCCGCAGTGGCGTGGGCAGGGAGGCCATGTCCGGTACGGCCCCTGAGGGTGAGAGCAGGATGGGAAAACCATTACCCGCTTCGGCCTGCGCGCCCAGCGCGGCGAGTGCCAGACTGGCACGCACATCCCTGTCGGAGAAATCCGAACCGGCAATGACCCAGGCATGGCAGGTCGCCAGCTCGCGGGCCACGTTGCCCCAAGTCATGGCATCAGGCGCGGCATCCCAAAAATGGGTCTGCACGTCCAGGCCCGATTTAGCAAGTTCCTGCGCCAACAGGCGCGCGAGGCCCTCATTCTCTTCCAGCAGGCTCAAAAGCACGCGTTTTTTTCCGGCCATGCGCAGTCTCCTTACGCAAAGTCCATGGTAAACATACCGTCTTCGCCTACGCCCAGAGTGACTGATGCGGGCATGGCGGAATCGGTCATATGGTCCAGGATGCTGTGCGCCAGGCGCGGCAGCACTGAACCGGACAGAATGTAGTCGATATTGCGAGCGCCGGTTTCCGTTTCCGAACAGCGGGCCACGATCTGCTCGGTGACGGCTTCGCTCCACGAAAGCTGCATGTCCTTGTTCTCCCTGAGGCGGCGGGCCAGACCTTGAAGTTTGAGCTCCGTAATGTTCTTCATGGCGGAACTCTCCAGACTGCGGTAAGGCACAATGGTCATGCGGCCAAGAAGCGCTGGACGGAAATGCTCGGAAAGCACGGGCCGGGCAACGTTAAGCACGGCTTCCATGTCCGCCTCGGCGTCGCTCCCTGTCATTTCCTGAATGATGTCCGAGGCCAGGTTGGAGGTGAGCATAATGATGGTGTTCTTAAAGCTCACTTCCTTGCCCTCGCCGTCGGTCAGCGTTCCCTTGTCGAAAACCTGATAGAAAAGGTTGAGCACATCTATGTGGGCCTTTTCCGCCTCATCCAACAGCACTACCGTATAGGGGCGGCGGCGTACGGCCTCGGTGAGCATGCCACCCTCGCCGTAGCCCACATAGCCCGGAGGCGAGCCGATGAGGCGCGATATGGTATGTTTTTCCTGAAATTCGCTCATATTGATGGTTACGACGCAGCTTTCATCGCCAAAGAGCAGTTCGGCCAAGGCCAGCCCCGTTTCCGTCTTGCCCACGCCGGAGGGACCAACAAGCAGAAAGACGCCCAGCGGCTGGTCGGGCGTGCGTAGCCCGGCGGTAGAGGCCTGAATGCCCTTGGTGATGGCGGCCAGAGCCATGTCCTGCCCCTTGATGCGGCGGGCGAGCAATGTGTCCAGATCCCTCGTGACGGCCGCCTGCTCCTGCGCCATGCGGCCCACGGGGATGCCCGTCCAGTCGGCCACAACCTGCGCCACCAC
This sequence comes from uncultured Desulfovibrio sp., assembly GCA_905235595.1. Lineage (GTDB taxonomy): Bacteria > Desulfobacterota > Desulfovibrionia > Desulfovibrionales > Desulfovibrionaceae > Desulfovibrio. The sequence goes on along the minus strand of CAJOMG010000124.1, from coordinate 159 downwards.
GTCGGTTGTCACTTCCACATGCACAAGGGCACCGCGCTCGCGCAGCGCATCGAGGCGTTCTCTGGCGGCGGCAAAGGCTTCCTCGGCCTCTGCCGGGCTTGTCGCTGCGCTGCTGTCTTCGGGCGTCACCTCATCCCCTTCGGAGGCAGACACTTTGTT
>CAJOMG010000123.1 GCA_905235595.1 uncultured Desulfovibrio sp. | reverse complement strand
GGCAGGCCAGGATGAACCAGCCCTTGCCCGTGCCGCCGGCGTCGTACAGATTCTTGACAGAACGGGCGCCCTTAAGCCAGTTGTCCAGCACAAGCACGCGCTCGGTATCCATGCCGGCCTTCTTGAGGATGACGCCCTGCTTGTCGGCAAAATACTTCATGGGGCCGCCCAGCTTCGTTGCGCGGTCCGTGGGCACTTCCATGGTGCCGCCCATGGCCTGCAGGTCGATATGCACCAGGTCGCTTGAGGTGTTCATCATGGGCAGGGGAGCGTCCAGCTTGGTAAAGCCGGGGCCGGTAATATCGGTCAGCTTCTCCGCCACGTTCCACAGCTTGTGGGAGGCGGCCTTCCAGCGCACCACATTCAGTATGGGCGCGTCTTCGGTCAGGTCGTCCACCATGCCCGGTTGCTTTTTGGCGTACTTGACGCCGATTTCATGCAAAGTTGTCATGCCGTTCATTGTCTCTTCCTCGCTGCCGTAAAGGCATTTTGCAGCCCTTCAAGGGCGGTTTCCTCGTGTTCTGGTTGTGCGGCAGCGCCTCCGCGCCCCAGGCTTTCCTCTGACACCAGATTGGCCACTGCCAACAGGCCCTTGACCACGGCGGGCAGGCAGGTTGCGCCACAGTCATTGAGGGCCTTTGAAAAACTGTCATTGCCCAGCTGGCGGTCGATATTGGTAATGAGCGTCAGCACGGCCTTTTGGTTTGCCGCTGCCCTGCTTCCCCAATCTCGCGCAAGTTCGCGTGCGCCAGCCTGCATCAGCCCCTCGCGGCTGCGGGCAATGGCATCCAGCTGGAAGTTGACAAGGGCATTGGCCTGCTTGGCCGTAAGGCCCATGGCCACGGCAGCCTTGCCGAAGTCGTCCATGAGCGCCGAATCAATGACAGCGCCTTCGGGTACGTCGATTTTTACCTTGCTCCAGTCGGTAATAGGCGCGTCCTTTATCCGTTCCTCACTCGCATCCTTGCGCGGCGAAGCAAGTTCGACCGCGCGCTCGTTCGTCTCTCCAGACGCGCTACAGCGCGTGCCTCCGGCAGGTTGCGGTGTTTCCCTTGCGCTCTGCGGCGCGGCAGTATCCTTGGCTGTTTCCTTCGCGGCATCCCCTGTGGAAGCAGCGGACGGTATACTGTCATTGCCAGCAGCAGCCGGAGGAGTTTGAAAGTCAGTTCCCGTAGCAGCATCGTGCAATCCCTGTTCTGCGGTTTCCGTAACCTGAGTTGTGCTTTCCTCAGCCATGTAGCCTCCTATTGTGGTATGTCCCGCTCATTTTTCCGCCTCCCACTTCCAGAACTCGCCGGCGCACACGCGGTTGTTATGCCCGGCCAACACGCACGCACCGGCCAGACTACCCATGCAGGTCATGCCGATAGCGGCCACATAGCGGCGCATGTGCCTAAAGGGCACGGGCACCATGGCCATCACGCTTTGCCAGCCTTCGCGCTCAAGCCGTTGCAGGAACAATCTGCCGAGCACGCGGGCATCCTGCGCATCTCCCCAGAACGTCATGTGGATGACGCCGCAGCGGGTGTGCCTGCCCATGCCGAATACCCAGGCCAGACCGACAACCTGCCCGTCACACCAGGCAATGCAGGCCACGTCTGCCGCTGCCAGATACTTCTGGAAAAACCGCGCCTTGAGCTGCGGTTCTACATCCCACAGCAGCATGTCCCGCCGCTTGGCGTCCAGTAGCGGCCACACCTGCGGAATCATACAGGCGGCCTCGCTGCCGGTGACAACCTTGATTTCAGAGGAAGGGGAATGACGAATGTGCGCCATGGATACGCTCCTTTTTCACGAAGTGTAGCATGGCCTTCAGACAGGGTGTATGCCGGTGGCAGACTACTGTGAGGCTCTTAGCAGGCTGGTTGGCAGGTTGACAGTTTCAGTTGTACAATTGCTGTTACACGTACAACGCAAAAAGCCCCTCAAACTAAGAAGTCTGAAGGGCAGAATACAGACTACAAGAAGCGATCAAAGACAAAACGTGGATTTCGTGAGCTAATGCATTTGTAGGAGGAAAGCTGCGCACACGCCGATAATAGCGACGATAACAGCAGTTTGCGCCAGGGCGGCACCAACGACCCACTTCAATATCTCGTGCTTGGTCTCGGCGATCTCCTGCTGCAGTTCCGTGCGAACCGCAGCGATCTCCTGCTGCAGTTCCGTGCGAACCGCAACGATCTCCTGCTGCAGTTCCGTGCGAACCGCAACGATCTCCTGCTGCAGGGTTGTTCGCGTTTCTGCCAAATCACCCTTGGAGGGAAATTCCTTGTGGCTGGCCTCATCGTAATTATGAACGATGCCCTGCATAACCTCCACTTGAACGCGGGCCTGTGCTTCCGGCACACCGGCTTTTGTCAGACGCTCATAATAGCCCAGAGAATCAAAGGATCGCACAGCAGACACGGGATATACCTCTTGTGTATGTTTGCAATATACCTGTTACTTCCCCGGTTTGCAATATTCTCTTTCACGTCGCTACTTCGGTCTATTTCGGCACACAAAAAAAGCCCCGGCGGGTAGAAGTCCGGGGGCATTTCTTCATACAAAAAAACCCTCAAGCATTCCGCCTGAGGGGCATACGCGCAGGAGTTCCCAAAAAGAACTCAATCAGAATAGAAAAGTGTGTGTGCAAATAATGTGCTGCATTTCTAATATATACACTTTTTGATTATACGCGTCAAGATGGGGCACTATCTTCGTGGTGCGGTCTGCCAGTACCAGGTCGTGCCGCTGGTCACAGCGATGCCGAAAGGTATACCGCCGTAGGCCAAGCATAAACGGATCAAACGGGCATACAAAGATAATGTGCGTTTCGCGAAGTTTGCTGTATGGAAATCCCTTTTCAGGGAAGTATCATTGCATGGACTTGGCCTTGACGGCAAGTGTTTGC
>CAJOMG010000122.1 GCA_905235595.1 uncultured Desulfovibrio sp. | reverse complement strand
ATAGCGCCCTGCTGCGGCAAGCGCCAGATCGATAAAAAATTTGCCCAGGCCCGTGCTGTGCAGGAATGCGCCAAACAGGATGAACAGAAAGACGAAGGAGGCAGAGACGCCCAGGGGCATGCCAAAGAGCCCTTCTGTTGTCAGGTACATATGCGAAACAATGCGCTGCAGCGAAAAGCCGGGGTGCCCCAGCATGCCTGGAATATAGTTGCCGAATTTGGCGTAGAGCAGGAAGCAGATGGCCACAAGGGTGATGGGCAGGCCTACGATGCGGCGTGTGGCTTCCAGCACGAGCAGAATGGATGCCAGGCCGAAGGCAAAATCCATGCTGGTCATGGGCCCGGCATCCAGCACGATCACATCGTAATTCCAGACCACATAGCCGCACACTGCCGCTCCGGCCATGGAAAGAAGCACGTCATACCAGGCAAGGCTGTGCTTATCGCCGGTAGCGCGGGCAGGGTAGAGCAGATAGATCAGTGTGAGCACAAAGCCAAGGTGTACTGCCCGCTGTATCTGTGGAGGGTAGGAACCCATGGCCGCTGTAAACAGATGGAACGCAGAGAAGGCAATGCAGATGATTTTGATGAAGAATTCCAGCTTGCCGGAAAAGGTGCGAAAGGCTGATTCCTTGTCATATTTGGCAACAATGGCTGATACGTCCACGGCGGCCTGGGCCTTTTCAGCGGCACTGGCGTCAATCTGTTCATCCCTGTGCAGAGAAAACCCTCCGGCTCCCTGCTCGCCGATAATCTTCATGCGTTCTTCATGGCTCATGATCGTTTTCCTGCAATGGCAAGTCGGGCATCGGGAATATGGCATTGATGCCCGGCAATTCTCTTCTTAAGCAGTGGATTGCTGTGATGCAGTCTCTGTGCCCGTTACTGCAAGGCAACACTGGAGGTTGTAAAAGTCAGTGCATTGCCGGGAGGCGCCAGACTGTTCAGGGGAATCATTCCCTGCTGACCGTCCATGGCCGGCAGCAGCAATGCGTGGCCGGCAATGCGCCCCACGCGTACATCAAAAGATGCCAGTTGACGGTGGAAGCCGCTGATGGTCACATATCCATTTGCACAGGCCATGCTCTGCCCAGGGCCCGGCTCGTGGGGAAGACCGGCCCCAAAATCCTGGTAAATGGTTTTTTCCAGAAAAATCGTTCCGTTTTCAATGCCATACCAGTCTTCCACAGGGCTTTTTGCCACAGAATGGATAAAACGTATGCCAAACATGCTGCCGTTTTTCACCGCAAGCGCGAAAAGGACCTTCCCTGAAGCATCCTGTATCTGCAGATATGTTTGTGCGTCAAAAGCCTTGCCCGTGGCGGGTACGGCCAGGAGAAGCAAAAGGAGCAGACGTGCCGCATTGCGCATTGTCTGCCTCAACAGCAGCGTATGCCCCTGGCAGAGGGGGGCAGTGTGGCCCGGGCATTGTTGCAGGTGAACTGTACACACATAGCAGGCAGTTTGCCGCCACCACCGAACACAGCAGTGGCGGCAGGAATATGTTACTTCTTTAGCACACCCTGTTCACGCAGGTATTTTTCTGCGCCGGGATGGAAGGGAATGGTCACGCCATCGGTAGCATGCGCAAGGGAAATCTCCGAGGCCTTGTTGTGCGCCTTGGCAACGTCCGGCAGATGTTCAAAGAGTGTCTTGGTCAGGGTGTAGACGATATCGTCGGGTGTATTCTTGTTGACCACAAGGATGGCCTGTACGGAAAGCGTGGGTACGGCTGCTGTCTGCCCCTTGTATGTACCTGCAGGAATGGCGTCGCTCACGAGGTAGGGGAATTTGCTGACCACTTCCTTGACCGTATCGCCCTGCAGAGGCACAAAGACCACTTCCTGGGCCGTGGTGATATCCTGAATGGCGGGATTGGGGGTGCCGATGGTGAAGACAAAGCCGTCAAGCTGACGGTCTTTGAACTGATCTGCAGTTTCACCGTAGGGCAGGAAAATGGGTTCCACATTCTTGTAATCCAGCCCGAAGGCACCAAAGATCTGTCGGCAGTTTACCTCGTTGCCGCTGCCGCGTGCACCCACGGAAATTTTTTTGCCCTTAAAATCTTCCATTTTTTTGACGCCGCTGTCCTTGCGGGCGACCACATGCAGATATTCCGGATAGAGGCGCGCGATGGCGCGTACGTTGGTCAGGGCTTCACGGAAGGGCGCAGTGCCCTTGTATGCGGCGTCGGCCACATCGTTTTGCACAATGGCGATATCCACATCGCCCGCCTGTACAAGACGCATGTTTTCACCGGAGGCCCCGGTGGCCTGGGCTGTGAGGGAAAGCACGCCGTTACTCTTGGCTGAAACTACCTGGGCAATGGCCCCGCCCAAGGGGAAGTACACGCCGGATGTACCACCGGTGGCAAACGTCATCCGTTTTGCGTCAGCGGCCATCGCAGTGGATGCGGCAAGCATGAGCGCGCCGGTAAGGATCAGGGACAGGATTTTTTTCATCTTGGCTTCTCCTATTACGGGTGTGGTTATGGTGTAAGCTCTTTGTATACAGCATGGAAAGAAGGATGGCAACGGGCCAGAAACACTGCTTCAGGGGCAAAGCAGTGCGGCAGGGCTGTCTTGCATGTTCTCTGAGAAGTACAGCGAGGGTATGCTATTGTGCGGTATTTGCGTTTTGCAGCAAATACTCCGCTATTCTTCGTGCCCCGTCTTCCGGTGTTCCCTGCGCGGTATGGAGCACTATATGGGGATTGTCCGGCGGCTCGTAGGGGGAACTGATGCCGGTAAAAGCAGGTATCTCGCCTGCGCGTGCCTTCTTGTACAGGCCTTTCACGTCACGCTGTTCGCACACGGCGAGCGGGCAGTCACAGAAGACTTCAACATAACGGATGCCGAGCAGCTCACGCAGCCAGCGCCTGTCCCGGGCAAAGGG
>CAJOMG010000121.1 GCA_905235595.1 uncultured Desulfovibrio sp. | reverse complement strand
GTATGCAGGGAGCCTGCGGGACATGCTGTTACGGCTCAAATTTGACGGGCAACTCTATCTGGCCAGGCCCCTGGCCACTTTTCTGCAGGAGGCAGCAGCATGCCTCTCGCGGCCAGACGGCGTGCTGGCCGTACCCCAGCATCCCGATCATCTGCGACGCCGCGGTTACAACCAGGCCCATGAGCTGGCCCGAGCCCTGTGTAATCTTTCGGGGCTTCCCCTGCGCACTGATCTGCTGCACCGCCCCCTGCCCGGCCCCACCCAGGCAGGGCTCTCTGCCCTGGCACGGCGCGACAATGTTCGTCACAGCTTTGCTGCATCACCTGCGGCCGCGGGCCTGCATCTCTGGATCATAGATGATGTGATGACCACGGGAAGCACCCTGCGGGCTGCCACAGAAGTGCTCTGCAAGGCGGGCGCAAAGAGGGTGGAAGTGCTCTTCGTTGCCAGAACGCCCCGCCTGCCATAGGAAATTATCCCAGCACCCCGCTGCCCTGAAAAGAAATATCCACAATTTCGTAGGTAACGCGCCCGCGCGGGATATCCACAGTGACCTCGTCACCCTCCTCACGCCCCAGCAGGGCCTGCCCCACGGGAGAAAGAAAGGAAATGGAGCCCTTTGCCGGGTCTGCCTCGTCCGGACCAAGAATGGTATAGGTGCGGCTTTCGCCACTGTCCACGTCTTCCACCTCAACTGTGGAACCAAAAACCACCTTTTCACCGCCCAACGTATCCAAGTCAACAACCTGGTAGAGCGCCATGCGCGATTCGATATATTTGATACGCGCCTCGGCCATGCCCTGGCGCTCCCGCGCCGCGTCATAGCCGGCATTTTCGCGCAAATCACCTTCCTCGCGCGCTTCCTTGATGGCCTGGATAATGGCCGGACGTTCACTTTTCAGGCGGGCCAGCTCTTCTTCCAGCTTTTTGTAGCCCTGTTTGGAAATGGGGATGCTTGTCATAGTCGGCATGTCATACCTCGAAAAACGAAAAAAAAGCACCGCTGCCCTGGCAGCGGAGCAAGCACATAGTCTGTTCACAACATATATACTGCAGGACGCGCAAGCATACAACGCATCCCTTGTCTGCTGATAGTATCCCACTGCATATCCCGTGGTCAAGCTCTGCTTCGGCTTTCCTGCAGACGACGTGCTGCATGGGTTTTTCCTACCATCCCAAACTACAGTCATTTTTATCACTGACTTAGGCAGTTCCTCACTTCTCAAGTCATAGCAGCCTGCAGTGTGCCCGATGTGGATGTCGCCACGGAAATGACGGAATTCGTGCGTCAGCAAATTCTCACGCAATCCGCAGTGGCCATGCTTTCACAGGCCAACTCCATGCCACAGATGGCCATGCAGATCATTGGCGGCTGATCCCTGCCTGCAAATGGCTACAGCATCCCCTTATACAGAGTATAGAAAATCTCAAGGTGTTTCTTTTTCGCAGTCTTTATAAATCCTGTCAGAACATTCCGCATCGCATTGATATCTTGATTCTGTTCTTCATTCTGCTGAAAAAACTGGGCAACGCTTATTCCCATCACTTCAGCCAGCCTGCATAGGCAGGAAAATGTCGGATTAGCCTGCCCTCGCTCTATATCTCCCACATGCTGCACTGACATCCCCGCCTTTTCGGCCAGCTCATCCTGCGTCAGCAGGAGTTTTTTGCGCTGCTCACGGAGGCGAAGCCCTAGCGCTTTTTCTGCCGTCATGAATCACCTTATGCGCATACTATCAATGCGCCACTAATAAGCCAATTATTCTAAAGAGTTTTGAGAAAAAATCTACTGGGAATAAAGATTTTTTAGATAAAACTCTTACCTTGGATGTTGTTTTTCTGACTATTTAATGCTGCCCTAAGCGTAACTCCCCGTAAATACAGTAGTGGCCTATTTTTTGAATACAAAAAAATACATTGTCGGTATATTTTTAGGAGGAAGCCATGTCACTCGTTATCAACCACAATATGATGGCTGCCAATGTTGCCCGCAACCTGAATAGCCATTATGCCAACCTGTCCAAGTCCACCCAGCGTCTGTCCACCGGCATGCGGATCAACACCGCAGCAGACGATGCGGCCGGCCTGGCCATCCGTGAGTTGCAGCGGGCTGACATCGCAGCGCTGCAACAGGGCGCACGCAATGCCAACGACGCCATCTCACTGATACAGGTGGCCGACGGGGCGCTTTCCATCATTGATGAAAAGCTGATTCGCATGAAGGAACTGGCCGAGCAGGCCGCCACGGGTTCCTACGATTCCACGCAGCGTCTGATGATCGAATCCGAATATCAGGCCATGGCCTCGGAAATCACCCGTATTGCCAATGCTACGGACTTCAACGGCGTGCATCTGCTCGACGGCACGCTGAGCGGTGCCCACAATGGCAGCGGCCTGACCGCCACCGGCAAGATGAAGGTGCACTTCGGCACGGGCAACGATTCTGCCGAAGACTACTACTATATCGAGATTGGCTGCGCCACCGCGGCTGCCCTGGGGCTGGGCAATGCGGCTTTTGTCAATAATGAACTCACCACGGCATATTATGAGAAGTTGCGTAATTCCAGCTCACAGGCTGCCTATGACACGACATATAAGAAGAAGTATGCGGAATACTACGAGCCACTGTACACACGCCTCGTCACCGGAGCTTCAGGGCAAGCACCGCTGGATGCCGCGACGGCAAGCGCACAGGCAGACGCTATTGCCAGAACATTGGCTGAATCCTATGCGCAGAATGACAAGGAAATGGCCGCAGCGGCCATGGATAAGATATACAACGACAACTACATGACACCGTATTTAACGGCATACCAAAACGCCATCAGCCAGGGCAAGACCGCTGCCGAGGCCCAGACCATAGCAGACAAGGCGGCTGCCGCCCAGGCCATAGCGGTAGTGCTAGAAAACAACAAGAACGTAGCCTCATCGGGCGTTTCCGTCCTGGGCGATGATGCCCTCCTCG
>CAJOMG010000120.1 GCA_905235595.1 uncultured Desulfovibrio sp. | reverse complement strand
CGCAAGGAAGGGTGTACTTTCGCGTGTTTCTTCTGACGAAAGAGCTGCGGCAAGGCTTTCCTGATCCCGTAGAGTCAGGCGAATAACCGTCTGTTCGGCGATAACGCGTTCTGCCTTTTCCATGGCTGCCGCAATGAGAAAATCAGTACGAGTGCGCCCCTGCAAGGCTGCTGCGTGATCTATGGCGTCGCGGACGGAGAGGGGAATCCGTGCGTCTATGCGGGACATTGCTTCCTGCTGTTGCGTCATGGTAGTACTCCTGTTTTTATGATACGGAAATTTTCCGTACATGACAAGCCGCAGCATAAACGCCATCTTTTCAGACAACAGGCAGGGAGGCAGAAAGAAATGCTGCGTGCCCCAGGATGGAAGCAGAACAGGCCCGCAAAACAGGGCGCACGGGGAAAGGGCGTCTACGAGGTCTGGTCACCAAGGGCGGCCATGTGCGTGGCGTCATCGTACAGCACATAGTGGTTTTTGCCCTTTTTCTTGGCGGCATAGAGGGCCACATCGGCACTGTTGTATAGCGACTTGTAGGTGCCGCCGTGCGCGGGGAAGAAGGCCACGCCCACGCTGGCCGTTACGGTCAGCCTGCCGCCACCGGGCAGATCGTAGGTTTTCTGGATAAGTTCGAGGAAGTGCTTCAGCTTGATCATGACAATGTCAACGCTCTCCATGTCAGGCGCGTAGACAATAAATTCGTCGCCGCCCAGGCGGGCCACAATATCGGTGCCGCGGAACACGGTTTTCAGCATGTGCGCCGTATGGATGAGCACTGCGTCGCCCTCGGGATGACCCAGGTTGTCATTGACGTCCTTGAAGTCATCCAGGTCAATGATAAACAGGGCACCCTTGCCGGACTGCTTCACAAAGGCGCGTTTCAAGGACTTTTCAAAGCCGGTCCTGTTGGTGATGCCGGTCAGCCCGTCCACATAGGCCTTGCGTTCCAGGGGATTGACCACCGAGCGGAAAAAGAGAATGCCCAGAATGGACACGATCACGGTAATGACCAGCGTGCTGCCAAGGCAGGCAAAGGCAATGCGGTGAGAGGCCCTTTCCATGTCCTCCAATTGCGTGCCAACAACCCAGATGCCCAGGGTATTGCCCATGTCAGACCGCACGGGCCAGTAGAGCGAATAGTACATGCGGCCGAAAACAGGCATATCGCCCACATAGGGAAGTTTATCCTCCAGCACGGCCTGCCGCACTTCCTGGCTCGCCAGTTTCGTGCCCACGGCGCGCTTGCCATCGTGCAAAATGGTGGTGGAAATGCGCATGTCTTGGTCAAAAATGGACATCTCCAGGCTGGTGACACTTTTCACCTCGTCCACAAAGGCATTGGTGCGGAAGGCATCGCCAAACAGCAGCACGCCCACCTGATGGCCGGAAACAAAGACCGGCACGGCCACTGCCACCGACAGGCCGTTGTTGTGCAGCCGCACCAGATCCACCGTTATCTCGCCGTCAAGCGCCCGTCGCAGGAAGGGCTGCTGGCCGATGTCATCCCCTTTCTTGCTGGAATGCCCGCGGGCCAGCACGATGCCGTGCTCGTCAATGATGGTGGTAAAGCTGGCGTTGGCAGCAAACATGGCGTTCTGGGCAAAGGTCTTCAGGGTCGCGTAATCCCTGCTCGTCAGCGCATTGCAGAGTTTGTCCGACGCTGCCAGCAGGCTCGCCTCACGCACCAGCCGTATGCGGATATTGCCCAGCAAGTCTTCCACCACATTGCGCATGGTTTCCAGCTCGCCATGTACCTGGTCTTCAAAACCCTGGCGCATGAAGTAGGTGGATGCGAAAAAAAAGGCCATGGAGGCCAGAATAATTCCGACCACCAGCACGGTCATATGTGTAACAAGAGTCGGAGTATGGAGTCGCAGCAATCGAGAGTACATGTATGCTCCGTGCGCATTTGCTACCCCAAGCCTGGCCCTCCTGTCAAGACGGGCTTCACGCCACGCCACTCTGCCGCTTGCGCCAGGCGTGCAGGTCCAGCAGTTCGGCGCTGTAGCGGCGCTTGGGCCCCTCGCCTTCCATGACAATGGGGGCCTGCTGTGCCGCCCAGCGCCTGACGGTATAGGCGCTCACGTGAAAGGCCTCGCATATCTCGGTCAGGCTGTTGAGCAGCCTGGGCGCATACACCACCTGTGTTTCCCTGCCCGTACCCATGCCATGGCTCCTTGCGCTGCCTCCGGCTGTCTGGCGCTAGCGGCAAGGGTGCCGCCCCTTGTACCGCCCCATGCCGCCAGCCCTGCCGGAGGGATTTTTTACCTAAAAAAAATAATAATATTCTATAGATATGGAAATACTTCCCATTCCTCGCCTGCACCCGTAGAGGGCTGCGGTTCGCAGCTGGGGGCCACCCCCTGACGGTTGGGAGGAATTGTTTTTCTTCAATGATCTGCAGCCCTTGGAATCACTATATGCCTCCACAGCTCGTGGCGGTTTTATGTGAAAAAACCTGCGGTCTCAGTCTGCGGCATCCTCCACCAGGCAGAAATACGTGGCCGCACGGCCCCGGCTCGGCTTAAAGGGCAGCTCCCGCAGGATGTTCTGCCGTGCCATCTTGAGAAAGACCTCCTGCACTATCCTGGTGGGCACGCCGCGCAGGGAGCGTTCCACTATCCAGCGGGGGGCGCCGGGCACCTCCCTGCCCTTGCGCCGCTCTTCTGCCTGAAATTTCCTGATGCCCCGGATGGCCTTCTGAATGCAGGCTTCAAAATCCGAGCTGTGGATGTTGAGCCGTATCTGCTCCTTTGTGCGGCGCAGGCACTCCTCGGCCACCTGCCAGCCCCAGGCCAGTTGCGCCGGAGTCATGGGGCGCGTCAGGTCGCCCGGCGAGCGCATGTCGCTGCCAAAGCGCACGAGCGCCAGCTTGACGGCATTTTCCCCGGCGCGTCCGTGCAGGGTTGCCACGGCCATGTCGTCCGCATTTTCGGCGCTTGTCTGCAGCGCATAGTGCTCCGCAAGCCGGGCCGCTCCTCGATTGCCTTCAGCACGTCCGAAACGGGGACGCTGCCCTTGTCGCCTTCTTCGCGCGTGCGCAGCGACACCGTGCCGCTGGCCGCAATTTCCGGAAGATGCTCGCCGCCCTCAATGGCCCAGAGCGTGTTGAGCCTGTGCACGAGTTCCTGCGGCGGGTCGGGAACAAGGCCGTCAAAACGCGGGGGCACAGGGGCCCCGCTGGCCTCAAATATCAGGCAGCGCGCCAGGAAGCCGTTGACGGCCTCGCCGTCGCACAAGGCAGACCAGAACTCGCCGGGCACGCTGGTGCCGAGAATGGAGAGCGCCCGCCAGGGCAGGGTCTTGTCGTTGTCGCTGCTGGCATAGCGTTTGACATAGGGCGTGGCCCCGTTGCTGGAATAGAGCTCGGTGAGCAGCTTGAGCACGCCGGCCCGCGCCGAATTGGGGCTCTTGGTGCTCTTGAGAAAGAGCCCGATTTCATCCAGGGAGAATATGGCCCGCTGGCAGCCCTCGCGGCAGAGATAGTTGAGGATGGCCGTGTCCGAAGCGGCATCGGCGCCGCCGTCCAGCCTGGCCAGCGTGCTGTCCGCGCCGGGGGCGTAGATGAGGCGCGCCAGGGTCTTGCGCGGCGCGTCCTTGCCGGCCGAGGAATTGCCAATGGCCATGCAGTACACGTTGGTGGTGAGGCCGGTCTCGGACTGGATGCGCATGCCGAGAATGCCGCCCAGCAGCGTGACCGCACCGGCCAGGGCAAAGATGCGCTCCGTGCGCACGTTGCTCTGCATGGTGTAGTCCATGATCTGTTCCAGCAGCCCGCCCGGGTGCAGCATGTCCTCCGGCCAGGCAGTGGCCGCAGCGTCCGGCACGGCGGCCAGCCTGAGCCCGTCCATGGCGTTGGGCGCCTGCTCCTGCGGATGGTTGCGCGCCTCGCTCTTGAAGGTGCTGTCCACAATGCAGACGATTTCCCTGTCCGGCAATGGCGGCACACACTGGATGCTGTTCTGCTCCCGGCCCGTGTCCAGGGCCTTCCGGTCCTCCGGGGACAGGAAGGGGGTGGCGCTCAGCACGTCCAGGTGGCCCAGGTCGTCGTAGTACTTCCGGGTCACAGGCTGTTCCACCAGAATGCCCTGTTCCAGCACATGGCGCAGACAGTCCATATAGGGCAGGGGCTTGCCGAACAGATACCCCTGCACCTTCTCACAGCCGATGTTCCGCAGGAACATAAACTGTTCCTCCGTCTCCACCCCCTCCACCAGGGTCTGGATACCGATTTCCTTGGCCATGTGGACGATGGAGGACAGGATTTTCTTGGACCGCTCGTGGAGGTCGCTGAGGAACCACATATCCACTTTCAGCTCGTCGAAGATGTAGTCTTTCAGCACGTTCAGGGAGGAGTAGCCGCTGCCGAAGTCGTCCATCCACACCTGATACCCGGCCCCCCGGAACCGGTCGATAATCCCCCGCATCAGTTCCCCGTTCTCGTTCAGGGCGCTCTCGGTGATTTCAATGCACAGCAGACTCCGGGGCATTTTGCTGCCCTCCACCGCCTCCTCCACCAGATTGAAGATGTCGCACAGCTCGTAGTCCAGCCGGGACAGGTTGATGGAGATGGGCAGCAGAACCCCCTTGCCCACCACCGCCTCCCGGTACAGCTCGCACACCTGCCGGACGATGCAGATGTCCAGCTCATGG
>CAJOMG010000119.1:1032-4022 GCA_905235595.1 uncultured Desulfovibrio sp. | reverse complement strand
GGATTTTGTATCCGCATCGACCACTTTCCAGAAAGAAGAAAAAAAACCGCTTTTGACCACTGTTTGCAAAAGGTCGTATTTTTTTGCTGGTCGCAATCGAAGGTAACGTCCAGCCTTCATATGTAGCAGGGCAGTCATAACGCCAGCCTGCGCGTAGTCATTGGAAAGATCAAGCTCCTGTGCCCAAATTGAGGCGAGCTTTTTGCCTCGTAATTCATGTCCGTAGTGATGAGGTAAGAGGGCGGAGGGCGTGGTCAGCTTGCCAGCATCATGAGTCAAAGCCATCCAGACGGCTAAAGGATCGCCGGCCACAGCATCCATACAGCGGGCTGTATGGGCCAGCACGGAGGCGCTATGGAATGGGATAGGGCCTGCAGGAATAGTATCGGCCGTTGCAAGAAAGCATGGCAACCATGGCTTTTGATGCTGTACGGCTTCGATCAGAACAGCACCTGGGGCGGCGCAGTGGAGCACCTTGAGTATGGACGATGCACCTTTATTCATGGAAGCAAAGCCTTCCAGTCTATGTGGGGGAAGGTGGGAAGGGTTTTCATGTCAGCTTGCAGGAAATCCAGGGCTGCTGCCAACAGTTTATCGTATTTGTCCTTGCCAATGGGGACATAGCCGTGGGCAAGTAAGGAAACATTGCGGGCTTGTAAGTCGGCTTGCAAGGCAGTCTGGCGTTTACGGAAGGTCAATCCTAGAGGGTCACCCAGTGCATCCAGTAATAGGAAAGATTTTTCCAAACCGACACGCGCCACACCATCTGCGTCAAGCTGAGATCGCCATTCTTCCCGTATGGTTTTCGGTATTTGCTCAAGCCGTATTTGGCTGTTGTCGATACCGTGGTGTACACGTAGTGCGATTTTTGCACATTTTTCTATGGCACTGTATAGACGAGCCACCGCGTCGTCATAGTGCCCTGCCTCTGCCCGCCGTTGCGCGTTGGCCAACAAATCCAACAAATAAACCTTTCCGTGTGCATCAGACTTAGGGGCATCCTTGCTTCGCAGGAATTGGGCGTCTTGCTGTAAAGCTTCAAGCCGCTCTAAGTCCTTCTTCACGGTATCGGTTAGTTTGGAGAGACGCGCTGCGTTATACGTATAGGGAGTGAGGCGGCTTTCTGCTTGACGTAGTTTCCCAAGCGCCGCCTTATGGTCGAAACTATCCCAAAGTGCGTAGCCTTCCACCATGTCAGCTATGGCAGAGTAGAATTTCTGCCTGCGCTGGTCGTCCATGTGCTCAGCTAAGCCATGTGCCGTGGTGAGGGCGTCAGTGAATTGGGCATGGTTGAATGATCTGGCTAGGGCACGAGCTTCTCGTAGGGCAAGCACGTCCCATGGGTTTGCGTCCTGTACCACGAATTCAGTGCCGGACTGCACGACCCCTAGCCCCTCTTTGGTTCTTACTCCGCCGCCAACATAAGAAAAGCGGCTTTTGAATTCCATCATTACCAGCGCTAAGGCCGCTGACATGATTTTTGTGCCTCCAGTAATGTCAGCAATGAGTGGCGTATTTTCTGGTAGGGACATGGCGCGCAGTGCTTCGGCTATTCCTTGACGCATGTCCATTACGCACTGCACGATGTCCTGAAAATCATTGAGGGTGACGACATGGGTATCGCCAATGCGCCAGTCAAGTCCGTCCTCAATACCGCTACGGATGGTTGTACGGGATTCTGGTGAGGCTATATAAATGACATGGCTTGGCTTGTGGAAGTTGATACTGTTACGCAGTGGTTCGGGTGTGCCACCTACAGTACAGACCATGACAATAGGGGGAACGGGTGTATTCATACTTCCTTGCTCCAAGCTATAAATTTGTCAGCTAGTGATAGTAAATCCTTGCCACAGACAATGCGTACGCCCAAACTGTTTGCTCGTTCTCTGTCTACCACATCAAGGGGGCGAACAGAGCAGAGCATGGCCCTGGCAAAGATTCCTCCTAGGCGATCATGCAGGGAATCAGCCTTGTATAACACAGATGGTACTTTTTCCGGTTGGCTTGTGGCGTTATTGAACATCGTTGATGTTTTACACTCGATGGTGAAAAGTCGGTTACGTACGGAGAATAGGGCATCTAGTTCGTTTTTTACGCCTTTCCGTCGGACTTCTACGGAAACAGCAAAATCTTTAATATGCTGTGCCGCCTTGAGGCGGTAGAGCGTCATTTTTACATATTCTTCAAACCAGATGCCGTTGCACCAGCGTCGTGCTGTTTCGTCAGAAAAAGCCACATGTCCATTTCCGGTCTGTATTGTTCCCGCCTCAATACAGAGCTTAAGAAGATTTTTCCATGCTGCGTCAAACGGGCCGTCGTCGTACACGCAAAGGTTGGCTTTGGCAGCTTTTTCTGCCAGTCGGTTGAGATGTCCAAGAGCTTTTTCGCCATGAGATGTGCAGGCAAATTGTAACAGGCTATTGAGGACACCACGACGTTCTGCAGGAACGGGGTTGGTGTCAGCATCTTCTATGAAAAAACTGTTTGCGATTAGGATATCACGCACGGAGAGTACATCCGGTAAAGGTGTGTACTGCCATTCCCGACCTAGCGTGATTACTTGTTCCCCAGCTGTATCGATATAGAAGGCCGGAACGTCATAGGCAAAAGCCCATTCTGACGCAGCCAGCGCCATAAGCTTGGTGCCACCTGTGAGATTCACGCCCAGGGATTCGTTGCCACATGCATTTTGGATGCTCTCCAACACAGAATACATGGCATTCTGGCCAGAGTTGTTCTCAAGTGAATATTCAGTGTAAGTGCAATGTCGTCCACGTGAGTCAAGAGCACGTCGAAGCAGTCGTGAGGCTTCTCGCATGCCTGGGGTGACAACTGCATGGATATGGGAAGGCTCTGAGCCCGGTAAAGACGCCCCCAGCACCGTGGGTAATGCCTGGCCAGATACAAGGACGATATGGTGTTTCAGGGCCGGTAGCGAGATGGGCATAGGGAGCTCCAATTAGTGACGAGGCTGGGATAGTCATACTACC
>CAJOMG010000119.1:0-1014 GCA_905235595.1 uncultured Desulfovibrio sp. | reverse complement strand
ATGGCAAGGTGTCAGATACCTGTGGAAGTGTGGCTCCGCAAGCAATCCGGCGACCCGCACAGGACTCACATAGAGGGAATATTTTAATGCCGTCCTCCTCAGGCTCAATGACATAGGCAAGACGTTCTCGTAGGACTGAAAGAGTGTGCGGATTAAGGCGTACCTCGTACACGGATTTTTGTAAGCGAACGCCGTATTCTAGCACAATAGAAGCAGCCCGAGCGAGGCGCTTATTATCCGTTATATCATACATAACAAGGTAACGGCCGTCCATTAAATGACCATCCAATCCATTTGCACCACTCGGATACCTTGTCCAAGAATAATGGCGTGTCGGGCGCAGCGATTACAGAGGGGATAGATGACCACAGAATCTTGTGGTTGCATGTCAAGCGAGGTTGCGTAACGTTGCACAGATGTGATTTCTTCCTGTCCCATCTCACATTCAAAAACGGATTTTTGTGAATGCAGTCCTTTTTCGCGGAGAAATTTGAAAAATTTAAGGCGTGTTTTGTTGTCGCTGATGTCGTAGGCAATGATCGCGTGCATGTTTTCACCGTAAAGTGAGGGGGGTATAAAAGTCGATTTCTCCTTCCACAAGACGGCGGTACTGACGTGCTTGGAATATAAGCGCGTCATTGTACGTCATATGTCGTTCAGCTGTGGGGTGGAAGAACTCAGTTTCCATCTTCTTGGCAAAAATGGTGAGAACTTTTTTGAAAGCATCATGTATCAGGATCACAGGAAGACTGCCTGGGGTGTGTACGTCTAGGGCGTCTGAGGTCTGCTCGCCTTCTAGTGCGCTGACGTCGGGCACGGCAACATTGGGCGACATGGAACCCAGTGGTTCATGCAGAACGGCCTTTTCAGAGGGTGCGTCAGCAAGCGGTTCGTCTTCTGGTATTTCCGGCTTTGGAGATTCAAAATCGTCGCGTCCCAGAACATGAAGATTGAAAAGGGCGATAGTAAGTGTATCAGCCAACATAGCACGAAATTCTTCTACAAGATCCAATG
>CAJOMG010000118.1 GCA_905235595.1 uncultured Desulfovibrio sp. | reverse complement strand
ATGGGCATGATGGCCCGTTATACCAGAGCCGATGTCAATGTTATTGCTCTTATTGGCGAACGTGGCCGGGAAGTGGTGGAATTTATGGAACGTGACCTGGGCCCTGAGGGCATGGCCCGTTCCGTGCTGGTGATTGCCACTTCAGATCAGTCACCCCTGGTGCGCATGCGCGCCGCCTACGCCGCTACTTCTGTGGCAGAATATTTTCGCGACAAGGGCATGGACGTGCTGCTGATGATGGATTCTGTCACCCGTTTTGCCATGGCCTCACGCGAAGTGGGTCTGGCCGTGGGTGAACCACCTACCACCAAGGGCTACACGCCTTCGGTCTTTGCGCAGCTGCCCAAGCTTTTGGAGCGCGCCGGGCGTTCGTCCAAAGGCACAATCACGGGCATATACACCGTGCTGGTAGATGGTGATGACTTTAACGAACCCATTGCCGATGCCGTGCGCTCCATTCTTGACGGCCATATCGTGCTCACACGCGACCTGGCGGACCAGGGGCACTTCCCTGCCATTGACGTGCTGCGCTCCATCAGCCGTCTGCGTTCGGAAATCTGCGACCGCCAGGATGTGCTGGCCGGTCGTGTGGTCACTCGCTGGATGAGTACGTTCCGCCGTGTGGAAGACATGGTCAATATCGGGGCCTATTCCAAGGGCGCTAATCCCGAGATTGATACCGCCATTGCCAAGATGCCAGCCATCAACGCCTTTTTGTGCCAGGATGTAGGTGACCCCCAGCCAGTGGATGCCTGCTTTGCCCAGATGCGCGCATTGGCAGAAACGGGTGGGCAGCCAGGAACATAGCGGTTGGAGAATATGTCGCCCGCCCACAACCAAAAGGCAGGGGCGGGCATTTTTGTCTGTCTTATATACTGATCTTCGCGCCCAGGAGCTTTGCAAATGCGGCTATAAGCGCCGGATGTGCCGGCCAGGCTGCTGCGGTCACCAGGTTGCCGTCCACCACAGCATCGGAGAGAGTGGCATTGGCATCCTTCCAGGAGGCTCCCGCATCCACGACATCCGGTTTAACTGCAGGGTATGCAGTGCAGCAATGGCCGCGCAGCACACCGGCGGAAACAAGTATCTGTGGCCCGTGACAAATGGCTGCAATGGGTTTTTTTGCTGCGTCAAACTGACGCACGATTTCAAGAATGCGGGGGTTGAGCCGCAGGTATTCCGGAGCGCGGCCTCCTGGAACATACAGACCTGCATAGTCGTTGACATTCACCGCATCAAAATCGGCATTGATGGCGAAATTGTGGCCCCGTTTTTCTGAATATGTCTGGTCACCCTCGAAATCGTGGATGGCCGTACGCACCACATCTCCCGGTTTTTTCCCGGGGCAGACTGCGTCAACAGTATACCCCAGCATAAGCAGCATCTGGAAGGGAACCATGACCTCATAGTCTTCCACGTAATCGCCTGCAAGCACAAGAATCTTTTTCATACGATCTCCTTGAACTGATGATGCATTTTGGGGGCTAAACATACCGCTACATGCCAGCCGCAACAGGGGACAGAAGAGAGATGCAGATACTCTGTGCTGGTATTGTCCCGCTATTGATATACGCTGATACAGACCATATCTCAAGACGCTTATTGTGGTGGTGCCTCTTATTGTCTCGTGCTGCGTAAGTGCTTGACGTTCTCCCAAACCTCCTTCATGCTCGCGCCTGCTACGCAGGTTGTAGTACAACTGTACAGCTGTGGATAATATCCGTATGTTCAAAGCCAGGAAGGCGTCAGGCTATATATGAAGGTATGCCTTTCGGAATAGCGGGCAGCATTCTATAGCGGCCACAGGCCTGGAGAGATACCGCGTGTACAGGTAACGAGAAAATGATGCCCGGGAAAATGGATACGCCAGTTATTGCTTACCGCCCTGATATCGACGGCTTGCGGGCTTTTGCGGTCGCGGCTGTTGTGCTGTTTCATGTCTTCCCGGAAGCCGTTCCTGGGGGCTTTATTGGTGTAGACGTTTTTTTTGTCATTTCAGGCTACTTGATCAGTCGGATTATTATGCGCGATGCGGAGCAGGGGCAATTCACCCTCTGCCATTTTTATGCACGCCGTATTCGGCGTATCTTTCCCTCCCTGCTGACTGTTTTGATGGTAGCTTTGGTTTTTGGCTGGTTTGCACTGCTGCCTGAGGAATACAAGGCCCTCGGCAAGCATGTGGCGGGAGGGGCAGGGTTTATCGACAATTTTCTGCTCTGGTTTGAAGCAGGGTATTTTGATGTGGAATCGCGGGCCAAACCTCTGCTGCACCTGTGGAGTCTGGGCATAGAAGAACAGTTTTACGCCGTTCTCCCAGTGGGTTTGTGGCTCTGTGCGAAAAAACGGTGCGGCTTTTCTCTGCCCCTTGCGATTGTCTGCCTTTTGTCCTTTACGGCTGCTTTGTATTTGCGGGGCGCCAATACCACGGCGGCCTTTTATTCTCCCTTGTCGCGCTTTTGGGAGCTTTTTGCCGGCTGTGTACTGGCCAGTCTGCTGCGGCAGCCCGGAACTTTGAATGGGTATCAGGTGCTGGACAAATGGCTCGCCAGGCTGTTGCACAGAAGAGAACAGGGGGGTGATGGACGCAGTATCTCCCTCTGTCTCGCGCTGTGCGGGGCCGGAATGTTGTTGTGCTCCCTGGGTACTGCCAAGGCTGGGACAGCGTGGCCTGGCTGGAATACCTGGCTGCCGGTGGGTGGCACGGTAGCGCTTATTGCGGCCGGGCCGCTCAATGTCATAAACAGGTACGTATTGAGCAACAGGCTCTCGGTGTATGTTGGTAAAATTTCCTTTCCCCTCTACCTGTGGCACTGGCCTCTGATAGCTTTTTTTTATATTCTTCAGTATCCGGTGCCATTCAGTGCAACCGTTGTAAAATGGTGTCTAATCGTTGTAGCAGCCATACTTGCGAGTATCACTTATCATACTGTTGAAGCAGCACTGCGCTTCAGAGTGCGGCACAGACTTGTTCCCGTATTCCTGGGTATTGCCATGGGATGTATTTGCAGTATTGGTATGTTCATATATCTGATGGTGTGTTATCAAGATTGTACGCATCAGAATATATACAAGAATCTCAAAGAATTGATGCCATAGAAGATGCGTATACAAAGAATTGCCTGAAGATATTTCCAGATTGGGAGCAGTTGAGTGATGTCAATTTGTGCCGCTTGCAAGGTGGCCTGGATACTTTGAATACGGTGATCATTGGGGATTCGCACGCCGATCATCTGTTCATGGGTCTTGCCTTGGCAGGTACGGCGCATAAATTTGGTGTATTTCCTGCATCCGGCGCTGCGCCGTTTCTTGATGTGATGAGTTTTACACGTCAGGGAGATGCATTCAGAAAGCACGGTCGTCAGCTTATCAACAGCATATAATGTTGCCATAGGGCATGACAACATAAAAAATGTTATTTTGTCACACAGGCCCTACTGTTCGTACGTGGATATTATTGATGCGCAGCATCCTGACGATGAAAATCGGGACCATATTCTGGAACGCGCCATGCGGCGCAGTTTCGCCCTGCTGCAGGCATATCATAAACACGTTATCGTTATTCTTGACACGCCCGCCTCGCCCATCCATCCACGGAATTGTGTGCAACGGCCCTATGATCTGTTTACGAACTATCAGTTGTGCCGCTTCAGCAGGCGCGATACCCTGGATGCCGATGCAGCCCGCAACTGGTATAATGGGATTGTGCGCCGTGTGGCAAAGGAATTTGAGGATATTAGCATCGTGGATCTCGGCAATGTCTTCTGCGACGACAGTTTTTGCTACCTGCTGCAGAACAATGCCATTGTCTACAAGGATCACGATCATTTGTCCCGCTTTGGCTCTCGGTTCGTGGCACCGCACATCCTTTCCCATTTGCGGTAAGGGGTATTGCACCGCCAATAGCATGTTACTGTCAACACCGGGTATTGCCCGACGGATTTTTGTCAGGTAAAATCAAAAGCGTACCATCATCGCTTCCGTCTGTACGACGCACAGAATGCCGGAAAATACCCCGGTTTCATAGAAATTACTATC
>CAJOMG010000117.1 GCA_905235595.1 uncultured Desulfovibrio sp. | reverse complement strand
GAAAAAAATGCGGGAATGCCTGCTGCAGGCCCGTGAGGCTGTTGATCTTGGCACCATGCCAAAGGCTGAGCACCTGGGGATGTTTTGCAGCCGTGCCCCAGCCGGAACAGGGCGGATCAAGCAGAATGGCATCCCACGAGGCAGGGCGCAGAGGCAGGGCGTCGCCGCTGTACGAGCAGGTCCCGGCCTGGAGCAGATTCATCCGGTGCAGATTGTGCCGCAGCGTGCCGAGGCGCTGGGGTGACGGCTCGTTGGCAAGCACAAAACCGTCCTTGCCCACCAGCTGCGCGAGAAAACCCGTCTTACTGCCGGGGCTGGCGCACATGTCCAGCACGGCGCTGCCCTGCGCCGGTGCCAGAGCCAGTGGCGGCAGCATGGAAGAACGGTCCTGAATATAAATATAGCCAAAAAAGGCGGCCAGCGAGCCCCCCAACGGCCGCGGCTCGTGCAGGAGCCGACGGCAGAGGGGCGAAAACGGTTCCGGGGCAAAGTCATAGCCCTGGGCATGCAGCAGCGCTTCCACCAGGGGAATGTGCGCCGCAGAGCAGACCAGCCGGAACGAGCGGACAAGCGTTTTGGTCATGAGGGCATAGTAGGGGCAGTGCGCGCTCCCTGCAAGGGATTTCCGCAGGGGCAACGTATTGCGCGGGCCGGAAAGTATGCGTATACTGCCCCATGTTTCGTACATATCCATACCAATACATAGTGCACTACTGTATTGCGCAAATATCCAAGGAGAAATGAATGAAATTCGCCATGCGAGTAAGCTTTGTAGCCTGCCTGCTGTGTGCCGCAGTTGCCGTGGCCACGGGAGAAGCCGCTGCCAAAAATGCCGTCGTTCTGCCCTTTACGGTCAACGCACCCCAGAACTATGCCTACCTTGCCAAAGCCGTGCCCGCAACCATTCAGGGCAAGCTCAACAAACCAGGCATCCTGGACGTGCGCTCCGGCCAGGGCAAAGCCTCTTCTGCCAATGACGCACGACAGGCCCTGCGCTCCTCTGGGGCAGACGCCGCCATCTGGGGCTCAGTGAGCATCATGGGCAACGAATGCACGGTGGAAGTCAACAGCGTTGACAAGGCCGGCAAAACCTGGACGCGTACCGCCCAAAGCCCCGTGAGCGAGCTGACGGGGGCCGTACAGCGCCTCAGCACTCAAATGGGGCAGGAAGTCTTCGGAGTGTCCGCTGCCATGCGCACCCCCGGTTCCACTGCTAGCAACAGCGCCCGCATGGGTACGCCCGGCGGCGACATCATCACCAATGAAACCGGCCAGCAGCAGGTCTATCTGAACCCGCAGTTCCGCTACCAGGGTGCGGGCGCCAACGACGGCTCACGCTTGCGCACCCAGCGGTTGAAATACACCATGATTGATATGGCGGTGGGTGATTTCAACGGCGATGGCAAGAACGAAATCGCCATTCTGAGCGACCACGATCTGCGCATCTATGCGTGGCCTGTGAACGGCCAGCTCAAGCCGCTCGGCGAAACCGTCATCTCGCGTTCCAACACCAACTTCTCCATGCGCGCCATTGACCTCGACCGGGACCGCGCCATGGAACTCGTGGTAGCCACCTACGAGGAAGACAGTAACCGACCGTACACCTATATTTACTCCTTCAAGGGCAACAAGCTCAACCTTTTTGCCAACCGCATTCCTTATTTTATGAGCGTCATGCGCATACCCCCCACCTATGCCCCGACGCTGGTGGGCCAGGGCTGGGATTCTGTCAAGCTCTTTGCCCCCGGTGTGCGTATTATGAACAAGGTCGGCGGCAAATATGAGCTCGGTACGCGGCTGGATCTGCCCAGCGGCGCCACCGTGTTCAACTGCGCGTGGATGCCCCCCAGCAGGAGCAACAAGAGCGAACTGCTTGTCATGCTGAACGACGACGAGCGCATCAAGCTCTTCCAGGGCCGGGGCAACTCGCTCATCCACACCACCATGGAACGCTTTTCCGGCTCCTCTGCGGGCATGGATCACTACAAGGGCATGCCCGGCCTCGGCGTGGACAAAACCTACCAGCTTCCCAGCAAATACTACGCACCCATGCGCCTTATTGCCGCGGACATCGGCAGCACGGGCGAGTACTGCCTTCTGGTCAACAAGCCCATCTCGACAGCGGCACAGATTTTTGACCGCTACCGCTACTTTCCGCAGGGCGAGGTGCATGCCCTCTACTGGGACGGCGTTGGTCTGGGCCTCAAATGGAAGACGCGCCGCATTCGCGGTTCTGTGGCCCAGATTGACCTGGCAGATGTGAATAACGACGGCGTGCTTGACCTGGTGGTGGGCCTGAACACCTCGCCAGACCTGGGCGTGGGCAGCCGTCAGTGCATGGTCACGGCCTACCCTCTGGATGTTGCCGCCACCAACCCCAATGTACCGGCAGATTTAAGCGACTTTGAGGTCAATCCGAACTAGGAGCAGACCCGCAACCACTCCCTTTGTGGAGTAACATTCTGGCGCAATGGCCGCCATGGCAGAGCCCCTGGGGGAATTTTGCCATTCTTGAGGAGCACACCATGCGCATACTTGTCATCGGTTCTGGCGGGCGGGAACATGCCCTCGTCTGGAAGCTGCTGCAAAGCCCCCGTACAGAGATTGTGTTCGTGACCCCCGGCAACGGCGGCACGGCACAGGAAAAAGGGGCGGTTAACGTGCCCGTTGCGGCAGATGATCTGGACGGGCTCGTGGCCCTGGCCCGCAAGGAACACATCGACTTGGTCGTTCCAGGGCCTGAATTGCCCCTGACCCTGGGCATTACAGACCGCATGGCCGCCGCGGGCATTGCCTGCTTTGGACCGGATGCCTACGGAGCACAGCTGGAAGGCAGCAAGGCCTTTGCCAAGGAAATCATGCGACAGGCGCATGTGCCCACAGCCCAGTGCGCCGTGTTCCGCGATGCGGCGGCCTGTGCAGCGCACATCCGCTCCACGGGGGCGCCTGTTGTTGTCAAGGCCGATGGCCTTGCCGCCGGCAAAGGCGTTATCATCGCGCAGACAGTGGACGAGGCCCTGAATGCCGTCAACCACATCATGACATCCCGGGCCTTCGGCGCAGCAGGAGACGCCGTGGTTGTGGAGGAATGCCTTGTTGGCGAAGAGGCATCCCTGCTCTGCCTGTGTGATGGCACCCACGCCATTCCCCTGCCTTCGGCGCAGGACCACAAGCGTGTGTTCGATGGCGACGCCGGCCCCAACACCGGTGGCATGGGTGCCTACAGCCCGGCACCCATCCTGCCCGAT
>CAJOMG010000116.1 GCA_905235595.1 uncultured Desulfovibrio sp. | reverse complement strand
GCCGAAGATCGGGCACGGGCCATTGCCATCTGTGGGGGCCCCGGTGTGGGGCGGGTGACATTGCCGGGGTTGCCCCTGCCCGTGGGCGCAGCGGCTATCAACCCTGTACCGCGGGAACAGTTGCGTTTTGCCCTCAATGCCGCACTGAGGGCACTGCTGGGGGCTGATGCGGCGCTGCCGCAGCTATGGGTTTTTCTCAGTGTGCCGGAGGGACGTGACCTGGCTCCCAAAACCTTCAATCCGCGTCTGGGCATTGTGGGGGGCATTTCCATTCTGGGCACGCAGGGAACTGTACGGCCCTACAGCCATGCTGCATGGCAGGCGACTATCAGGCAAGGGCTGGACGTTGCCAGGGCAACGGGCTGCCAGGCTGTGTGCTGCAGCACGGGAAGGCGTTCAGAAAGGCTGCTCATGGCCAGGTATCCGGAACTGCCGGCGCAAAGTTTCGTTCAGGTGGCAGATTTTGTGGCGTACTCTCTGAAGATTGCCGGAGAGATGGACTTTAGGCATATTATCTGGGGGTGTTTTTTTGGCAAACTTGTCAAGCTGGCACAGGGGCATCCTTATACGCATGCCGGCAGCGCGGCACTGGATATGCAGGCACTAGCGCAGCTTGCCCGCAAGGAACATGCGGCCTGTGCGGAGCGCATAGGGCAGTGCATCACTGCTGCACATGCCCTGGACATTCTGCTTGCTGATCCGGCAGGGCCACGCGTGCTTGCCTGTGTTGTGCACAGGGCGGCTGACGCGCTTCGGGGCTTTGCAGGCCGTGCGGTGCGTGTCCATTTTTATCATTTTGATGGCAGAGAAGTGTTGATGCTATGAACCAGCAAATCTCCCTGCCGGGCTTTGATATGCCCGTTATCCAGGATGCACATGCTGCACGCCGGCAGGTGGCAGCCTCGGACACAGCAAAAGCTGCTGCCCCGCATGCTGACGGCCCGGAACCAATGAACGGGCAATCACCTGCAGCATGTTCACAGCAGGCCGGTGACGCCGGTTCTGCGCCAGAAATGGAAGCTCCGGGACAGAGTGACAATGCATCAGATGCGTGGCCGCCCATGGCAGAAATGCTGCAGTCACTCTTTGTCTTTGAGCCGACCACGGCCAAGCTTGCCCCAATTACCGTCATGGGCATGGACTGCGCCAGCCCGCATAACATGAATGCCTTGCATGAGAATGCACGGGAGCGCATACGCCATGCAGACATCATTTGTGCCGGGGATAGCCTGCTGAAGGAAATCGTGGCAGAGCCTCTGTCGCAGGCCGCTGCAAAAGAAGACTGTGCGCCTCTTGCTGCCGAGCTGTTGCCCCTGCATGCGCCTCTGGCCCCCCTGCTGACGCGCCTGAGCCATTTGCGGGCAGCAGGCAAACGCGTACTGGTGCTGGCTGATGGTGACCCCCTGCTTTTTGGCATTGGTGCGACCCTGGTGCGACAGCTGGGGGCGGAAGCCGTGTGTATTCTGCCGGCTGTAAGCTCGCTGCAACAGGCATGTGCCCGCCTTGCCCTGCCCTGGCACCGTGTCATCTGTATTTCCCTGCACGGCCGGGATGATATGCATCCCCTGCATGCGGCCTGCAGCAAAAATGTGCCCCTGTGCATCTTCACTGATGAGCGCATGAGCCCGGATGTGCTGGCCAGGCATCTTCTGGACAGGGGGGTGGACTGGTTTGCAGCCCACATTTTTGAGCGTATGGGAGCACCCGATGAAGATGCGCGGCACATGAGCCTGACCGATGCTGCCGGATCAACCTTTGGCCCTGCCTGCACCATGGTATTGCTGCCCACCGAGCCCGCTCGCAGGCCATATCTGGGGCTGGAATCTGCCCAGCTGGCCGTTGAGGGCGGGTGCATGACAAAAAAACCCGTGCGCGCCGCAGCACTGGCCATGCTGCGCATTGCCCCGGAGCATATTGTGTGGGATATCGGTGCTGGGTCAGGAGCAATGGCTCTGGAAGCATCGGTGCTGGCACATGAGGGTCGCGTGATTGCCGTGGAACGTTCCGCAGGTCGGGCCATTGGCATTCAGGAAAACCGTCGCCGTTTTGGAGCGGCCAGCGTGGATGTGCGCTTGGGGCAGGCCCCTGACTGCCTCCCCGGACTGCCGGACCCCGATCGCGTGTTCATTGGAGGAGGGCTTTCTGGAGGTGACGGCGCGGATATTCTCGGCTATGTCTGTCACCGCCTGCCCGTGGGTGGGCGTGTGGTGGCGAGTTGCGTACTGCTGGACAGCCTGCACCTTTGCCGTCGTTTTTTCGAGAAAGCTGGCTGGCCGTATGAGATCATGCAAATGTCTGCTGCAGAGGGCAGGGAACTGGGTGACGATATTCATCTGGCCGCCATGAATCCCGTATTCCTCGTGGCCGCGCAAAAGCCGGCAGCTGCGCATGCGCCTGGCAGTATGCGCGCCTGAGCTTTTACAGCGACGATAACAATTGTCTGAGATGTAGGACGGGAAATGCAGATGCAGGCCACCAATGTTGTTCCAGGTACGGTTTCCTTTGTCGGGGCAGGCCCCGGCGATCCGGAACTGCTGACCATCAAGGGGCGCAAGGCCATTGCTGAGGCCGCGCTTGTGCTCTACACGGGGTCGCTCGTACCCCCGGAGGTGGTGGCCTGTGCGGCTCCGGATGCTGAGGTGTGCGATTCTGCCTCACTCACTCTCGCCCAGTGCCATGCGCTTATGCGTGCAACGGCGCTGGCAGGCAGGCCCGTAGCCCGCGTGCATACGGGTGATCCTTCGCTGTACAGTGCTGTGCGTGAGCAGGTGGCCTTACTGGAGGCAGACGGCATCCCCTGGCGGATCATCCCCGGTGTGACTGCCGCATGCGCGGCTGCTGCTGCTGCCGGCGTGGGCTTTTCCGTACCGGAAGTCACGCAGAGCCTCATCATCACCCGCCTGGAAGGCAGGACCCCCGTGCCGGCCAGCGAACGCCTGGGGGCACTTGCGGCGCACGGCACTGCCATGGCAATCTACCTATCTTCTGCTAGGCCAGAGGCCTTGCAGGAGGAACTTCTCAGCACCCTTCCGCCCGAAACACCCATACTTTGTGCCCATCGCGTGGGCTGGCCCGAAGAGCGTCTTGTCCGCACACCCCTTGGCGAGCTGGCAGCCTGTGTGCATCAGCATGGCCTGAACCATCAGACCGTCTTTCTAATCCTGCCTGACGCAAAGGGCAGGGGCGCGCCTTCACGCCTCTATGACGCCGGCTTCAGCCACACGTTCCGCAAGCAAGTGTAAGCCGACCTCAACATCTCACAGTCACAACAAGGGCACGCCAGTGCCGGCACTGACCTGCCCTTGTGTTTTTTAGAGGATGCCTCTTAGCCTGATGGCAAAGGCTGCTATGCCGCGGCAGCA
>CAJOMG010000115.1:1202-4615 GCA_905235595.1 uncultured Desulfovibrio sp. | reverse complement strand
GTGTTAATGGACGGTATTTCTCTATAAGCTATGTAAAATTATCTTTCCCCCACATCCAAGTCAATATCCTGGGGCGTAGGTATCTCTCCTTTTCCTTCACAAATTCTTTACCGCAGCGTTGCCAAAAGATGCTGGATACGCAGCCACGACTCCCTGATGCGGGCCTTGCTGATGCGGCCCGAGGCAACAAGTTCTTTCAGGCTTGTAAATACGATGTCAGGCAGGTCAGGATCCCAGGTCAGGTTGTTGCCAAAGAGCAGGATGTCGCAACCGGCCAGCACGGCGAGTTCTATGGTTTTTTTGCGGTCAAAGCGTGTGGTGATCGCACCCATGTCAAGATCGTCGCTTATGACAACGCCCCGAAAGCCCAACTGGCCGCGCAAAACCCCCGTAACCACGGCAGGGGAAAGCGTAGCGGGGAGGGTATCGTCCGACAGGGCGGGCACAATGGCGTGGCTGATCATGACGAGACCGGGCCAGCCCGCATCTATGGCCTGCTTAAAGGGGAGAAGATCACGTTCGGCTTTGTAACAGGTGCCCACTGCAACCTGCATATGGTGGGTGTCCTTGCCTGCGCAGCCAAGACCGGGGAAGTGCTTGAGCGTTGGCAGAATCCCCTCGGCCAGGAGCCCCTGCCCGAAGGCGATAACATGCGCTGCTACGGTATGTGCATCTGTGCCAAAGCAGCGCAACTGCCTGCCAAGGAGTGAGGTTTGATTTTTCGTCGTTGTCTCAACATCGGCGACCGGTGCTAAATCAGCGTTAATGCCCAGCTCGCGCAGTTCCCTGGCAGTGGCTTTTGCCTGCTGCGCGGTATACTGTGGACTTCTGCTGCCCATGGTTTTCGCGTCTTCAAGTGGCAGAAAGCCCTGTTCGGGCTTAAGACGGCGTACCAGGCCGCCTTCCTGGTCAATGGCAATGAGCATGGGCCGCCTGGCGGCCGCATACAGGGCAGCAGTCAGGCGCTGCAGCTGTTCCTTGTTTCTGATGTTGCGGGGCCCTTTTGTGGTGACATCCCTGTCAAAGAGAATGACATGGCCAATGCGGCCCGCAGCTATGCGCTGCAGGATAGGGCTTTGGGAAGTGAGCTCGGCATCGCGAAAGCCGCACATGATCATTGCGCCGAGCATTGCATCCAGCGTGGGTTCAGCCTGTGCCCAAAGTACACATGGAGAGCCAAATAGGAGGATAATAATGGGCAGCAGGTGCAAAACCATGCGCTGGAGTGTATCTGCTATGGCTGTTTTGTTCATTTCCATACTACTGCTCACTGAGTTCACTATCAAAAAAAAACGGGCCGCCGCTGCACTGGCTGACATGGGCTTGTCAGTCTCAGAAAGCCATACGCCTGCTTCTCGTGCGTGTTGCAGATGAGCGACGTCTGCCTTTTAAGGACGTTTCATATCTTTTTGCATCAGTTCAAACGCAAAATGCGTAGCCCCGCAGGGCTACGCGTTCTGCCTG
This sequence comes from uncultured Desulfovibrio sp., assembly GCA_905235595.1. GTDB lineage: Bacteria > Desulfobacterota > Desulfovibrionia > Desulfovibrionales > Desulfovibrionaceae > Desulfovibrio. The sequence goes on along the minus strand of CAJOMG010000115.1, from coordinate 3,151 downwards.
ATTGGGTTTTTGCTGTAAGCCTGCCTAAAAGGAATATTCAAACATCAGCTGCGCCTTCCAGGCATCCTTCTTTTCCACTTCGCTGTCCTGCATCCAGCTGCGGTTCCAGGTGCCGGTATCGTACATGTTTACGATGTAGCCCAGATTCAGCTTGACGGCCAGATTTTCATAGGCCTTCCAGGTACTGTCCAGGTTGAATTCCAGCAGGTTGTCGTGGGTGGTCAGGTAGGGGCCGTCATAGCTGTAGTAGTCGTCGTTGCCGGCCCAGGCGGACTGCCTGTCATCGAAATACTTGACCATGGAAGGGCTGTTGGTGCCGCCCCAGAGCGCTACGCGGAAGGTATGCGACAGATCTTCCAGAAAGCTCACGTCACGCACCTGCAGGCCCACGCCCCAGGTGCCGGCATAGGTCAGGTTTTTCTCATAGAAAAATCCTCTGGTGCCATTGGCCCACAGGTCGATGCCATCACAGCCCATGAAGGAGGTGAAGTAGCCGGCACCGGCCACAGTGGGCAGCCGGCCGGAGCCGTTCTTCATGACGCCGTTGTCGCCGCTGGCATACCAGCCAAAAATGCCGGGCACGCCCCAGGAAAACTTGTATTCCACCAGTGCCTTGACCAGCCAGCCCTCGCGGCGGGAATCAGCGCGAATGGTTGTGCCGCCCACCCCGCGCTTCATGAGGTCATAGCTGCCCATGCCGCCGGAATAGCCGTAGTTGAATTCAAATTCGATGTTCAGCGGATCCCAGAGGGTCAGTGCTATGGGCAGCCCGAACCAGAACATGGAAGTGTAGGCCGGTGACGTGCCAAAGGAGGTACTGTCGGCGGCAAAGCCGGGGTGGAAGTTGAGCAGGGTGGATTCCAGCGTGCCGTCCACCGTGTACCAGTCATCGCCTGCGGTGTGCCGGCCCAGGCCGTTGTAGCCGTCCAGGGTATTGGTGCCCATCATGCCGTACATGGCCCAGGGGGTAATGCTGACGCCGTCAAAGGTGAGGGGCAGGGTCAGGGCAAAGAGATCCAGATTGTCCAGATAGTTGGCCTGGTAGCTCGTGCCGTCACGGCCGACGAAGTTGTCGTTGACAGGGCGCATCCACAGGGCGGTAAGGCCCACGTTTTTATTGAACGCGTAGTTGGCCACCACGCCCGCCAGGTCGGAATCCAGAATGGCGGAACCACCCGCAGCGCTGGGCAGGGCTATGCCCTGCAGGCCCATGCGCAGTTTCAGGTCGGTATTGGGCACTGACCAGTCCAGATAGGCATGCTTGACCTTGTTTCTGTTGGTGGCATCAGAGCCCAGGGCACCGCCGGTGCTGGCATTGCCCCAGTCCTGAAGACCGATTTCAAAATACACTGTGCCGGAAAGGGCCTCGGAAGCCACGGCATCCACCTTGAGGCGCAGGCGCTGCATGGCGCTGAAATTGTCGTTGGATGTGGATTTGCGCCCGCTGACGCTTTCCGTAAACGTGGCATCCCCCAGGCCAAAGCCAACCTGCCACAACCCTTGTACCTTGAAGTCAATGGCCTGGGCATTGCCCTGAACGCCCAGCAGCATGCCGGCGGCCAGCAGGAGTGTGAGTAGTTTCTTTTTGGTACGTGCAAGCATTGTGGTGCCTCCAATTCAGGTCGTTACAGCGTCAGGCCGTCAGTGTGTTTTACGTGGGAGTTGCGTCATTGCCCTAGGGATGGTGTCATACCGTGCGGGCAGGCTGCCGCCACAGGGGCAGTCATCCTTTACAGCCGGACAGGATAGCCTAATGTACAGCCATGGGCAAGCACGCGTTGCCGAATAGGCAGGGCAGGAACCTTTCCGCGTATGCCCGCAGCGCTGCCGCAAAATATGGCCAGTTTCCCTGCACCACGCCCTAGAAAGGCGGCTGGTCCCAGGTTGGTGCTCCAGCTGTCCGGGGCTGTGCCGCCACCGTGCCAGGGGCTGCGGCTGGCACCACAGCG
>CAJOMG010000115.1:0-1192 GCA_905235595.1 uncultured Desulfovibrio sp. | reverse complement strand
GGCGCAGGCCCCGACTGGCCGCCTGCCTGCAGCACGGGCAGCGCACCCTGGCAACAACATTCTTGCCACCCCTCTCCATTCCCTCTATACTTCTTTCATGAGTACAGAAGGTAAACCCCTTAACCACCTGAACGACGTTCTGATCAAGTATATCTTCTTCCATGAAGACAGGAAAGATCTGACACTTTCACTCGTCAATGCGTTCTTTGAGGCTGAAGGCACGCCACCGCTGGTGGATTTCACCTTTGCGGATAGGGAGGCAGGCCCTGAGTTCGCAGAGGATAAAAGGCCTCACTTTGACCTTAGAGGCAAATGCTCTGACGGCACTATGGTCGAAGTGGAGTTTCAGGGAGACTACTACGAGGCTATGGAAGACCGCGTGCTGTACTACTGGTCGAGAATGTTTCAGCTGAGGAAGGGCCGGCCCTACACTGATCTCAATCGGACGGTGTGCATCGCCATTATGAACTTCGATCTTTTCCCTGAAGAACTCGTGCCTGACTACCGGAATACCTATATGGTGCTGAACACACGTACTGGACATCGTTTGTCCCCTAAGCTCGAGTTGCACACAGTGGAGCTGCTAAAGTACGACAGGATGCGACATGCGGCTGTGAACGGAAACAGCCAGCTCGAGCGTTGGCTCACATATTTTTCATCTAGGACGACGCCAGAGGAACTGGAGGAAATCGCTATGGGTGACTTTTTAATCCAGCGGGCATTAGACGCGGAAAAGCCGTTCCTTGCTGATCCTGACTTGGTAACGGCCTATGAGATAGCAGAGAGAGCAGAGCATGACGCAGTGTCCAGAGATTTGTATCACGAGAAGAAAGGCAGGGATGAAGGCAGAGAAGAAGCATTCAGAATTACTGCCCGTAACCTTCTGGCGATGCAAATGCCGCAGGAGCAGATAGCGCGTGCGACTGGTTTGGCTTTAGCAGAAATAGCGGCCATTGCCGCGGAAGAAGCCTGACGCTTTGAGGCAGTAATTGGCATTATTAGGCCCCCAGCAAAAATACTTGTTTGCCGGGGGCAGTGCCTGCCTTATGTGTTGGGTATATTATATGGCCAGTTTCCCTGCACCACGCCCTAGAAAGGCGGCTGGTCCCAGGTTGGTGCTCCAGCTGTCCGGGGCTGTGCCGCCACCGTGCCCGGGGCTGCGTCTGGCACCACAGCGGCAGGCGCAGGCCCC
>CAJOMG010000114.1:978-4558 GCA_905235595.1 uncultured Desulfovibrio sp. | reverse complement strand
CTGTATGCGTGGGAAAGGCTGCGTGCACCTTGCGGGAGAAGCTGGCCTCATGCGCGCCCACCTCCAGGGTGACATCGAAAGGTAGCAGCTCCAGCAGCTTGAAAAAAAAATCAGCCACAGCGTCAGCGGATTTTTTTCGTCCTATCATATAGGTCAAATTCCACAGTGACGCCTGCTGGGCCATCTGTAGCATAAATAAATCAGGCATACGTCATGTCTCCGGCGATGCAACAATGGTTGCCATATGCATCAGGTTAAGGGAACACTTTGTGAATGGCCAGGAGTCGGTCAGCATTGACGCTGTTTGCAGTGATCAGGGCTTCCAGAAGGTCATCGCGAAGCTCATTGTTCTTTAAGGCATCAGCATGCGCCTTCCATTCCTGTGGGGAAAGGCTTTGCCAGGCACGGCACATATGACCCGCCGCGTTGCACAGTATGTCTTTAATTCTACTTTGAAAAAGATCAATGGAGCATTGAGGAATATTATGAAAACTGAGAATATCTTCAACGGCTTTATAAAAACGGTAATATGCGACAGTTCGTTCAGGATTTGTGGTCATGCGGCGCTCTCGCCAAACATATCCATAGCCAAGTTCATCACTTCCTATATAAATTTTACTTTTGAGTAAGATATTTAGTAATAACCAGCTATCTTCACAGCGAAGAATAAATCTCTCATCATAGCAATTCAGAGACTGCTTGCAAACGCGACATGAAAAAATTTTGTTCCACAACGAAGTGCAGGCATAAAAATTTTCTTGGCAATAACGTGAAAATATACGTTCTGTTCCGTCAATCCGTCGTGAAAAGGGATCAGCATTTGGCGCGTATTTCACGAAATTGCCGTCTTCGTCTAGGAGCGCCGTGCGAAAATGAAGAATGTCCGCTCCAACGTTCAACATGGCTTGTACATTTCGATGCAGAGCTTGCGTACCCCACAAAACATCATCTGCATCTGCAAAACCGATGATTTTTCCTTGGGCATGCCGGATGCCGTCCAGACGGCAACGAAGCGTATATATACGGTAGGGTTCCGTCAGCAGGGTAATGGAAAGGCCTTTATTTTGCCAGGATCGGACAATATCTCCTACGTTATCACCGGAATGATCATCGACGAGAATGACTTCCAGTGAACGCAGCGACTGACGGTGAATGCTTTCAAGGAGGCGGTGAAGACCGGCGGGCTGACGGCGGTAGGGGATGATGAGAGAAAAAAGCGGTGTCATGGCTGCATGTTTCGACAAGGGAGGGTCGCTTCAGGCATGTATGAGGCAATCTTTAACGCAGGATTCCCTACCATGCGCGCATTGCTGCCGCACCCCTTATATACAACGCTATTAGGGGCAATAATGTTGTTATTGCCTATTTTGGCTCCTGGCAAAATCGTACATCTTGCAGCTATGCTGTTTTTATTTCCCACCGTGCAATTCCCTAGCAACAGGGTTAGAGGTCCAAGAAAATTAAAGCTGCCAACAGAAGCATCATGTGAAAGGTTAACAGTTCCATTCAGATAATTTGCATCACCAAGTATTGCATCACAAAATACAGAACTACCTCGTTGAAATATATTGGCCTCCCCAATTTTTGCAGTTGGATTAATATCGGCAAGAGGATGACACAAAGTGAAAAACAGTGCATTTTTCGATTTGAAATAGTTGAAAACTTCTTCGCGCAGGTATGGATGCCCTATGCCGATGACGATACGATCATCTGGCGATAATATGTAGCTCGTTGCTTCGCCAAGGCTGTGGCATGTGAGATCTTTCAGGTTACCGGGATAGTTTTTCCAGGCAAGAAAGCCTTTGAACATGTAGCGTTCGGAAAGCGTTGAATCAGCCTGCAGCATTTCCTGAAAAATCCAGTAGCACTCCCGTGCAGCTCCAGCATTGCCAACTATGACAATATGTTGCATCAACGCCCCCCGTTGAGAACTATATTTTGCCCTGTCAGCCATCTCGCTTTATCTGAAAGCAAAAAACATGCCAGGTTTGCGACGTCGGACGGTTTGCCGAAGCCCAGCGGGTAGAGGGAGCCTTCACGTTCCACAAAAGCCGGACCCAACAGGTTTGCAGTCTCCTCAAACATGGGTGTTTTCACAAGTCCTGGTGAGATGCAGTTGACCCGCAGCCCCTGACGTGCCAATTCCATGGATTGGCAGCGGGCGCCGGCCACAAGTGCCGCCTTGGCGGCTCCGTAAATGCCCTGTCCTGGGTTGGGTTGCAGCGCGGCGGCAGCAGCAATATAGACGATGGCCGCACCGCTTCCGGTATTGTTGCGCTTGCGGCAAAATGCGCCGCCTAGCATGAGCGGGGCATGGCAACAAATATCGAACAACTGATGTGCTTTTTCCAAGGGATAGAAATGCATGGGTGAATTCCATGTGATCCCGGCTGCACATATCAACCCAGAAAGGGGACCGTGACTCCGGCACAGTTCTCCCAGCCATTCCGGCAGGCCTTCCATGTCATCCAGCAAATCCCGTTGTGTTATGAGCATGCGTTCCGAAGACGTCATGCTAGCGTGCAGATCCTCAAGGCGTTGGGAGTTACGCCCATGGGCAATGACAGTAGCACCTTCCTCGTGCAATTTAAGGGCGATCGCACGTCCGATGCCGGAGCTTGCTCCAGTAACCAGAAAGCGCTGGCTTGCTGAAAATACATTCATTTATTGGCGCCGAATGCAAGTTCTACTATATCGTTCATGGTTTTGGCCTTTCCCAGTTGCTCGAATGTAACAGTAGTGTGTAAATTGGCGTCAAAATATGCGATGAGAACCATCATAGCCATGGAATCCCATTCTTCAATTTTTTCAAGCCGGTCATCTAATGCAAGTGGTTCGTCCCTTTGGATGAGTTCAGCTACAGTAGTAAGAAAATGTTCTTTGTTCAATTCTTGCCCCCCGAAAGATGATGTCGCCAGAACTGGATTTTGCTTTCTCGTGATACAGGCTTTGACGGCACGGTTATGACATCAGAGCATCGGCATTGTTGCGGTAACCAAAGGCATGACCCCCATGAAAGGCCGACGCCAAAGCCACAGAGTAACATCGCCTTGCTTCCCGTATCGCCCGCAGCTCCGAATTGATCACAAAGCGCAGCGGGGATGGAAGCCGAAGAAAGATTTCCATATCGGCTGAATGTACCAAAAGGCGCCTTTTCAGCAGGAATATGAATTTTTTCAGCGATGACGTTGACAATTTGCTTGTTCGCCTGGTGAAGAAACACATAATCAAGTTTTTCAGGAGAGAGTGCACACTTTGAAAGGAATTTCGTGATGTGGTCTGGAACGACATGCATTGTAAAATCAAATATCGCTTTTCCATCCATGAAAATACCATTCAAACGCCATGGATTTCCGTTGCTGTCGATAATGTCTTCAAGAAGCGGAGAATTTTCTTTTTCTGTATGAACAAAGGGCAAACGCGCTCCACCTGCCGGCGAAATGATATGTGAATATCCCCGTCCGTCTGTGTGCAGTGAAAAAGTCAATGGAGCGCTGCCTGGAGCGTAGGAGACAAGAGTCGCGCTGCCTCCATCTCCAAAAATGGGAGCAGTGATGCGGTTGTGTTTATCTCGGGGGGG
>CAJOMG010000114.1:0-939 GCA_905235595.1 uncultured Desulfovibrio sp. | reverse complement strand
GCACGCACCGGAAGCTGCCATACTCGCCGCAAGCCAAAGGCCGTAAACATAGCCTGCACAGCCCTGATTGACGTCAAAGGCTGCACAATTTTGAGAAAGCTGCAAGCGATCCTGCAGAATACACGCCGTTGCCGGGAACAAATAATCTGGATACTGAGAAACAAAAATAAGCGCGTCGGCGTCCTTTGCTTCAGGGCACATTTCAAACAGTCGTTCGCAGGCAGCAGTGCAAAAATCCGATGCGGTTTGTCCCTCGCTTGCGATCCTTCGCCTGTCGATACCTATCAATTTTCTGGCGCGCTGGGCCATTTTCATACTGTTTCCATAATACTCCAGCTCGTCCTCAGGAGTAATTACCTGTTCAGGAACAGCAACAGAAACAGCCTTGATGGCGACATCGTGAAAGGTGGCAAACATTATACCTCATTGTATTTTCAAGGTTTCAGGGGGAAGCGCCTTGCGTACTCTTAACAGCAGCTGTCGAGAGCAAGAAAGGTTCAAATCCTGGCCTTACCATGATTATTATCCGTCTGTCGTTTTGTTGCAACGTACTAATGCATTACGGCAAATTATCTGTTGTAGCAAGCATCATATAGCGGCAGGCACAGCAAGCGTTGTGCCGTGTCTGCAGGCCTGCTCCATGGCGGGATCATTTTGGACAAGCTGCATAAACTGTTCCTCCGTGCGGGCTGCGAAAAACTCCAACCAACAGCTGACTTTCGTGCTGTTGCCGCGTCGCTTCGGTATCTCCAGGATATTGATTTCTATGGAACCGGGGTATTCTACAGCATTCTGTGCGTCGTACAGCCGAAAACGATGATGGTACGCGCTGTCACGAGCGAAAAATGCAAAATCGGCAATAACAATGGATATAGCGCGTGTCAGCTTCGCGTAGTCTTCGCCGCTGCGCATCTGGTCCACATACATGCGGGCCGTGTA
>CAJOMG010000113.1 GCA_905235595.1 uncultured Desulfovibrio sp. | reverse complement strand
GAAAACGACCGGCTGGAACTGATTTTTGACGGACCGGACCCGGCAACCGTGCTGGGCATTGTGACAACCGTGGAACTGGCCGACATGGCCGGCAGTAGCCGTTAGCGGGTCTTTCCCGCTTGCGCCAGTCGTTGCCCGCATCAGCGGGCTTACGAATGGCGACAGCAGTTTCGTTGGCTGACAGTTCGCGCATCCAATTGCTGTCGTCATCCGTAACTCGCTGCGCTCGAACGGCTGACGCACGGATAGCGACAGCATAAACGAGGTCAGAAGTAAAAATGCCGCGATTTTTGTGCGTAGCGTGAAAAATGTGGTTCAAACGGGGAAGACGTCTGCGTCGAAGGCAGGCAAGCAAAGTTATTTTGTGTACGAGAAGACGGCGACGAGCAGGGCAGACTGAGCCACAAGAAAGCCGACTATCCAGCGCAGCAGTTCATTACGCAGATTGGCAAGGGCAAGATGCAGATCATCCTTGGTGGCGAGGTCTTGCGCGGCCACAAGTTCCTTCATGGCTTCGGCATGGGCGTCGGCCATGGCCTCGGCCTGTTGCCGCGGCACGCCCGCAGCCTGAAGGCGTCGGCTGAAGGCAAGCGTATCAAATGTGATGGCAACCATATGGCATCTCCCATGAAGAATACAATGTGTGCAGCGTTACATTACATAGGTCAGCGCGGCAATAATCAGCGCAGTTTGGGCCACCAGCAGCGCCACGATCCATTTCAGTGTTTCGTGCTTGCTGGTTTCGATTTTTGCGTTAAGTCGCATTTCCAGCTGCGTCAAATCCATTTTTGTCGCCAGCTCTTGCCGGGCATTGGCATCCTGAATGGCAGAATATTCTCGAAACGCAGCGGCCTGCACCTTGGCCTGCTCTTCAGAAAAGCCGGCAATCTTCAGTCTTTCAAAGTAGTCGAAAGCGTCAAAGGTCGTGCTTGTCATGTTGCCTCTCTGTCGCTGCAACCACGCTACGTTTTTTCATGTTCCGCGTCAAACAGTGCATGTGGAAACACGCATACGATGATCTATCAGGAGGGGAATAAAAATGGGACAATGGGCAGCACCAATCGTCAATGCAGGCATTACCAAACTCACCACCTTTGCCCAGATGGAGCGGCAACGGGCAGAACAACTGCAGCAGGCTTCGGACATGGAAGACCGCGCAGACCTGATGCGTCGCCAGGGCAGAAATGCCGCAGAGATTGGCGAGCGGGAGGCCTATAAGTTGGACAGCCAGAAGTCGGCGCTGCGCCGCCAGTACAATGAGGTGCAGGGGCACAACCGCGCCAGCCTGGGCGCCGGCAATGTGGACATGGCCAGCGGCAGCGCAGCTCTTGTTAGTGAAGGCAATGCCAACCGCTTTTCCGCAGAAATGGGCGAAAACGCCTACAATGTGGCCATGAAGCGCTGGGAAACAGAGGAACAGAAGCGCATGACCGACTATCAGGCGGCGCAGTTCGACGCGCAGAGTTCCTACCTCAAGCGCACGGCGGGCAATCTGCTCACCAGCTGGCTTATGTCCGACATGGCCGGAGCGTCGGCATTTTTTGGTGGCGGGGGCGCATCAGCCATAGCGCGAGCTTCCCGGGCGCAACAGGTCATGGGGCGCTCTGCCATACGGTAGGGCAAACGATGCCCTGAGCTCGTGGCAAAGATGTAGAGGAAGTGCACTGTGGACTTTCCCGCCTGGATGGTATCGAAGATGGACAAGGAGGCAGCCCGCATCGGCATTACACGGCAGGCATTTATTAAAGTCGTCATTGCAGAACGGATTTCGTAACGTCTCTCCCCCTTTTCTTCAGGTTCAGTCTGTGACCCTCTATTGTAAAGCATGGGAGAATTGACTAATATATTTGTTTGAGAAGCAAAAAAAAGACATTACGCAGAATGCAGATACAAAGGCAGCAGTCAAGCAGTACACACGCCATGGATGACGCCGTGCTTGTGACCCGCACGAGTGTGCCCGAGTTTGCGGCCTTCAGCGTAATGCTGCAGGAGATTTTTGCCTCCGGCTGGCTGACCAACGACGGCAAATGGGTCCGTCAGCTGGAAAGCGCCTTGTCAGACTACCTGGGCTGCCCGCAGCTTATTGTCTGCAACAACGGCACAACGGCCCTGATGCTGGCCCTGCACTGCGCGGGCTTGCGTGGCAAAAAGGTTGCCGTTACGGCCTATACCTATGTGGCCACACTGTCGGCCATACTCTGGATGGGCTGCACCCCCGTCTTTGTGGATGTTGACCCTCAAACGCTGCGCATGTCGCCAGATAGCCTTGCACGGGCCTTTGCCAACCATCCGGACATTGCCGGGGTGCTGCCGGTACACATCTATGGCCTGGCCTGTGATGATCAGGCGCTCAGTGCTCTGTGCCGTGAGCACCATGCCGCCCTTATCTATGACGCCGCCCACGCTTTTGGCTCCACATACCAGGGCCGCAGCCTGCTGGACTTTGGCGACTACAGCATCTGCAGCTTTCACGCCACCAAGCTCTTCCATACGGTGGAGGGCGGCTGCGTTGTGGCTCACAGTGAGCAGGCCAGAGAGAAGTTAACCCTGGCGCGGGCTTTTGGCCACAGGGGTGATACCCACTACACCCTGGGCATCAACGCCAAGATGAGTGAGCTGCACGCCGCCATGGGCCTGTGCCTGCTGCCGCGCATTGCTACGGAGATTGCCCAGCGCAGAGCGCTTCATGCTGTCTACGACGAAGCCTTGGCCGGTGTGCCCCTGCTGCGGCCGCGTTCTGCTGCTGGCCTTGACTGGAATTACGCCTACTATCCGGTGCTTCTGCCGGATGGGGCGGCGCTCAAGCGCGTGTTCGCGTCCCTTGCCGCAGAAAACATCCACCCCCGACGGTACTTTTACCCGGCGTTGACCACATTGCCGTATGTGCAGCAGTGGCAGCGCCCGTGCCCTGTGGCCGAAGACGTGGCCCGGCGCATGCTCTGTCTGCCGCTCTATGGGGGCCTGCCCGCGCAGACGGCGCGGCATATTGCCGCTGTGCTGGGCGCACAGGTTTTGGGATAGCCCATGTCTCGACTGTTGCTGTATACGGATCTCAGCCCTTCCTGGCCCTGGCTCTTTGCCACCATTCATGCCAATACGACCATGCTCGCAGAACACGGGATAACGTGTGCCGCATTTAGATACTATACGGAGGAACGCCTTCCCGCACATAATTTTTTCTGGAACAATTTTGCCAAACACGGGGCGAATGCCACGGCAAATACCAGGAAGCGGCTTAACGAAATCTCCGCTCAGCTTGATGCCGGCAAGGATGTGCTGCTCATGAATTATGCAGCCACGCTGGAGGGACACCGAGCTCTGTCGCGTTTTCTGCAGGACGATCCACGTTTTGCAAAGCACGACATGCAGATCCTTTTTCGCCTTGGCAATTCCCTTTGTTTTCTGGAGCAACGTATTCGTGCACAACTTGTGGCAAGAACCGCAACCGAAGCCCTTACCCTTGTGTGCTGCCTTGCTTCCCTTTCTAAACTGGTGGAAGCCGTGTGGCAGCAGTGGGGCAGGGAGCGTGCGACACTGTTGCCGGATCTGAGTGCCAGCCCTGTGCCCATATGGAATGACGCATTGGCAGAGCAGCTTTTTGCCTGGCTGGGCTGCCCGCCGCCGGTTATGCCCGAGCATACGCCTATGCACCACGTATTTTTGGCCTCGTGGGAAGGTCGTCGCCTGGCCCTGACACCCGAAGTGGGCTACAATGCCTGGCCACCACTGAATACAGGCCTGTTCATGGACTGTCTGGCACAGGTGGAGC
>CAJOMG010000112.1 GCA_905235595.1 uncultured Desulfovibrio sp. | reverse complement strand
AACACAGTTTACCAAGCTGAAATAATATGGATTTTGCTTTTCTCGTTCTCTCGGATGCAGCAACTCTTCTAAGGAAACGGTACCGAACAGGTTGAGCTGTAGTATTTCTTAAATTTGACATTTTTTTAGTTCGTTAGCCGGACAGGCATGAAAGAAAATACATTTTTCTTAACATAGCAACGATTATGACAGCACAGCTATTGGTGTCATGCCTACGTTGATTCCTGATCCGGAGGATCTACCACCAGCGCCCATACTATTCCCTTGAGCGGCTGCCATGGAAAATCTTTCTGAAGGAGATCAAACGCCGCCCGCATGGAGGCTCCTGTAGTAAGGACGTCGTCCACAACAATAATTTCTTTGATATCCTTAGTAATGTTTGGCCTCGTATATTCCCAGGATGCTGCTATGCGCATCGGGTCACGATGCCCTTTGATGTGCAGAGGAGCAGTAGAATATTTTTTCGTAAAACACCGCATGTAGAGAGTATTGGGTACTTTTCGGCACAGCCATGCAATGACGCGTTCAATCCTGTCATCATATTCTGGATCGCCAGGACACTTGCTGGGAGGGATATCCGTAATGCAAAATCTATGGGGAACTAGAAACAGGAGACGGTATATATCAGAAGCAAAGTCCTCAATGGCTTTGTTTTTATAGTAGAGCTGGTTCTCTGGAACGGAAGGGCTCTTTTTTAAGTCATAAATTATGCTGCTGGTTGCATCCTCATGAAATGATTTGCCTGGAATGTATTCACGCAAGTAATAGATAGTGTCACCACCCGACCGCAGGAATCGGCGAGGCCTCCCAGTGCCATCCCATTGCTGCCAGGTGTTATACATGGGCTTCACCGAGAATCTGCTTTAGTGTTGTGATATTGTCGGCGACAAAAGCGCCTCTCTGCTGCACATAGGTTTTGGGCCAAGAGAGGTTTGGATTATCGTAAGTAGGCTTTAAGAGAATGACTTTTTTCTTCAGACGGAGAGCCTCGCGAGCCTGGATCAAAGAACCGCTGGTATCAGACGCCTCAGCAATGATTGTTGCTGCGCTCAGTGCTGCCATGACCTTGTTCCGTTCAGGGAAAAAACGTCTGTTTAGTGTATAGTGCTGGCGCGCGTATTTGTAGAAAGGGACATGAGAGAGGAGAAGATTCGTCTCTGCAATCTGTTCCTGCAGTGAGGTGTTTTCCCGTGGATACGCCCTGTTTATGGGTGTTCCGATCACTGCAATGGTCTTATGGCCCGTGCGCAACGCCTCCTTGTGTGCTGCCGTGTCGATACCGGCTGCAAGCCCCGATACGATTGTATAGCCATCTGCTGTGAGGCTTTGGGCTATTCTCCGAGCAGCAGCGAGTCCACGCGGGGAAGCTTTGCGGGAGCCAACAATGGCTACACAAGGAGTTTTCAGCAGAGAGACATTCCCCCTGTAGTACATTATTGGTAGATCCAGAATGCCCAGGGAGGCCGGGTACTGTTCCTGCCCACGCAGGAGAATATGATAGGGCTTGCCGCCCTCTCTTGCTACATGGAGTTTTATGGCAGTAACGAGTTCCTCTGGAATGAGGGCAGATGCTTCCGAGGGACGTCGGTGCTGCAGGAATGTGGTAAAATCCTCCAAGCGCACGCCCTTGACAGTAGCCCAAATCGCTTCATACCAGAGGGCCTCGACATCAGGATCTAAGGTTAGAGGATTGGGCGGTTGGTGCATTTGTCCTTGCCTCAATCTATGTCTACTATTATAGGTTCTGATTGCTGCGCATGGGATATTTTTATTTTACAAATACTTTTTGTATTTGCATATTGGAAGCGTAATTCTACCTATTTATCATTGCCGCTAACAGCAGGGACTTTCCTTTCAGCATAAAAGCCTGGTAACTTGCCGCCAGAGCTGCCCGATTAACGTTCTTGTCTCCGATGCTTATCCCTGCAGAAAGTTAGACATAAACCCTTATAGAGCTCTTATCGGCACAACGCGAAATGTCTGCGTCTGGAGGCAGATTTTGTTTTACTATAGCCTTCGGAGCGGTGAAAAACAATACACAGAGTCTGAGGACACTCAGTAAACATGCACACAGGGGGGACGCAAGAGATCAAACAGAGAGAAACCCAATCAACGATCATACTGTTTTATCCATGTCTTTAGCCTTGGTCTCGTAGTATGCATCAGAGTCAAATGTACTTTGGGTGGGATGCTGCCTTTTCTATTGTTTTGGCACACGCACTGAAAAAGTTTCTTGTACCTTTTCAATCATAGTATCCTGTGACAACACAGGATGCTTCATTGCTGCTGTCAACGCTTCTATGTCAGCACGGTGCCGCCAACATTCGGCCTGCTCCTCCATCCCTTCGGCACGAAGCCATTGCTCAAATGTCAGTTTTCGTTTCCTTCGGACTTTTGATTGATGTCCCTGCAATAAGCGAAATTCTTCCTTTTGTTGTAATCTGAGGCCCCGTGAGACATTGTTGAGCACGGGTATCCCGTATTTTGCTAGACGGGAATGTAAACGACGCATCTGTTCTTTATGCTTGGCTTTCACTGCGCACAGCCAACGATGCAGTTCAGCGTTCCATGCCATATTTTCCATACCCGCTACGGTACCAGCTTTAGCCATAGCATCCTGATATTCTTTCCAATACCTTCGGTTCACGGCACTTACTGGTTCAGATGGCACGGCTATCGTTTGTGCCCCTGTGCTGGCCGGTTCAAACTGCCCCAATCGTTTGACGAGATTCTTCATACTGAAAGACCTGCTGACAGAAGATGCCTTGACAGGTTGGTCGCCAACAATAATAACCGCGCCAGAACCCTTTTTCTCAAAACGGAGATTGACTTCCGCAAGACGACTATGCAGATCCTCCCATGTTGTCGCCTGTGCGATGATGTCGCTGCTGCGTTCCTGTGCAATGTGTAGTGCGGATTTTGCGCCTGTGACGTTTTCAAAATCCCTAGCCTGCTGGGTAAGTTTTTGTGAATCCTTCTGTTTTAACCAAGTTGCATCACACCGTCTCACAACTGTGCCGTCCCCAAATACGACAAACATGGAATTTTTTTCGCTGGCCCAACCCTGTCGATGCTCGATACGGGCGATGGCTTTATGCGCTGCTTCAATATCAAACCCGTTGAAGGGCAAAACTACTTTCCCGGTAATTTCGTTCATACGGTTGACGGCAACGTGCAGATGATAATTGTGCGTATCCCTGTGCAAACCGTAGATGACCTGATGCCCAGAGAGCTGCATGTTTTCGAGAAACATTGCGACAAGTTCGTCCACCTGCTCATGTGTAGGATTCTCTCCCTCCTGCCAAGAAAATACCCAGTGCGTTACGGGCATTTTGCTATGCACGCTTTCTTCAGCAAGAGCGATCATTTCCGCACGCTGACCAAGATGCGTATCCCCCAAAAAATTCTTGCCACCGGCATATGCAACTTTTTCTTCAGGGTGGGTCCTGTGTGGCGCGCGGATGTAGTCCACAAGGTCGGCAATTTGTCGTGCTTTGGTCTTGCTGGAGTGCCCACTTTTAATTTTCTTAACAATCACTGGATGTTGTCCCCAAGATAGCAATTGTTTTTGCCAATAGCTGCAACGTTTCTTCTTGCTGCTGCAATATTCTTGCTGGCGCACCGCTCTCTCGCAATACGGTAAAATTTTGCTTGAGCAAGCCACCAATGCGTCGGAGTTCTCGGATAGTTGCAGCGTCAGTCTGTGCAATGATGGGTCTGCCACCATCGAGCTTTTTGCGCACATAGGCTGATGTAGATATGCCTGCCATGGCCGCTGCATGCGTCCAACGTTGCCATTCATTT
>CAJOMG010000111.1 GCA_905235595.1 uncultured Desulfovibrio sp. | reverse complement strand
ATCAGCGTTACGGTGTCAAGCTGGCTGCCGCTGATTCCCAGGGCCGGGGGGGCGGACGTGATGCTCTGCTGCGCTATGCCTTCCATCCCACCATGCTGCGCGGACTCTATGGTTTGTATGCCGACCGCTTTCTGGCGGCTGTCAACCGTGAAGCTGCTGCCAGGGGATTTACAGAAGAACAGACCGGGCAGTTGCGGTCTGCATTGTCAGGGCGACTTGCCTTGTTGGCCAAAGCCTTGGAGGGGGTTGCATCCGTTGGTGACCTTTCCGGGCGGCTCAGCGCTGTTGACAAGGCCGCTCAGAATGCCGTGGAAATCAATGCACAAATGGCCGAGGCTGTTTTTACGCTGGATCAGCTGCGTGAAAATAAGGCCTCGGGAGGGCAGCTTTCCGCAGCATCCCTGCGTGTGGAAGGCCTTACTGCCCGCTACCGTCGTGCCCTCGACAGCCAGGCCGTAGCAGAGCGATCTCTTGTGGCGGCGGTGCGGCAGAAGGGAGGATTGTCCCTTGATGATGACACCCTGCTTTTTTTGGCTCAGTGGGTAGGCCGTCGTTTGAAGACTGATGCCCAAGCGCTGGCATCTGTACAAGCTTCGGCTTCGGTACTGCGCGATCTGGCCCGGCGCAGTATACAGCAGGATGTTGTCGGGCAACAGGTAGCACCGCCTTTGACCAATGGTGGCCGTTCTTCGCAGACTCCCTCATCTACACCTGCAACATCTGTGCAGCCGACTCTTCCCCAGCAGTCAGGGGCTCTGCCACAGGCTTCTGTACCTCCGATCGTCTCTCAATCACCCCCGGCGGTGGCAGATTCTTTCGTGCCGGAGTCAGTACCGGCACTTCCTGCACAGCCGCAGCCGCGGCCTGCGGACGGGGCTGCCCGTTGAGCGAGGAAAGTGTTTTTTTTGTGGGTGGAGTACGCAGCGGCAAAAGCGGGCTGGCCCAGCGTTGGGCAGAAGCCCGGGCCCCACAACGCCTGTATGTGGCGACAGCTCTTGCCAACGATGCGACCATGATTGAGCGCATAGCCCGTCACAGGGCAGGCCGGGGAGCAGGCTGGCAGTGTCTGGAAGCACCTCTTGACCCCGTGAACTCTTTGCAGAGGTGGTACAGCGATACGACCAGAAGGGAGGTGGGGGTCGTGCTGCTTGATTGTGTAAGCCTGTGGATTGCCAACATGCTAGGCCGTAGTATGAGGGAAGGTGACATTCTAGAGCGGGTGGATTCCTTGGCTGCACTGGCAGCCGCGCCAAAACTCCCCTTTGCCGTAGTCAGCCTTGAAGCGGGTATGGGCATGGTGCCCATGTCAGCCCTTGGCCGTGACTATCAGGACATGCTTGGCATGACCAACCAACGCTTGGCACGCGCCTGTGATACGGCCATACTTGTCAGCTGTGGCCTGCCCCTGCTCCTGAAGGGAAAGCTGCCGGAGGAATTATGTTCATGCTGATATGCCGGCATGCCGGCGTTGCCTTCACATTCCCCTGCATCGGGAGACTTGTTCTATTGTGCGGCCTTATTTTCTTATGTCCGACGTTGCTAAAGGCAGCAGACAATCCACGCCAGTGCATTCTGGAAGCTGGCAGGGCCGTGAACAATGCCGATGCAACGGCCTTTGAGCAACTGGTGGACGTGGACGCCATCCTAGAACAGGCGTTGGATATTTTTGTGCGTCGTGCCAGCAATCCGCAGGTGGCCAATGATCTGCCGCCCATGCTGGCTTTACTTTTCACGCAGGCGGCGCAGAAGCAGGGGAACGTACGGGCGCTCCTGCTCAATGAAACTCGGGCTTTTGTTCTTAACGGGGTAGCCTCAGGGGCATTTGCCGGGCGCAAGCCTTCTGGTGCTGCTGCTCAGGGGCTGCTGGCGCCTCTGTTTGCCAATGCCTCCACAGGTCGCAAGGAGGTGCGTCATGTTGGACAATCCCGTCGAGATGGTGATGGCTGGCTGGTACCATTTGTGGTGTATGACGGCGGCAATGGGCAATCGTACGACGTGCTGGGGCGCATCACAGGAGATGATGGTTGTCTGCGGCTCACTTCTGTGGCCAATATAGAAGCCCTGCTTGAGCAGGTGGCTGCGGAAAGTCGTACCGTGGAAACTGTGGAACCATAGTCCTATTGTACTTTGACTCATATGCTGCAAACTCTGCAGGATATTTTTCCGCTACAAAGTAGCCCTGTGGAGTCGCATATTCCCCTGTTATGCCATCGAAGTACCCTGGTTCTAATTCTTTGCATAGGAAGAAGTCCGCTTCCATACCTTCCGGCAGTCCGTGATATCTGATGCCCTTTGTAGTTGCGACTACGAAGCCGCTCTTACCATAGAAATCAATAGTGCCCTCGAAGCATACAGCCTTGCAGCCGATATGGGCAGCCCTCTCCAAAGAATATTCCAGAAGCAGACTGCCATAACCATGCCTCTTTAGATCATTGGCAATACATATCGGCCCCATGGTCATAATGGGAATCTGTTTGCCATCGTCTGTGACGATTGTCGCTCGGACAAAGATGTTCTGGCCGATGATCCTGCCATTTTTCTCCATGACAAAATCAAGCTCATGTATGAAATCCGGATCATCTCTCAATTTCTTCAGCACAAAATGTTCCGTGCAGCCGGGTCTCTACACATTCCAAAAACTCTCCCTGACAAGGTTTTCGACAATTCTGAAATCTTCCGACTTTTCCAGACGAATAGTGACGTCATGTTCTTGCATTCATTGTCTCCTGTAAAAGCATGCATACAACTTACTTATTCTGTTGCTGTAGGTTCCCATATCTATAGATAAGCCCGTATTTTTCATGGAGTTTTCGTAGTGAACCATCTTTCTTCATCTCGGCAATGACCGCATTAACCATTTGAAGCAAATCTGTTTTGTTTCGTCGCATCAGCACCCCGATTTCGCCGTGTGTAAACGGCTTATGAAGTAATGGTGCAGCCAGGCGTCTATCCTTTTTCACATAGTAGGGAGCTTCTGTGATTTCTGTAATCATCACATCGGCATTGCCTGCGGCTACCTGTGCCGGAATTTCTTCATTTTTGGGATACACAATAATAGTAGCATGGGGGAGTTTCTCATGTGCAAATTTTTCGTTGAGTCCCCCTGGATTGACCATCACGCGCACTGTAGGTTTGTTCAACTCTTTCAAATTTTGATATATTTTTGCATCAGCCTTGCGGCATAGGATGGTCTTCCCGTTAACGAGATATCCGTCGCTCATGTCCATCTGTGCTTTACGAGCATCAGTGATTGTGATGCCACCTATGGCAAGATCAAAGAGAGTATTATCAAGAACATCTTCTGTCAGTGTGGGCCATGAGGTTTGCACGTAGGTGATGGGTACGCCAATACATGCAGCAATCCTTTGAGCCACTTCAAGATCAAAACCCCAATAGACACCACTGTTAGGTTCACGATACGTCAGTGGCCGGTAGTCGCCTGTCGTGCCTACAAGGAGCGTACCGCGTTTCTGGATGGCAGTGATGCTGTTCTCTGAAAGGAAGGTTTTATTTTTTAGAGAACATGCAGTATTGCAAGCGCATAGGAGAATAGCTGCAACTAAGAGATAAAGACGAAGATATTTCATAAGCTTCTCGCAGGGGAAAGAATCGTAGGAATCTAATCTATTAATCTGAACTAGTCTCGATATGATCTGACAGTTGCCCTTGCCAAGTAAGGGGAACTCCGTTTTGATGGAAATAGTATCAACACCACTGGGCACCATGCCCAACGGAGTTCCTCATGCAAAGTTATAATCAAAACATCATCAGACACAAGACCGGATTGCTCAATCTGGCAGCAGAACTGGGCAATATCTCGAAAGCCTGTCGCATCATGGGCGTATCACGAGATACTTTTTATCGGTATCAAACGGCACGTGATGCTGGTGGAATCGAAGCTCTCTTCGACGTTGATCGCCGCAAGCCAAACCTCAAGAACCGTGTTGATGAAGACACGGAAGAAGCGGTCGTGCAGTTCGCCACGGACTATCCTGCCCATGGGCAGGCACGGACCAGCAACGAACTGCGCAAGAGGGGCATCTTTGTTTCTCCCTCTGGCGTCCGCTCCATTTGGCTG
>CAJOMG010000110.1 GCA_905235595.1 uncultured Desulfovibrio sp. | reverse complement strand
ATAACTGTGTCCTCCCGAACGCAGGGTACAATCCTGTGCAGGGAAGGGGCAAGAGAAAAGTCTGTATTCCGCACGCTACGGCGGCTGCCCGCCGCCCGTGCCTAGCCCCAGGCTTCAGTGACCAGATCGTACAGCTTGTCGGCCAGAGCTTTCAGGTCTGGCTTGGCAAATTCCGCATCCGCATTCACTACGGCGCACTTCTTGGCCAGGCTTTCGTTGATCATGGACGAAAAGATAGCCACAGGCAGAGACTTGAGGATGGGGTCTTCCTTAATGTTTTTGCACAGGGCAAGGCCATCCATGGAAGGCATTTCGATATCCGTGATGATGCCGTGCAGAAATTCCTGTATGGGCCGGTTTTCCTCTTCGCAGCGGCGTCGCAGCTCGCGCAGATATTCCCAGGCTTCCAGGCCGTTAACCCTCTGCTCAACCTCAAAACGGCCTTCCTTCATGAGCAGGTCGCGCAGCAGCTTGCGTATGCTGCGGGAATCGTCCACATGCAGGATGTTATAGGTTTTGTTCACTTCTTTCGCCATTTCGGCGTCGTCAAAGCGCATGGCCATGTTGGGATGCAGTTCGGCCACGATGGCTTCCAGATCCAGCAAAAATATAACCCTGTCTTCCAGACGCACCACACCCGTTACGGAACTGCGGCTCATATTTTGCAAATACTGACCTGGTGCCTCCACGTCCGTCCAGCTCAGGCGGTAGATGCGGTTGACGCCGGAAACCAGAAAGGCCGTACACAACTCGTTGAATTCCGTAACGATGACTTTGGCATCTTCGTTGTCAATGGGCGAACTGTCCAGAAAGAGCGCCATGTCGATGAGCGGCACCACGCGGTTGTTGCGGTGCAGGAAGGCCCCCAGAATGGCCGGATGGCGCATTTCCGGCATGGCTGTCACCGGCTGGCGCCGGCCGATTTCCACGACTTTAGCGACGTTGAGGCCATAGTGGGCCTCATACCCATCCTGATTGACATAGAATTCGACAATTTCCAGCTCATTGGTGCCGGTTTCCAGCAAAATATTTGTCTGCGACATAGCCTAACTCCGTTCCGCGCAGCCTCACCATCATGGCGCAGCCACATGTGCCCACGTTTCCTGCTCTGCTGCTCTTATCGGTAACAATGAACAAACACTTAACCGTCTGGGCTAAAAGCGCAGTGCAGAAGGAATGTATCAGCCCTGGCTGGGCGCGTCCGTAAACAGCCGTGTGGATATGTAGCGTTCACCCGTATCACAGACAAAGGTGACGATGTTTTTGCCATGCATTTCGGGGCGTGCCGCCACATCCAGCGCGGCCCGCACATTGGCCCCGGTGGAGACGCCGGCCACCACGCCATGACGCATGAGTATGCGCGCTGTATCCAAGGCCCGTTCCCCATCCATGCGCAGCACTTCGTCCAGCAGGGAACGGTCAAGTATTTCCGGAACAAAGCCTGCGCCAATACCCTGAATGATGTGCGGGCCGGGGCAGCCCCCTGAGAGAACCGGGGATGCGTCTGGCTCCACAGCAATAACCTTGAAGCCGGAGATGCGTTCCTTGAGGTACCGTCCCACCCCGGTGATGGATGAACCCGACCCCACGCCTGCTACCAGCACATCCATTTTTCCCACGCTGTCACGAAAAATTTCCGGCCCGGTGGTTTTGTAGTGAACCTGCACAGCCTGGGGATTGGTGAACTGGTCGAGGATAAGGCCTTCCCGTTCTTTTGCAATGCGTTTGGCACAGGCCACGGCGCCAGCCATACCTTCCTTTGCAGGGGTAAGCACCAGTTCCGCGCCAAGAGCGACAAGCAGGTTGCGCCGTTCCAGACTCATGGATTCTGGCATGGTCAGCACGCAGTGCAGGCCACGCACGGCGGCAACAAGGGCCATGCCGATGCCCATATTGCCACTGGTTGCCGCCATCAGCAGGCCGCCGGGCTCTACCTGCCCTTCGTCCATGGCGTCAGTGATGAGATGGAAGGCCACGCGGTCCTTAATGGAACCGCCAGGATTGCGGTTTTCGAGCTTGAGCCAGACTGTGCCCGGCAAATCTGCCGAGAGGTCCAGGCGCAGCAGGGGGGTATTGCCAATGGCCTGCAGAATGTTCGTCAGCATAGGGCATACCTTATTTGTATGGAAACTGGCTGGTGCAAACCGGTTGTTCCGGCGCTGAATAGAGGATTATTCAAAGCGGCTGGCCCCGGTGATGAGTACCATGTCGGTGGGTACGTTTTCGTGAATGCCCACAGTGGCGGTTTTGACCTTGGCAATTTTGTCCACCACATCCATGCCGTCGGTCACCTGGCCGAAGACACAGTATCCCCAGCCGTCTGGTGTTGGAGCACTGAAGTCCAAAAAGTCGTTGTCCACCAGATTGATGAAAAACTGGGCCGAAGCACTGTGTGGATCGCGGGTGCGGGCCATGGCAATGGTGCCGCGCACGTTTTTCAGCCCATTGTCGGCTTCGTTGGGCACAGGTTTTCTGGTGGCTTTCTCATCCATGCGTGCACCGAGCCCGCCGCCCTGAATCATAAAGCCAGGGATGACACGGTGAAAAATAGTGTTGGTATAAAAGCCGTCATCAACATATTGCAGGAAATTGGCGACGGTCTTTGGGGCCTTGTCGGCAAAAAGTTCTATAAGAATGTCGCCGGAGGTGGTCTCTAGCAGAATCGTGGGATTGTCGGCCATGAATGCTCCTTACTGTTGGCGTTGCAGTGTTTATTTATATGTCATGGCCTTCAAGATGACAATGCCCGCAGATGGATATAGACTGCAGTATGTCACATATACCGTCCTCCCCTGCAGCATACGCACAGGGGCAGGCTCTTCTTCCGGGGCTGGAATGCCCCGGGCGGAGCGTCCATCTGCCCCCTGAGGGCCATGTGCCCGACATACAGCAAGCCCTGCTTGCCTGGTTTGCCAGACATAAACGCCCCCTGCCCTGGAGAGTCAGCTATACGCCGTATGAGGTGTGGATTTCTGAAATCATGCTCCAGCAAACGCAGATGGAGCGCGGGGTGGCCTATTTCAGACGCTGGATGGAGCGCTTCCCCGATATTGCCACGCTGGCCGCCGCAGACGAGGAGACGGTGCTGCGGTACTGGGAGGGGCTGGGCTACTATTCCCGCGCGCGGCATGTGCTGGCAGCGGCCCGCCGCATCCGTGACATGCACGGGGGGGTGTTTCCTGCCCGTCTGGAGGACATCCGCGCCCTGCCGGGCGTTGGCCCGTACACGGCAGGGGCCGTGGCCAGCATCGCCTTTGGTGAGCGCCTGCCCTGTGTGGACGCCAACGTGGAGCGCGTGGTCTCCCGGCTCTTTGACGTTGATGGCCCGGTGAAGCAGGAACCTGCGGCAGGGCTTATCCGTGAGTGGGCGCTGCGCTTGGTGCCCCAGAACCAGGTGCGCGAGCACAATCAGGCCATGATGGAACTGGGTGCCCTTGTCTGCCGCAAAAAGCCCCGCTGCGGTGAGTGCCCGCTGGCACGCTACTGCGTGAGCCTGCACCTGGGCATCACCGACCAGCGCCCTGTGCCCGGCAGGAAGGCCGTCATCACTCCGGTAACTGCCGTCACGGGCGTGCTGGCCTGCGCGGGCCGCATCTTTGTGCAGAAGCGTTTGCCCGGCGCCGTGTGGGCCGATTTGTGGGAATTCCCCGGTGGCCGCGTGGAGCAGGGAGAAAGCCCGCAAGAGGCCATTGTGCGGGAATATGGGGAAGAAACGGGCTTTGCCGTGCGGGTGGTGGCAACGTACGGGCTCATACGTCATGGCTATACCACCTACCGGCTGCGCCTGCACTGCTTTGGCCTGGAGCTTGTTAGTGCGTCAGCCACCCCACCCGCGCCTCCCGT
>CAJOMG010000109.1 GCA_905235595.1 uncultured Desulfovibrio sp. | reverse complement strand
AGTACGGGCACGCCCGTGGGCGTAAGCATGTCCAGCAGCACATGGCTCACCCCCCCCAGCCCCAGGCCCAGCACGATTTCGCGCGCAGCGCTGCCCAGGCCGGACGCGGAGAGCGCAGCCGCACACAGCACGAGCCACCAGCCGCACCAGTGCGTGGTGCCCCGATGTACGGCGTTGAACAGTCGTTGCCGCCCGTGCCGCGTGGGCGCCAGTCCGGCAAGGCGCTGGTCCAGTATGTCAGGCAGCACGGCCCCTGCGCACATGGCCCCAAGCCCGGCCAGGGGCAGGTGCAGGGCAAGGCCGGCCGTTACGGCAGCGGCCTGGTGGGTGACCCATTTCATGGCTTTCTCTCCGGCATTGTGGCGATTCGTTGCGCAAGCACATATACAGGGCGGTAGGTCAGCCGCATCCCTTTTTCATCGCTGCAGGTGGCTGCATAGTCTCTGACGAAAGCCGCATAACGGCGTGTATTCCAGGCTACAGGTTTGCCACAGCCCGTTACCCCTGTTTCCCGTAAATGTGTGAGTACATCCCTTGGTGTTGCGAAGTGGAGCACAATGCTGGTTTCTTCCAGCGTAAGGATATCAAAGAGCGGGCTCAGCCTGTGGCGCAGCTCCTGCGCATCGGCATAGCGCAGACCAAGGCCGGCAAGTCGTGTCAGTTCTCCCAGGGTGCCCGGTAGAAAACTGCTGAAGGCAAGCACACCCCCAGGTCGCATATAGTGCGCGCACCGTGCAAACAGACCGTCCAGATCAGAAAACCACTGAAAGGTCGAAGCGCTGACAATGGCGTCGTAGGGGCGGCCCCAGTCAACGGCCATGGCATCCCCTTCTAAAAACACGGCGGTATGTGGCAAACCATGCAGGTAGCGCGCCAGTTGTGGGCTTAGATACACGTCATTCAGCGTCAACGTGCTCGGTTGCGCGGCAAAGAGATGACGCGTCAGCATGCCTGTGCCCGCCCCGATTTCCAGCAGACGCATGCCGGGCTGTATATGATTGGCAATCATGCACCACAAGTGTGCCGCCACGGTTTTCTGTGCCTGGGCTTGAGCGTCATAGGTGGCGGCAGCACGGCGGAAGCATCTTTGCAAGGTTGTGACGTCCACAGGTTATTCCCCCACAAAGGGCAGATCGGGCAGATAGTGCGGTTCGTCCAGCTCTATACGGGGAGTGTCGGCCCAGGCTCGCCGCAGATTGGCTATGGGGAAGATTCTGTCCTTGCGCGAAAGCACGGCCAGATTCCAGGCCGTGTATGGCCGTGACTGCCGCGTTGCGGCATGGGCCTTCACGGCGGCCAGTTCGTCCCTGAGGGAAGTAAGGCTCCTCGCAGGCATGTGGGCTGTGAAATCGGCGTAGTAGCGCCCGCACATTCGGCGTGTGAAACGTTCCAGCACGGATGCTGCCGCTTCGCCCGTGAGGGCGCGTAGCGTGGCGTCATATGTGGCCGTGGGTATGCCGCGCGTGTCATCCACAGGGAACAGTGTGCCATTTATGGCCACGGCGCGTGTTATGGGCAGGTTTGTGGCAGCCAGCACCACGGAAGCGGCATATACCCCCAGCGACCAGGCCCATACCTGCACTGCGGCATAGCCCGAACATGCCGGCAGGGGCAGTTGCATATCTGTGTAGTCATAGCACAGGGCAACATCACAGTGCCGCACATGGGCAGACTGCCCTATCCGGGCAAAGGGTCTTGCATCCATGCCCCAGCCCGTAAAGAATACTGCCAGGGTGGAGGCACCCTGCTGTGCGAGCATGGTACACTTCATAGCCAGGGGGCAAGGCTTGCGGCCAGGGCCTGCACCTGTGCTGTTGTGACTGCCGCTGTCAGTGAGATGCGCAGGCGCGCTGTTCCAGGGGGTACGGTGGGGGGCCGTATTGCCGGCACATGGAAGCCCTGGTCCTGCAATGCTTTTGCGGCATCCAGGGTGCGTTGGTTGTCGCCAAGAATTACGGGTATGATTTGGGATGGCTCTGCGTTGGGGCCTGTATGGGGCAAGGCAGTATGCAGCCAGTGCGCTATGTCTGCCAGGTGCCGTCTGCGGGCAGCAAAGTCTGTTTCGCGCATTTTGTGGAGGATAAAACGGCTCCAGGCGAGGTTGATAGGGGGCAGGGCGGTGGTAAAGATGAAGGGTCGTACGGTGTTGATCAGGTAGTCGCGCAGTGCGGCACTGCAAGCGATAAAAGCCCCCGACGAGGCCCAAGCCTTGCTCAGTGTGCCCATGAGCACATCCACTGTCTGCGTCAGTCCAGCCTGTGCACAGCAGCCTAGGCCGCCCGGGCCGCGCACTCCCACGGCATGCGCCTCATCTATATAGAGATGCACCTTGGGAAAGGATTGCTTGAGCCGGGCCAGCGCCTGCAGGTCACAATAATCGCCGTCCATGCTGAAGATGGATTCCGTGACGATCCAGATGGCCGCATAGTGTGGGTGCTGCTCCTCCACCAGGGCGGCAAGCTGTTGATAGTCGTTGTGGCGATAGCGCAGCACGCGTCCAGCGCACAGCCGCATGCCGTCGATGCAGCTGGCATGGATGCGTTTGTCGGCCAGAAGAAGGGTGTTTTTGCCGCACAGGGCGGGCAGGATCCCCTCGTTGGCATGGTAGCCGCTGCCGAAAACCAGGGCTGCTTCAGCCCCGTAGGCATGCGCCAGGTCGTGTTCAAAGGCCGCATGTTCGTCAAAGGTACCCGTGAGCAGCCGTGACGCACATGCACCAAAGCGCAGGGTCGCAGGGTCGTGGCTGGCCCAGAATTCCTGACGCAGGGCCATATCTTCGCCAATGCCGAGGTAGTCATTGGAACTGAGATTGACAAAAGACCTGCCCTCAGCTTGTGCCCGTCGGCGAGCGGCATCCACGTTGTACAGCGTGCGCAATGTTCCTTCGCGGAGCTTGTGCTCCATCAGTGTCGCATAAGGCATTGTGTGCTCCGGCATACCTATCCGCAGCGGGAGAAGCCGCAGGTCGGGCAGATAAGGCAGCCCTCCTGAAAGACCAGTTCCTCCCCGCATTCCGGGCAGGTCTCCTTTTGCAGATCGCTGACATCGCCTCTATGCGCATCCTTCAGATAGCGGCGTTCCAGCACCCAGGCGATGGCATCGGGGATGGAGAGCAAGAGCCCCTTGCGGCGGAAGACGGGATGCTCGCCGCCGATGCCCTTGATTTGGGCCACTACGTCGCGCACATGCACGCCGGAGCGCAGGGCCAGCGATACCAGACGGCCAATGGCCTCGGCCTTGGCCGTGATGGAGCGGCCCGACTTGCCGATGGTGGCAAAAACCTCAAAGGGGCGGCCATCCACCTCATTGACCGTGAGATACATGACGCCGAGTCCCGTGGTGACGCGCTGGGTAAAGCCCTGCACGATGTCTGGCCGTTCGCGCACGCCCGATGTGGCAGCCGGGGTCGTGGCAGCGGCCGCATCCATGGATTTTTGCCCCTCGCCGGTGGCCAGCACCTGCACGCTTTTGCAGCCGTCGCGGTACACGGTGACGCCCTTGCAGCCTTCCTTGTAGGCCAGCCAGTAGATATGATGGATATCCTGTTCTGTGGCGCTGTGGGGCAGGTTTACGGTTTTGGATACGGCATTGTCCGTATGGCGCTGGAAGGCGGCCTGCATGCGCAGATGCCATGTGGGTGCGATGTCCATGGCAGTAACAAATACCCGGCGCAGTTCTGCGGGCAGGTGGTCCATATCGTGAATGGAGCCCTTGGCCACCACGCTGTCCATGAGTTCGTGGCTGAACAGCCCAGCCTCGGTGAGGGCGGCCTCAAAATAGGGGTTGACTTCCACAAGATGCTCGCCGTCCAGGATGTTGCGGGTAAAGCACAGGGCAAAGAGCGGCTCCACCCCGGAAGAGCAGCCTGCGATGATGGACAGTGTGCCCGTGGGCGCAATGGTGGTTACCGTGGCATTGCGGTAGGGGCCGAGCCCCCTGGCTGCATAGGTTGAGC
>CAJOMG010000108.1 GCA_905235595.1 uncultured Desulfovibrio sp. | reverse complement strand
CTTGTGGATGCGCTCGGCCTCCCTCCTGACCCTGGCCCGCAGGTCCGCCTCCCTGGCCTTGTCCCGTTGCGCCTTCTGGGCCTGCCTGCGCTGCTGCTTGTGCTGCTGGGCGTCGTCAGGTTTCTGCTGTATCCGTCCTATGTTCTCGGCAAGTGCATTCATGGCCATTTCTTCCAATGATGAGGTAACAGGTTGCAGCAACTCCTCGCGTCGGCAAGGCAACAGCACGGGATTGCAGCAGGAAGGGGTGTCAAAGCATTCGGTCGGAATTGTTGGCGACGCATATGCGCGGCTCCAGGGCTGATTTCCAGCGGCTGTTGCTGCCTGGCGTGCCTGCAGCCGGGCCATTTCCTGTTGATGCAGTCGCAGCTGCAGGTCTTTCTCTTGCGCACGTTTGATGCGGCGTTTGTGCTGCTGTTCGCGCAATTTGCAGATGTGACGTGCTTCGCGGAGCTTCAAAAACTGGGCGGTCTTTTTCGTGGATTTTTTCATGATGAACTCCTTCTGATGTGATAATGGTTGTTTTCTGCAACAGGATTGTTGGTATACTGCTGGTCTTGTACTGCCTTCATGCGTTCAAGGAGCGGAAGGGCCTTGGAGTAGCGTAGATGCCCCGTGTTCCTGTGCAACTGTTTTAGTGCGCTCTTGACAGCAGTGTCTCTATGCGCCACTTTCGCCCCAACGCCAATTTTTGCAAGGACATAATTATGACGAACGTGGTTACCCGTTTTGCCCCCAGCCCCACGGGGCATCTGCATATCGGCGGTGCACGCACTGCCATTTTCTGCTGGCTGCTCGCCCGGCACTATGGAGGCCGTTTTCATTTGCGCATTGAAGATACGGATTTACTCCGCTCCAAACAGGAATATACGGATTCCATCCTCGCTTCCATGCGCTGGCTCGGACTGGACTGGGACGGTGAACTCACCTACCAGACGCAGCGTGCTGATGTGTACAGTCGCTATGTGGACAAACTGCTGGAGAGCGGACATGCCTATTGGTGTGACTGTACCCCGGAAGAAGTGGAGGCCATGCGTGAGGAAGCTCGCCAAAAGGGTCTCAAGCCGCGCTATAACGGCCGGTGTCGCAGCCGGGAACTCGGCCCGGGCGAAGGGCGTTGTGTGCGCCTCAAAACGCCGCTGACCGGCAAGGTGGTCTTTGACGACATGGTCAAGGGCCGCATTGCCGTGGATGTGGCAGAGCTGGACGACATGGTGCTCAGGCGGGCCGACGGTATGCCCACCTATAATATGGCTGTTGTGGTGGACGACTACGAGATGGGCATCACCCATGTTATCCGGGGGGACGACCATGTTTCCAATACGCCACGGCAGATTCTCATCTATCAGGCTCTGGGGCTGCCGGTGCCCACCTTTGGACATGTTCCCATGATTCTGGGACCAGACAAGCAGAAACTCTCCAAGCGGCATGGTGCCAGGGCGGTCATTGAGTATCAGAGGGATGGCCTGCTGCCACAGGCGCTGGTCAACTACCTGGTGCGCCTTGGTTGGTCCCATGGCAATCAGGAACTGTTCACCCGGGAAGAGCTTATTGAATTTTTTGACGGCAGGAATCTCAATCCAGCGTCCGCGGCCTTTGATCCTGCCAAGCTGGAATGGTGCAATGCCCATTTTATGCGCGAGATGCCTCTGGAAGAGCTGGCCCGGCTTGTGGCTCCCTTTGTCAAGGAGACCGGCCTGGGCGATCTGCCCCAGGAACGGCTCATACCACTGTGCGAGATGTTCCGTGAACGGGCAAACGATCTCAAGGCCATGGCCGAGGCATTCCGGCCGCTGCTTGTCCCTGCGGACGAGCTCTCCTATGTGGAGAAGGATGCCAACAAGCATTTTACAGATGCCGGCAAGGAGCATCTGCACAGGCTTGCGCCCATCTTTGCAGCCTGCGAGCCTTTTACATCCGAGAGTTTGGATGCGGCGCTCAATGCCTATGTGGCCGACAACGGCCTGAAGTTCAAGCAGGTGGCACCGCCCTTGCGCACGGCCCTCATGGGCTTTATGGGCGGGTCCCACCTGAAGGACATCATGGCCTTTTTGGGGCGTGCAGAAACTTTGGCCCGTCTGCAGCGCGCAGCCGGCTAGCGCACGACAAGAGCATTGTGGGAGCCGTGGGGTCGGCGATGGCTGGCCCTACGGCTTTTTTTTGTCTGCAGGCTTGTGGTTGGCAGATGCAGAGGACCTGGCGCGGCTGCGTAGTGCTGCCTTGGCATCAGGATCGCCGTTTTTGGCTGCAAGCTGGTACCAGCGCATGGCCTCGTTGAGATTGCGTGGCACCCCCGTGCCCTGATCGTACATCAGGCCCAGGCTGTACTGCGCCGCGCCTTCGTTCTGTTCCGCCGCCTTGCGGTACCATTCCACGGCCTTGGTATAGTCCTGGGGAACGCCAAGGCCCTGTTCATACATATAGCCCAGATTGTATTGCGCCTCGGCATAGCCCTGGGCCGCAGCGCGGCCATACCACTGCAGGGCTTTTTCCGGGTCGCGCGCGTAGCCCCGACCCTCGGCATACATATAGGCAAGGTTGTTCTGCGCCTTGGCGTAATCCTGCTCTGCTGCCTTTTCAAACCAGTGGGCAGCCTTGGTGTCACTCTGGTTTTCCCCACTGCCGTTCAGATAGGTCCAGCCCAGGGAATACTGGGCCGAGGCCAGGCCCTGATTGGCCGCACGGGTGTACCAGTCTATGGCTGCTTTCTCATCCTTGGACACACCCTTGCCATAGGCGTACAGGTACCCCAGGTTGTACTGGGCCATGGCAAGTCCCTGTTCAGCCGCCTTGCGAAACCAGCGGGCTGCTTCACGAAAATTGCGGGCTACGCCCTTGCCGGAGACAAGGGCAGTTGCCCAGGAATTCATGGCGCTCACGTCGCCTTTTTCTGCTGCAAGACGGAAGAATTCAGCAGCGCGGGCGACGTTTTTTTTGACGCCCTTGCCTTCCAGCGTCAGCCGGCCCATAACGTAGAGGGCTTCGGCATTGCCGTTGTCTGCCAGCGGCTTGAGAATGCGCACTGCCTGGGCATAGTCATCAGCATTCAGCGCTTTCTGCGCAGCTCCCAGTGCTGCGGCATCTGCGTTTTTATCTTCATCGGCAAGGGCGTTGCCAGCTCCAAGTAGTGCGGTGAGGCAGAGTACCCCTGTTCCTATACAGTAGAGAATGCTGCTACGCATGGTTTTACATATCCTGTAACAGTTGTATCCACACGGCGTCAGGCCCGCCATCGGCCAGCATGGCCTGTCGGGCACAGTATGCCTTGCGGGCTTTTTGTACGTCGTCGCACATCCACCAGTCCATGGGATGGTCCCAGACTGCCGCAACCTTGGCGGCCGCCTGCAGTGGCGTTGGCTGCCAGATGCCGGCAGTGGCCAGCACGGTGAGCAATGCTTCGGCTTCTTCTGTAAGCGGCCAGTGCTCACGCTGCCAAAAGGCCACAACGGGTCTGTTTACGGCCATGGCCTCCAGCAGCGAGGTGCCGTTGTGGTCCAGCACCAGCAGACGGCTGCGCGCAAGATGCGGCGCAAGAGGCCCTTCTGCCAGGCGCAACCAGGAAAACCGTTCCTGCAGCCAGGGGCCGTCACGCAGGGTGCCAGGTACGGAAAAATAGGGGCGGTAAACGGCATGTGACTGTATGCTGGCTGGCAGAGCTGCAAAAAAACGGGCTTTATCTTTGCGGTAACGCATGATTTGCAGGGGGGTAGGCAGGGATTCCAGGCGGTAGGGAAAGGCTGCCATTTCCGTGCCTATCACAAGCAGGTCGGAGGAGTTTCCCTCCTGACATGTTTGGCGGGCTGCCTGGGCATGTTCGGCAGCGAGCTGGGGATAGGGCACGGGTACAAAATTGCCATGGCATATAGACTGGAATTGGAGCATCAATTTTGATTTTGATTATTTTATTAGTAAATTTAAATCAGCTATTCCAGAATTTTTGAAAAAAATGGCAGAAAATCTTAAAGCTTTCATAAAGAAAT
>CAJOMG010000107.1 GCA_905235595.1 uncultured Desulfovibrio sp. | reverse complement strand
TCGAGAGCTGTAAAAAGGATCGCCAGTTGGTCTGAATGGGAATCCGTTCTCATGTACCATCTGCGTGAGAAAGACACGTACAGTTGAAGCTAGATCAAGCCCCATGCTGGCAGCTACAGCCTGAGCATTATCCCGCAGAGAGTCATCTATTTTGACCTGTAAATTTGCCATGGCAATCTCCTAAGAATGTAATACATTCTTAGGATAATGTCTTAGCTACGATATAGCAAGTTTTTCATGGCTTATAATGCCGTGAAGATATACCGTATAATGTCAGACGCATGATGCGAGAGTCAGTGTTTCACGCGCTCTGGTTATACCCACATACGCAAGTTTTCTGTCCCGTTCGGATGACATGTTCAGTTTGTCCATCCCAAGGAGAAAAATGTGAGCATAATCCAGGCCCTTAACGCTATGGATCGTTGATACAGTTACGCTTCGGTCGTTATGTCATAACTGCGTTTGCTTGCTGTATCCCTTGCAGACCAGCGCGCCAATGCACCACGGGCTTCAATGGCTTCTACCAATGCTTCTGGCAGATTATCCACGCCATCAATTTTACTCCGTGTGTAGAGGATCGCAATTTCGTTCATGGGAATGTCCTGTCTGACAAGATCAGCTACTGCATTTGCCACGTCTTGAACTAAAGATTGGCCATCGGCAGAGTGGATGGTTTTGGGTTCAGGGCCATCTGCGCCAGAAAATGAAATCTCTGAAACATTGCCACCGAGGATTTGTGCCGCATATTGAGCAATCTGTTTGGTGTTACGGTACTGACATTTCAGATGATGGCACTTTGCACCTTCTACTATCTGCCATCCATTTGTGGTATCGGCGTATAGCCGTTGGTTTTCGTCTAACGCTACAGTCAGGGTGCCATGCGCAGGCAGGATTTTCAGAATAACTTGCGCCATTTCCTGTGAGAAATCCTGTCCTTCATCTACAAGGATAGCATCCCAATGTCCTTGCAGGGGATGCGTACCATCTAGCCTGTCTAATGTCTCTTGCACAACGAGTTTATAAAAATCCGTAGTCTCGGCATGTACCAGAGGTTCCCTCAGGATACGTTCGCACAAACTGTAAAAGGGAAGCACCTCTACTCCGTCAGGGCCAAGACAGACGCCTTTGCGTGACAGTAATCGCCGTATATACCCTACCAGTGATAAGTTGAAACAGGTAATGAGAATTCGTTTGATTCGTTTATCCACACGCGGCAAATTCCACGCCTGATGTGCCAGGATAAGTGTACGACCACTGCCTGCTGGTCCGTATATCAAATGTCGTCCTGGCCCAAATGTGCGAGCAAGATTCTCCTGCTCCTGGTCAAGTACCATGACGGTTTCGCTCTGTGCTGAAGCTCCATTTCGCCGGGGCAACTCAAGACGAACTACAGGGAATATACAACCACGCAACCACTTCAGGTGCTCTGGCGATAGTGCAAATGGAAATAGCGGTGGAAAATGCTCGGTTAGCCACTGGCGTAGTTTTTGTCCAGATACGTCCCGTAATAAGGGGGAGTACTCATTGAGGTCATCCCAGCACAGTACACGGTCAGCATCCATCACCTCATCGAGATGGCTTGCCTTGAAATCAGCACGACTGATATGCGGGAAAATTGCTCCCCAGGTGACAGGGCAAGGAAGCTGTTTTTTGCCGTCAGGCATGGATGGAGCAGTACGGCCAAGCAGCATCATCAGGCTGTTCACGTATTCCCGTGCTTGAGCAAGCGGCTGTTTGCGTCGTTCTTCTCTGCCTCCTATACGCAGCAGTGCGTCTTTGGGGGTAATTTCGATAAGCTGGTCAGCAAGCCAGTCTTTGACCTCAAAGACTATAAGGCCGCAGTCTGGTGATAACAGTATGAAATCTGGTTCACGGTCTTCAATATCAGGCGAATACCAGACAAGAAATGCTGCGTCAGGACGAGCTGCCTGGCGCAAAAACTTGTATACAGCTTCTTCGCCTACCGTGGTGAACTGTGTCACCTCATCAGGAAACATCGTCGCCATTAGCTACCACCACCGATTATTAAGAGGATAAGGCTATTTACACAGTATGCCTTTGCCTGCTCATTCCAGTCAGTTGTGACTCACGTCGATAGATGGAGCAATACCAAATTTTTTTTGCTAAAGAAAAAATATTGTTCTATCATTCCATCTAATGGAATGTTATTTCTATATGCTGCCATAAACACTTACTAGTGGGTAACCTCTGATCTGGTTGGAGCTGGTAGACCAGCTCAAAATCTGGCAGAAGGAAAGCACTATTACGTGTCGTGACAAACAACCTTCACTCCTGTTTTTCAGAAAGGAGCAATGTCATGACGGAATATCAAAAGAATACTCCCACATTAGCTGTGTGTGGTCGCACTGGAGCAGGTAAGTCGAGTCTCATTAATGCCTTGGTACATGCCGATGTACAGGCTGTGGGCGTTACTCCAACAACCCGCGAGACACGGGAACATAAGACGCAGCTTAACGGTGGAATCCCGATTTATCTTATAGATACGCCCGGCATGGGTGAAGCCTCGCATCAGGAGGAATATTCTGCACGTTTGCACGAGATTCTGCCGAAGTCCGATATCCTCATCTGGGTTATTGGTTATGATAACCGTGCCCTTGATTTGGATGTCTGTCTACTGCGTGAAGTACGCGAGGCGGCACCGGACAAACCTTTGCTCATTCTTGGTAACGCTGTGGACAGGGCATGCCGCAATTTCGATCCCAAAAGCTTCGACCCGTTTTGCGGAACAACTAGGGCTGAAATGGCAGTTGGCGATTGGCTGTCATATTTACGTAAGACGTTAGCCTTTGTAAAAGCGACGGACATACTGCCTTGTGCCGCAGGAGAATCATGTAGTGATACCTCACGGCAGTACAATCTGGCTATCGTATCAGCACGCATTGAGAAAATGCTGCCCGAAGCTATGAGATTACGCTGGGTGGCTGAGGAAAAGGCAACACAGGACAAGCACGAAAAGGCTGAGAAAATGATACTCGTTGCCACGACTACGGCAGGGGCTATTGGTTTAATCCCCTTGCCCGTGGCAGATATGCCCTTCATCGTCACCACACAGGTGTCACTAATTCTGGGCCTTTGTTCCTTGTATGGTAAAACATTTACGGCGGATACGGCTCGTTCCCTTTCTCTTGCCGCTCTTTCTGCCGTAGCTGGCCCTATGGTATTCCAGACGCTGACAAAACTAGTGCCTGGTATCGGTTCTGTGGTAGGTGCCAGTGTGGCAGCAGCCTGTACCTATGCTGTAGGCAATGTAACCCAGAAGATTCTGGAAGATGGTCTGGAATTCGATATTACCATGTTCAAGACCACCGTGAAGGATGTGTTTAACGAATATCGTAACCGATTCAAGTGAGGAATGGCATGAGTGTTAATCCCATGGACGAACAGGATCGCGTCATCCAGGAAGCAGAAAAGCACCTTGGGGAAAAGCCCCGTATCGTGGTCTGTGGTAAGACTGGCGCTGGGAAATCGAGCCTTATTAATGCTCTTCTAGGACGTGAAGTTAACCGCGTCGGTCATTCCGAGCCTACTACACAAGAAGAACAGGAGGAGGCTTGGACACTAGGCGAAAGCAGCCTTCGCATCCTTGATGTGCCGGGCTTCGGTGAGGCCGACAAGCATCAGGACAGACTGGATTTTATTTTTGGCCAGTTGAGTTCGTCTCATGTAGGTCTGCTGGTTGTAGGCGCACCTGACCGCGCCTGGGAATACGAGAGACAATTTGCGCAGGCAGTGGCAGAGGTTGACTCTGAGTTCCCATTGTTGGTGGTAGGTAACCGCATCGACATGTTCAATCCCGTGCGTGATTGGAATCCGGTAGCGCTTAATCTTTCTGCGCCGTCCACACAAAAGGAAAAATCCATTACTGAATGGGCTGCTGCCCTGCGAAATGCCTGTGGCGTGGACGAAAATCGTCTGATCCTCACCTCTGCCGGAGAGTCTTTTGAGGATGTCGAGGGCCGTTATGGCCTTGACCACCTTGCTCGTGCTGTTGTGGAAAGTCTGCCTGCTGCTGTAAAGAATGCAGCTGCCCGTGCACTGCGCGTCGATGTGG
Organism: uncultured Desulfovibrio sp.; assembly: GCA_905235595.1. Lineage (GTDB taxonomy): Bacteria > Desulfobacterota > Desulfovibrionia > Desulfovibrionales > Desulfovibrionaceae > Desulfovibrio. The sequence goes on along the minus strand of CAJOMG010000107.1, from coordinate 366 downwards.
ATAAGCGTGATCTCGCGGAAAAGCTGATATGGGGTGCATCCGTAACGGCTGCTGCTATTGCACTCACGCCTATTCCTCTAGCCGACTGCATTCCGATTGCGGGACTGCAAATCGGTCTCATCGTGAAAATCGCTGACATTTACGGCAAGATTATGACTCGGGAGACAGCTTTTAACCTACTTTCGCCTGTGGCAGCATCTTTCATGGGACGAATGGCACTTGCCAGTTTATTAGATTTCTTTCCAGGCATCGGCAGTATAGCAGGAGGCCTTATCGGCGCTGGTATCGCCGGTCCCATGACTTACGCCATCGGCATGACCTACCTGGAATTCTTTGCCCGTGACAATTTCAAACCAAGTGTTGAGG
>CAJOMG010000106.1 GCA_905235595.1 uncultured Desulfovibrio sp. | reverse complement strand
AAGGTCTTTCATGTAAAGGAATATAAGAGGATGAATTTGTTTGGTTAAAACGGATTATATTATGGGTTCCCATTTTTATACTGTTAATTGAGGTAGGGATACGAAGGGTTTTTATACGTAAAAAAATTTCTTGATAAGGAGCGCCTTGCTGCCATTGTTGTGGTGGCGCAGCAGGCTGACCATCCCATCCCTGGCAACAGCAAGGTCATTCATGGGCAGCTGGGTCTTTCGCGGCACACACACTGCATAGACCAGTACGAAAACTGCATCGGGTTTATTTCCGGCCTGTATACGGCTTGCAGTCTTATTGTCGGAAGTGGATTGGAAGAAGTTGCGGTAGTGACTACAGACGCGGGCTCCTGCTATGCCAACATCAAGGACAGGAATACCTACCCCCTGTGCGGTGATGCGGCAGGTGTGGCTGTGGTGCGCAAGTCTGAGAGTTCTGAAGACAAAATATCCTTTGTATTTGCGCACGACGGCAGCCGCAGGGAGGCCCTCATGGTTCCGGCCGGCGGGCTGCGCATGCCCCGTTCGGCGCAGACGGCCAAAATGGAACAGGATGCCGCAGGCAATTACCGTTCCCTGGAGCATTTGCACATGGACGGCACGGCGGTCTTTCAGTTCGTGATGGAGGAAGTGCCGTCGCTGGTGGAAGAAGCCTGCGCCTATGCCGGCGTGGCCAAGGCAGATATTGCCTACCACCTCACCCACCAGCCCAACCGCTTTATGCTGGAGAAATTGGCTGATCTGATGGAAGTGCCCCGGGAGAAGCTGTTCAACAATGTGGTGGAGCATTTCGGCAATTCATCGCCGTCCACCATTCCCGTAAATATTGCCTATAACCTGGGGGTGAAATTACTGACACAAGAATTTTTGGTATGCCTGTCGGCCTTTGGCGGCGGGCTTTCCCTGGCAAGTGCCATCGGCCACTTGGGCAATCTGGCATTTTGCGATCTTATTGAGCACCCGGGCAAGGGGGCCATCCATTACGAGGAATAGTGGCACACACGTACGCCAAGCATAAGGAGAACAGTATGGAGCTGAAGGAAAAACTGGCGAAGCTGGAAGAGATTTTCGATGTGGATGCCGGCACCATAACGCCGGACATGCGCCTTGAAGACATTGAGGAATGGGATTCCCTGGCCGCGCTTTCTTATGTGGTCATGATGACGGACGATTTCAACAAAAAGGTGAGCGGTGCGGAAATCCGCGCCTTCCAGACCGTGCAGGACATTCTGGATACCATGGAGCAGGCGGAGTAGGCCATGCCTTGCCTGCAATTTGACAACATCGGCTTTGCCGCACTCACCTGTGCTGTGCCCGCGCATGTACAGAAGGCCGACGAAGATCCAAACCGGCCTGATGCCGCCTACATAAGAAATTTTATCAGACAAATCGGGGTGCGGCAGCGCCATATCTCTGTGACAGAACAGACGTGCCTGGACACGGGCTATGCCGCAGCCTGCCGTGCTCTGGAAAAAGCCGGCTGGCTGGCCGCAGATCTGGACGGCGTACTCTTTATGTCTCAGACGCCGGATTTCAATGCTGCCACAGGCAACGCACATCTGCTGCAGTACCGCCTGGGCATGCGCACGGACACGCTGGCCTTTGACATCACCCTGGGCTGTTCCAGCTTTCCCTATGGTCTTAGCGTCTGCGCATCGCTGCTGCAGCAGGAGAACATCCACAAACTTCTGATGGTTTCGGGCGACACCATGTGGGGACTGTATGCCTCCCGCGATGAATTGTGCAGCCAGGGGCATTTTTTGGAAGGGGAGGGCACGACAGCCCTTTTGCTGGAGCGTGCAGCCACAGCAAGCCCCATACGTATTGATTTGCATACGGATGGCTCGGGCTACCGTTTCCTCTATAATCCACGTGCGGGCTGGCGTAACCAGTGGCGTCGCTTTGCTCATGCCAGAACCTGCCATGGTGTGGAGATTGACGCTGGCCGCTATATGGATGGCCTGGAAATCACCTCTTTTGCCACTACAACCGTGGTGGACAGCATCCGGCAGTTTTTGACAGATAATCACACCACGCTGGATACCTATGACGGTCTGGTGCTGCACCAGGCCAACCGTCAGATATTGCGCGCCATGGCCAAGCGTCTGGGTATTGCCGCAGAACGTGTGCCCCTTTCTCTGGACAGGTATGGCAATACCAATGCCGCCTCCGTGCCACTCACCATGCTGGACGCCTATGCCAATGACCCGCGCGATGAACTGCACCTGCTTTGTTGTGCCTTTGGCATTGGCCTCTCCTGGGGCATTGTGGACCTGAACATCAGGCCGGGCGTCATGGAGCCCATCTTTCCTCTTGAGGGTGGCGTATTTGAAGAAGGATTGCTACAACCTGCGGAGAGCAAATGAAGGATCACATATACGACAGTGCGTTCTTCGTTGGCAAACGATATCTCGTAACAGGTGCATCCTCTGGCGTAGGACGGGCAGTAGCCGTAGCCTTGGCCCAGGCAGGGGCCAGCGTCGTGCTTTCGGGGCGCGATGTGTCTCGCCTAGAAGCGACGCAAAGTGTCCTGCAGGGGGAGGGGCATGTTATCATGCCCTGTGACTTGAGTCAGCCGGAGGGCATAGAAGTATGGTTGCGCGCAGTATGGGAGCACTGTGGCCCTCTGGATGGCATGGCCTACTGTGCCGGTATCAGCAGCCGTCAACGCCTGCGGGATATGACACCATCTCTGCTGCAGAGCGTCATGCAGGTGAATTTTTTTGCTTTTGTGGACTGTGTGCGCTGGCTATCGCGGCTCAAGCCCAGGGCGCATCCCATGCGCATGGTGGCCATGTCCTCTCTGGCCAGCAGAACGCATGAAAAATATTTTACGGCCTATGCGGCATCCAAGGCAGCACTGGAGGCCGCAGTGCGCTCCTTGGCAACGGAACTGCTGCACAGAAATGTGGGCATATGCACTCTGCGCGCTGGTTTTGCTGACACCCCCATGGCACGGGGCACAGAGGCATGGACAGGGGATTTTGATGCCCATCTTCGTGAGGGTTACCAGCCCATGGGCCTCATCCCACCTGAAGATGTGGCCCGTATGCTCGTCTTTCTCCTGAGTGATGCGGCCAGGTATATAACCGGCGTTCAGGTTCCCTTTAACGCCGGCGCTGCGGACTGATGTATGCGAGATGCCCTATGACAGAGATAGAAGCCACCATTGAGAACCTGGCTGCACAGCTAGACGCGCTCAAGATGCGCTCTGGCCGTATGCTTACCAACATGTTTCAGTCCAACGGTGAACTTGCAGACATGCTGACGCGTAAGGCCTGTCGTCTGTTTTATGGGCACAAGGCGCTTCTGTTGAGCATTCCGTATTTTCAGCACTATCGCGATCTGTTCTATTGTGTCGCTACCACTGACGCACTTTACCAGGCGGTCAAAGAAGCACAGGCTGCACGCCCTGACGGCGTTACCCTGCGTATCTCTGTGGTTGGCAGGGACACAGACACTCAGGCCACTCTTGCCGCTCTGACTGCTGCGGACTTTGCATGCAGGGCACGGAACGCGCGTATGCGCCTGGAAAAACCCAAGCCCCATATCATTGCCGCCCTGCGCGAGCTGGTTGCAAGCCAGGACGACGGAACAACATCGCAGCCACGGTTTGCCACGCAGGAAGACGCGGAAGCTGTATACCGTCTGCTATCTGAGGAATTTGATTTCTGTTCTGACAGCCTGCCGGAATTCGAAGAACTTGTTGACAATATTGCAAAAAAGCAGGTTGTCGTCATTTGCGATGCAGACACTGTGGTATGTGCCCATTATTTTACCCTCAGTAATAACATCTATTATGGGCATTTTGATGTGACCGCAAAAGCCTACCGCCATAAATTTCTCTTTCTTCGTATTACGCTTTTTATGTATGACAACGTGGAAATGAGGGGTACCCGGTCTTTTGTGAGGCGCTATGGCTGGCGCAATGTTGCTGCCAAAAGACTTGTAAAATTTGCCAAACTCAGCAACCAGATTGCCGACGGCATATACATCAATAACATGGTGTGGCCTGCGTCTGAAGGGGAACAAGCCCAT
>CAJOMG010000105.1 GCA_905235595.1 uncultured Desulfovibrio sp. | reverse complement strand
ATCGATTCAAGTGAGGAATGGCATGAGTGTTAATCCCATAGACGAACAGGATCGCGTCATTCAGGAAGCAGAAAAGCACCTTGGGGAGAAGCCACGTATCGTGGTCTGTGGTAAGACTGGCGCTGGGAAATCGAGCCTTATTAATGCTCTTTTAGGACGTGAAGTTAACCGCGTCGGTCATTCCGAGCCTACTACGCAAGAAGAACAGGAGGAGGCGTGGACACTTGGTGAAAGCAGTCTGCGCATCCTTGATGTGCCGGGCTTCGGTGAGGCCGACAAACATCAGGATAGGCTGGATTTTATTTTTGGTCAGTTGAGTTCGTCTCATGTAGGACTATTGGTTGTAGGAGCCCCTGACCGTGCCTGGGAATACGAGAGACAATTTGCACAGTCAGTTGCAGAGGTTGACTCTGAGTTTCCATTGCTGGTGGTAGGTAATCGCATCGACATGTTCAATCCCGTGCGTGATTGGAATCCCGAAGCCCTTAACCTTTCTTCGCCATCTACACAAAAAGAAAAATCCATTACTGAATGGGCTGCTGCCTTGCGAAATGCCTGTGGTGTGGATGAAAACCGTCTGATCCTCACCTCTGCCGGAGAGTCTTTTGACGATGTACAGGGCCGTTATGGCCTTGATAATCTTGCCCGTGTGGTAGTGGAGAGTCTGCCTGCCGCTGTAAAAAACGCAGCTGCCCGTGCACTGCGCGTAGATGTGGATAAGCGTGATCTCGCGGAAAAGCTGATATGGGGGGCGTCCGTAACGGCAGCTGCTATTGCCCTCACGCCAATTCCTCTTGCGGACTGCATCCCGTTGGCTGGCTTGCAAATAGGTCTCATCGTGAAAATCGCTGACATTTACGGCAAGGTTATGACTCGTGAGACAGCTTTCAATTTGCTCTCACCAGTGGCGGCATCCTTCATGGGACGAATGGCACTTGCCAGTTTATTGGATTTCTTTCCAGGCATCGGCAGTATAGCTGGTGGCCTTATCGGCGCTAGTATCGCCGGTCCTATGACCTATGCTATCGGCATGACGTACCTTGAATTTTTTGCCCGTGATAATTTCAAGCCGAGTGTGGAGGAAGTTCAGGAACTGCTCAAGACCAATTATAAGGAAGCTCGTGAACAGCGCCACAAGATGGAAGAGGAAGCCCGCGCAGAACGAGAAAGCAAGCATGGAGGTACCAACTGATGCTTACTATCGAACAACTGGAATGGCTCAAGAGTAAGCTGGACTTCAATACCTTGGCAGACGTGTTAAAGGCGGCAAAAGAAAAGTTTCCCAATTCAGATGTTGTGCCGACACTGCTGGTAGCAGGCCGGACTGGTGCTGGTAAGTCGAGTCTTATTAACGCCCTTGCAGGACGGCATATTTCATCAGTGGGTGTCATCCCCACAACACAGAAGCCCACACCTCATGAGTTGGAAGGAGGCGGTGTCCCGCTGCGAGTGATGGACATGCCAGGTGTGGGAGAGGCCGGTCGTCATGGTGAGCGCATGGATACCGTGCTGGATCAGGCCGATGCGGCACATTTGCTTCTGTTGGCCGTACCCTGTCCTGAGCGTAGCCTGGACTATGAAACCAACCTGCTTTCTGAAGTCGAACAGCATTTTTCAGGCCGAACAGCCATGCCTATGCTGACTGTTGGCACCAAAGTGGACTGCGCTGCTCCAGCACGAGATTGGCAACCCTCATCCCTTAACCTTACAGCGCCTACCACAGAAAAGGAACGTAATATCGCAGATTGGTTGGCCTATGCTGCCAGTGTGCTGCCTGGTGTGGATGAAATTATCCCTTGTGCCAGTGGTGAAGAATACGATGATACATCCAGCCAGTATGGTATCTCAGAGCTTCGGCAACGTATTTTCAACCTCCTGCCAGATACTGCAAAAACATATTTTGCCCGCGTGACGCAGGACAGGGAATTGTTAGACCGTAGGGCGGAAAATATCGTTCGGGTATTCAGCGGGATGGCCTCTGCCGCTGCGGCACAACCAATTCCCGCTGTGCCGGATGCGGCACTCATTATGCCCGTTCAGGTGGCTATGCTGGTACGATTGACCACATTGAACGGACGCGAACTTACCACTGACTTGGCTGCCAAGTTGCTTGGGCCATTGGCGGCACGAGTGGCGGGCCGATTCGCCTTTGAGCAAGTTACCAAATTTATTCCTGGTATCGGCTCTCTTGTGGGAGCAGCCGTTGCCGGTAGCATGACCTATGCTCTAGGTATGGGGTATCACACACTGCTTTGTGATGGTCACTGGAACTTTGATATAGATGCCCTTCAGGAAGAAGTGATCCGTTGGTGGGAAAAAATTGGAGGAAAATTGTAACATTCCTTCTAATGGAAGATTGTTGTCGTAGTGATATTTCAACGGCAGGAATACACCTGACGCGGTGTAGTATCACTGACATCTTTTTTGGGAGGACATCATGGATAAGCTTGCCTATTTTCTTGGTGGCGTAATTGCTGGAGCAGTTACATTGGGTGTGGTGGCCTGGTATGTTACTGAGCATGACAACGACAGCAGCAACTGCGCACTAGATGATGAAGATGACGGATGCATGAGCTTTTCTGGAAACGCTGGAAATGCAGAGCACGAGTCAGAAAGTGCAACACAACCGGCATAGGAGTTATGTATGAGCATCCCCTATTTTCTTGGAGGTGCCTTGGCCGGTGCCGGCATGTTGACTGGCCTTGTTTTTTGGGATGAACGACGTACAGCCAAGAAGAACAAACACGATTTCACGCCGGAAAACGCGGCAGTCATGAAACTGAATGAAGTATGCCGTCATCTCAATGTCTATTTCCTGAAGATCAACATGCTATCGCTGAAGTGCGATATCGATTATTATAAGAACTGCTTTTTCTGTTGGGATCCGCCTCTCGAATTAATTAGCGACGGGCTAATACAAAAGGCACGCAACAAAATTGATAGTTTTATAACACATACCGGACGTAAAATGGCTTTTATATCTCTACGGGATAAAAAAGTTGCCATGGAAAAACTCTATGCCCAATATCGCCCAGTGTTTGTACGTGCCAACCGTATTTTAGCAAAACAGGGCATAATGGGTGTGAGGCTTAACAATTTTACACTTTCGAGGCGACCTTTTAAGCTGGATAACGATTTGTCCAATGACGACTGGTTTGATAATTTCGAATCCTTATGTGGCCAGTTGCATGATTTTGTAACCGCCACAGGCGAAGCATGTGAACGTCTTATTTCTTTGTTGAAAGGCGAAGATCCTGACGTAAAGGCAATGATTGCCGATGCTGGATTGCCTGAAGATTGCGTGCCTACCCCAGCTAGTGTATGAAATACACACAGATGGAATAAAAGACATGTCCGGGGGCAAAGTTACGCCCCCGGATGTCGTTCGAGGTCCCCATGCCCATCAAACGTGACATGGACGCCACAACCGGCACAAAACTTTTACGGTTGTTCCAGCGTCTCATGCTGGACGGCAACCGCCATTTTCAGCGCGATTTGGCTGAATGGCTCAACTGCTCTTCACAAACAATTATTCGACTTATCGGTGAAATTGAGGGCGTGATTGGCACCAGTCTACAGTCTGGTATGGAAGGACACCGTCGTTGGTATCAGATATGTCCATCATCCCGCCGTCATCTGGGATTGGATTTTGAAGAATTGCGCTATCTTCGCGTCTGTCGGGAACTTGCTGAACCCTATTTACCAGAGCAAATACGCAAACGCGTGGATGAAAGTATTTTTCGTTTTTCTATCCTCATGGCTGATGCCTCCTTCATTCACAGCACTCAACAGGGTAAGCCTCAGTTTGCCTTCTTCAGCAAGGGCCGCATCGACTATACACCGTATTTTGGTCATATTGACCAGCTACTCCAGGCGCAGGAAATACGAAAAATCTGCCTGGTACAATACATATCGGCTGGCAAGAATAAAGTGAAAACCTATAACTTCGCCGTCAGTCGTATGATAAGCATGAATAACGCACTTTACGTACTTGGTGCGGAGATTAGCGAAGACTTTGCGACCATAGGCCGCATGCTTAGTCTGGCC
>CAJOMG010000104.1 GCA_905235595.1 uncultured Desulfovibrio sp. | reverse complement strand
CTCAAGCGCCTGCGATGAAGCAGGAACCCGCCTATGGTGCGGCCCAATAGGGCCGCTACCGATAGGAATCCCCCGACTTTAGGCGGGGGAGGATGTCAATCACTATGTGTATCTGAAAATCCTTTACTGGCAATACCATATACCATGCAGCCTTACCTGCCTGAGGCATAGGCAAAAGATGCATTTTCTTTTTGTGCAGATATTGCCATATGTTCAATTATCCTGCATGGTGAAAAAAAGGTAACACAACAAACCCAAGGAGAGCGTATGGTTTCACCAGGCAAGCGACCATGGCTCAAACTCTTTTGCGGCGGCGTTGTTTTAGGGGCCGTACTTCTGGGAGTGTCAATATACGCCATGCTCAGCACCGACCAGCGTCCTTTCTGTGCAACATGTCACCTCATGCAAGAGGCAGCAATTACGCACAAGCTGGGCACACATGCGGACCGCTCCTGCAACGACTGCCATGCACCGCATGCCATCCTGCGCAAACTGCCATTCAAGGCACAGGCCGGGGTTATGGATTTTCTGGGCAACCTCGCGGGCAAGGATGTGCCCTATCCACCCAGTGTAGCAACTCGTGACATTGTCAATGAAAACTGCATTGCCTGTCATGCTCAAACCAATGTTAACGTGGCCAGCATGGACGCCAAGCCCTATTGCGTGGACTGTCACCGCAATGTGGCCCACATGCGGCATCAGCCCCTTGCCCAAAGGACGGTAGCCTATGAATAAGCTCTTTTCCCGTTCGGCCTTTCTGCCGTTTGCCCTGGGAATTGCCCTTCTCGCCGGCTGTAACGATGTTTCCACAGAACTGAAAGCCCCTGTCTACAGTACAGGCATCGCCAAGGATGAGACGCACACCTCAGCCTTCGCCAAACAGTTCCCCTCGCAATACGCCTCATACATGCAGAATAATGAAAGCGAGGTGATGACCAAATACAAGGGGTCCATTGCCTTCCACAAGGAAGACGAAATCAATCCCCTGCCCGAAGGTTTCAAGCAGGGCTCACAGCCGTACCTCAAGAATCTCTGGCTTGGCTACCCCTTCTCTTACGAATATAATGAGGCGCGTGGGCACACCTACGCTGTTGAAGACATTGTCAACATTGACCGGCATGACCGTTTCAGCGCCGACGGCAAGGGCCATATGCCCGCAACATGCTGGAACTGCAAGACGCCGCGCATGATGCTTTGGATCAAGGAGTACGGGGACAAGTTCTGGTCCATGGATTTCAATACCTTCCGGCCCAAGGACAAGATTTCCATGGACGAATCCATCTCCTGTTCCACCTGCCACGATCCGCAGACCATGGAACTGCGCCTCTACTCCGAACCCCTGCGAGACTGGCTGCAGCGCTCGGGACAGGATTGGGCAAAAATCTCCCGCAACGAAAAGCGCACGCTTGTCTGCGCGCAGTGCCATGTGGAATACTACTTCACAGCCAAGGGCAATGGCCCTCACCAACGCCCCGTATTCCCGTGGGATCTGGGCAAGACCCCGGAAGCCTTCTATGAGTATTACAAGACCCATGGGCCCAAGGATGCCAACGGCAAGGAAACCCCCTTCACAGACTTTGTGCATGCTGCTTCCAAGGTCAACATCATCAAGATGCAGCACCCTGACTACGAAACCTTCCAGGATGGCCCGCACGGCGCTGCCGGCGTGGCCTGTGCCGACTGCCACATGCAGTTTGTGCGCGAAGATGGCAAGAAGGTCTCCAGCCATTGGATGACATCCCCCATGAAGGACAAGGAACTGCGTGCCTGCCGCCAGTGCCATGCCGACAAGACGGCAGAATACCTGCGTAGCCGTGTTCATTACATCCAGGACAAGGTCTACGAAAAGCTGCTGGCTGCCGAAGCCATGTCCGTCAAGGCACACGAGGCCGTGCGTCTGGCCAACGATTGGTCTGGCAACCGCGCTCCCAACTATGACAAGCTCATGCAGGAGGCCCGCGAAATGGTACGCAAGGGCCAAATGTTCTGGGACTATGTTTCTGCAGAAAACAGCTTGGGCTTCCATAACCCGACCAAGCAGCTCAATACCTGCATGACGTCCTATGAAAGCAGTCAAAAGGCGGTGGATCTGGCATGTCAGGCCACGCAGTACGGCATTGCTCCGGCACTGGCCGGTGACATCCGCGACATAGTGCCGCCCATACGCAAGCTAAGCCGCAAGCTGCAGCAGGATGCCGACTTTCTGCAGCAGCATCCCTGGACGAAGCTCCTGCCGGTCAAGCCGCAGCACAAGCAGGTCTGGAATGGACAGGAATGGATTGGCGACGGGCCGCAGCCTGATCTGCTGCACAGCATGAAGTAAGGTAACCGTCCCAAAAACCGCATCTCCCCATAGGGGATGTGTTCCAATACAAAGGGGCAGGTCAGTAATGAAGCTGGCCTGCCCCTGCGTTATCCGTCTCCTACGCCTCCCCGTAGATGTGGTGGTTGGACGGTTACGGCTCTGATACGGAGGCAGACCTCTTTGAAGTGCTCTCCCGGTTATGTCGCAGCACCTGAAGGTTTTTTGCGCACAGGCGTGCCAGCGGTTTCCAGCGCACTGAACAGCGTATCCGGTATGCGCCGGGGCCCACGTACCGCGCGCACGCCGTATGTCTTGAGCACGCCCAAAGAAAAACATGACGTCGCAAAGACGTGCGTTTGCCGTATGCGCATGACCTGCCGCATGGAAAGATGCGCATCTTCGTATGCATACGGGATGCCGGTCTCCACAACATCACAGCGGAAGCGAATGGCAGATATCGGGGCTCCCAGGTATATATACACCACGTCGCCTGTTTTGATGCCGGGATACTGCTTCCACAGCAACGTGTCGTTGCTGGCAAAAGCGCCCTCGACGTCGAAAAAGGCTGGATTGGCTGGAATAAGCCACACGTTGCCGTGCGCCGCACTCGATACCGGAGTTGCCGTTGCTGCCCGGCTTGCAGCCACAAGCTCCAGAATGCGTTTGTCCGGCAGGATTTCTTCCAGCAGAATGCTGACCCAGTTGGCACGGTTCATGTGATAGCAGGGATATACTCCCTCCACGTTGTGCAATGCCGCCATATGGGGCTGTGGAACTTTAATGTTCAGGATTTCGACGATATCCCCCTGTTCCTGTTTGCATGCTTTCTTTTTGTGCAACAACCGCGCACGCGGAATATTCATAATCAGGGCGTACCATTTGCGGCTGCCAGCATGACGGAAAACCCCATAGGCAGGAAGCTTTTTGAAGGGAAAGTCCGGCTTGTCTCCGTAGCGCAGCAGCAACAGTTCCGCCAACCTGTTGGCCTGTGCATGGAGGAATGGCTGCGCCGTGGTGCAGTGCGCGGCAATGGCTTGCAGGATTCTTGTGTAATTCTCACGAATTTCGCCAACAAAGGAACCCGTTTGCCCTTCCACATGCAGTGGCAGATACTCCTCGCCGGAATCACATTCGATGACACGGCCGGTTACCTCTCCAGCGAGAGAAATATGAATTTCGGCGCGAAACTGGCCGTTCAAAAAAAGTTCTGTATAGAGGTAGCCGGATGGGCAGGGGGTGCAGCCAAAATCTGTGAGACTTGCAAATTCAATGCGCCTGCGCTGAAAAATATCTGTTTCCAGTGACATGGGTGCATGGTAGCGCCAGTGTGCAGCAAAGGCCAGAGGATATCCGATGGCTTTTAAGAAGATCGCAATAGCTGACAAAACGGTCAGGCCAGTGATTATACCACCTGCCTTTGCACTATCAGAGTACTACCATTGCGGCCAGATAGAATTCTTGGAACGGTTACGCTGCTTCTGGTTGTGGTTCTTTGGAAAAACGCCAGAGGCGGGCCGACATTGCGCCCCGCCTCTGTTAGTTTAGTTTAGTTTACGTTGGTTACGCGCCCACGAAGCCGTCGTCCATGGTGTCGGTGCCAACCAGGTTCACGTCGAAGTTGTCGTCAAGGTTGAGGTCATCGTTATTGCCGTCATCGGCGTAGCTCTGCAGGACCGAGGCGAGGGCAAACAGCGAGACCGCCTCTGGTTCCCCACCGTCCACAACAGCCGTGTACGTTACCGAGATGCTGGTCAGGCCGGTGACCCCAAC
>CAJOMG010000103.1 GCA_905235595.1 uncultured Desulfovibrio sp. | reverse complement strand
GAAGAATAGGCATTTTATGGGCACAGGGCAAGTGCCTGTGGCGCTGGGACAGTTCTTGGGACGGTTTCACTGCACCGTGCGCAACGCCTCAATTTCTGCAATGGGCAGCCCAAGGTGGAGAAGATTCCGGGCGACATTGCAGCCAGACCACCATGACCAATATGCGTTGGGCGATTGACACAGAACCCTTCACGCAGATACATTTTCATCCACAACATAGTGATGTGGTAACGTCGTGGTGGAGCTCCAGATGGCCGTAGCTTGGACAAATGAAAAACGCTGCATGGGGTCGGGTTTGCGTTTCTCAGATTGCAAAGGCCGCACAGATAGTCAGTTTAGGATTGAACTGCGAGGTATGTTATGTCTGATAATATCTGGATGGAAAAGGTTCGTAAATTTGGCGGAGCCTTAAAAGAGGCTCCAGAAAGTGAAAGAACGTATGATGTTTGCCTCGTTGCTGTGAAATCAGACGGGAAAGCGCTTCGTTGGGTTCCTGATGAACTGCGCACGGAAGAAATGTGCCTTACGTCCGTAAAAAACAACGGTTGGGCATTGGAATGGGTGCCACTGGAGTTACGGACGCCTGAAATGTGCCTTATTGCGGTGCAAAAAGTAGGTGCAGCAGTACGTTATGTACCCGAAAAGGCTTTAAATATCGAGATATGTCTTGCAGCAGTAGCTGTTGACGGGAAAGCTTTGACGCATATCCCTGAAAAATTCAGAACCTCAAAGGTGTGTTGTGCGGCTGTGACTGCTGCTGGTGCAGCTTTGCATTATGTGCCAGAAGCAGTCTGTAATGAAATAATATGCCTGATGGCAGTGCAAAATGATGGATGGGCACTGAATTATGTTCCCCAAAATCTACGCACGCTTGAAGTCTGCTGTGCCGCTATACGTCGCCAGCCAATGGCGGCAGAATACCTACCTGAGGAACTGCGAAGGCATCCAGACATTATACGGGAATTGTATTTTGGCGAACAGACAACCAATTGACACCCTTGTTTTCCATACACAACAAGCAATAGTATACCCATACTCTCCAGACAGGGGAATGGTAAAAATTTTGTGAGAATCACAGAAGGGCAACACGACACTTTCTGGCAGTGACGTAAAAGAAGAAGCCGGATACACGACTCAATCACGCATACCGGCCTCTTCCTTACAACATTCGGTCTCTACGGTGAAACCATCAGCTATCACTTGGAATCCATGGTTTTTCCCTGAGTTATCCTTTTCCGCAGATTAGTTACGCGCTCTTCAGAACTCGGATGTGTGGAGAAGAAGCCTCCGGAACCCTTAAGCTTGGCAAGGCAGGTAAGGGCCGCGTTCTGGTCATAACCGTTACTCTGCAGGAACTGCAGACCGTATTCGTCAGCTTCGAGTTCGTCACTTTGCGAGAACTGTGACTTAACCAGATTCTCGGCAACATCGCCCAGGACACCGTTGGAGAACACTCCGACTGCCGAATAGATACCTGCAGCCTTTCGTGCGGCGGCAGTCAGATAGGCATCGCGATACTTTTGCTTTGCATGGTTATGTGCCACATGCCCTATTTCATGACCGATAACAAAACGGAGTTCATCGTCAGTCATGACATCCATGAGACCAGAGAAGACACGCACAGATCCATCAGGCGCAGCATTGGCATTAACTTCATTAGTAATATATACCTTATAGGACAGGGGCTTGCCGTTTACCGAAGTCAGATTGGCCATAAGCCTGTCCAGTCGTTTGGCATAGCTGCTGCCGGCAGGTGCGACCCTGTGTGTTTTATCCTCTCTCTCGCGCAGTTGCATACTTAATGATACAAGTTCGTCATCGCTGACAGTGGCGGACTTGTAGAGGTTTGCCCCCGCACCCACAATGTTTCCTGGATTGATACCTGTTACACAGCCAGAAGAAGCCATCAGCGCAGCTACCAAGACAGATGTTTTAACGAGATTCATGAGGATCCTCCAAGAAAATTCGAATCGTAGAAACGCTTGTTTCCCTTCCCGTGATACTGTTCATCTTCCCTTTCAGTATGCACAGCAATATCTCTTTGAGATCATAGTACAAAATACGCATAAAGTCGACTCATTCGTGTTCGACTAAGCAGCTCAAGTTAATAGACTGAAATTATGAGGCCATTGCACGGTCATTATGCAGCGGTTTCGTTATAGGCAAACTTCGAGATGCCGTGGCTCGTGGTATTCCCTCAATGCCGAAGAATGGGCGCAACGCCAGAGTTCTGGTATTTTCAAAGTGAGAGGCGGTTATGGCCTCTTAAAGAGTGCGGATTTTCCAGCCGGAGCAGCTCTGAATGCGGGAGAAAACATCCGGTGCGCATTCACAGAGAACAACCCCATCCGTCAGCAGAAGGGGCTTTTTGTTGTTCATCAGGCAGAATACTTCGGAACAGTACGGAATACTGCACCAGGCATTGCGACAGAAAGCTCTATTGTCTTCCCAACCCGAACAGTACTGGCAATTCTGGCAATCGTGCGTGTTCATAAACACCAGCCTTATCTTATGTGGAGTATTCCGTATTTGACGGGAATTAGCAAGAAAAATATCAGGAAGTTCTGCTGCGATCTGGCATCACATCAAGGAAGGCTGCGCGCGTAAGCAGATCAAGCAGATAACACCTTGGCAATGCTCGTCGTCCGTGGGATAGTGGGAGCAGGGCCAGGCAGAAGATAGCGTCGGGTGTTGAAGAACCGTATCTGTTAGAAAATGTGAAACTATCAGGCATATGGGCAGACCCCATACCAGAGCCGGAGAAATAACATGACAATCACATGCGCCAACTGCGGCAAGCCTTTTGAGCCGCACCATCCAAAGGCTGCGTACTGTTCAAGAGAATGCCGTAACGCAGCGCACAATAAGAAGATGCGGGCCAGGAAAAAAGAACGGCAACAGAACGATGGAGGCAACCATGCCAGCACTATTCCTGCGCCGTAAAGAACTGAGCAGCTATCTTGGCATACCGGAATCGCCGGCCATTGCCCTACTGGAAGAACATGACGTTACGCCCGTAGCAAGAAAAGCCTGACGCATACCATCCGGCATGCTGATTTGTGGCGCGAGGTGCCCATTTCAGAGGGTGTTACAAGTCTTGTAAAAAAGTGGTATGAAGAAGACATAATGTGTGCAAACAATAATGTTTGGCGACATGCCCGTTACCACACGGCATCTTTACGGAAAAAACAGAACATGACGTTAAATACATCGCCCCGCCAAGGCATTGCACTGGTTTTGAGCGCACCCTCTGGGGCAGGCAAGACCACTCTTGTCAGGAAGCTCCTCACAGAGTTTCCCCATATTGGCTATTCCATTTCCTGCACCACCAGACAGCCACGCGCGGGTGAGGTGAACGGGAAGGATTATCATTTTCTCACCCGAGCGACCTTTGAGCGCCTGCGTGCAGAAAACTATTTTGCAGAATGGGCCGAGGTACATGGCAATCTGTACGGTACGCCTTTGGGCCCTGTGCAGGATACACTGCACCAGGGGCGCGATCTTCTTTTTGACATTGACGTACAGGGGGCAGCCCAGCTCAAGCTCACCATGACGGAGGCAGTCTTTGCTTTCATTCTTCCGCCCAGTATGCTCGAACTGGAAAACCGCCTGCGGGCCCGTGGCTCGGACGATGAAGCCACCATTAATGTACGGCTTGACAATGCCCGCAAAGAACTGCCTGAGGCCCGCTGGTATGACTACATTGTGGTCAATGACGACCTGGACAAGGCATACGAAGCACTGCGCGCTCTCTACCTGGCCGCTGGTCTTGCGCCCTGCCGCAACCCTGGCCTCGTGGAAGCCATTCTCAACGCCTGACACGGTATATATATGTCCTCTAGCGCATTATCCACCCAACTTATCATTGCCTTGGATTTCCCAGCAGCAGCGCCGGCGCTGGCACTTGCCCGTCGTCTGCGCGGCCATGTGCCCTGGTGCAAGGTAGGTCTGGAGCTCTTTACCAGCGCCGGTCCGACATTGCTGGCGGAACTGGCACACCTGGACTTTCACGTTTTTCTGGATATGAAGTTTTATGATATTCCCAATACCGTAGCCCGGGCCGTAAGCGCTGCCGCCCGTGCAGGGGCTCATCTGCTGACTCTGCACTGCCAGGGTGGCGAACGCATGTGCCGTGCCGCCGTTGCTGCAGCACAGGAGCAGCCTACCCC
>CAJOMG010000102.1 GCA_905235595.1 uncultured Desulfovibrio sp. | reverse complement strand
TGAAGGAAAAGGAGAGATACCTACGCCCCAGGATATTGACTTGGATGTGGGGGAAAGATAATTTTACATAGCTTATAGAGAAATACCGTCCATTAACACATCAGGAGGCATGAAATGTCTCTACTCATTCATGAGCATGACAACATCGCACCTGAGGAAGATATAGCAGAGAACAGCCAGCCGTTAGAACCCGCTGTCAACAAAAATCTGCCTCCAGTACTGCAGCATGCCCGTCCTTCTGTGCAAAATCGCGCACGCGTTCAACCCTCACGCAACTTCTTCACGTACATTTTTCAAAGCATACGATCTCTCTGGCGCACCATCACCTGCTCGCATCCTGCACCCCGCCGGCCTGCAGAGCCCCTGCAGCTCCATACAGAAGCCAATACTGGCGCACCACCTGCGTACAGCAACAAGGACCTACAAGAGGCTATCGCACGCTTCTGCACGCAGCTTGCCGTCGAGCAGAACAGCACCATCCCGCAAAAGCCGGTATGGCTCTTGCAAGAGCTCGCAAAGACCATTCTCAAGGAGCATCCCGAGCTTGATCAGCGCCTGCGTGCCTGCCCTGATACACAGGCCATGACTGCTGTGTTCGCTCAGCAGCGGGAACTCCTGGGCAAAAAGCTTACCTCTGCCCTGGAAGCGCAGGCTAGCTATCAGAACGTGACCGCATGGGCCATAGAAAAATGTGCTGCAGACACAGGCTATGCCCCCAATACCATAGAAGCCCATGTGCAGCTTGATGCGCTCAAAACAGAAGCCAACAAGCTGCTGCTAAACATCATTCAGGGCAAAGCGCCCCTGGGCGGGCAAGGTTCCGCCGAAAATGCCTTCAAAAGCCTTGCGCACAATTTTATTGCAAACCGCCTGGCCCTGGTCACAGAGGTAAATGCCCTTGAAATGCCGCAGGCGCTTAAAGACAAATGGATTGCGGCCTTTCTGCAGTTTGGCACCAATGTCAAAAAAATTCCCCTGTCGGCCATTGTGGCCGCCGGCAAGTCCGAGGCCGGGCAAATCCTGCGCCATGCACTGCAGAACAATGCCCAGGGACAGGCCCTTGCCAAGGCCTTCACTGATGCCATTGGGGTGATGCAGTCCACATTCAATAAGTATCTCAATGCTGAAGAGTGGGCTGACACCGGGGCTGAAACCATTGAGGAACTGTACAGCCTCAGCGCGCAGGTCATGCTGGATGCAACCGATACCCTCAGCGAGGCCTTGCAGCAGCATCCCGATCTGGAATCAGAACTCAGTAATTTTCTTCCCGAAGACAGTCCTGCATGGAACATATTGCGCCAGGCCAATACGCCCCAAAAGGACAACGAGAATCTGGCCACAATGCTCACCGGCTCGCGCTTTCTCCAGCAACTGCAGCTGCCTCTGGCCCAGGGGCTGTGGTCAAGCATCGATGCAGTCCGCAACAGCTTTGGCGATGTGCTTCCCAACGATCTGAACACCCTCAGAACAACGCAGCTCTATGAAGGCGGGCCTACGCTGATGGAGGCTCTGGGCCAAAAAGTGAAAAATTTGGGCCGGGCATTGCAGCCTGAAGACTTCAAGACCATGGCGCTTGACGTGTTCACTGACTATGCTGTGCGGCAGCATCTCGCAGCTGCCCTGCCCTCCTATGCCGCAGACCATAACCTGCCCTGTGCGGCTGAAGACGTGCCGCGCGCCCTGCAGCTCCTTCTGGCGCGAAAGCCCGAACTGCTTCAGGCCAGGAGTCCGGCAGCGGTCCGTGAAATCCTGGATAAGGCCGGCAACGATGTGGCAGCCATGCTCAAGGCCCTGCCCGCCCTGCGCTGGGCCTGGGAAACCAACGCCGCCCAGTCAGCGAGCTGGCTTGCCAAAGAAACGAACTTGTACGAGTTAGACGTATACACCTATATGATAAACGGCGGTGTTGGCGAGCACGTTTTGTTTGCAGCCTATCTTGAAGCGGCTCAAAACAAAAACATGGCACTTCCGCCCGATCCCCGGAGTGCTGAGGGCCTTGCCTGGTGTACGCGCATCCTGCAGACAATGCTGACGGAAAAGCGCGATGCCCTAAACGCCATCAACGAGGCTCCGCTGCAGGCAAGCCACAAAATCGCACTGCGCAAAAGCATCTTTGCAGGCAATGCGCCCAAGGCCTGGCTTGTTACCGAAGGCTTGAAGTTTGCAGCCACCATGGCTGACAACTGCACCACGGATGCCCTTGAACAGGCAGTCATTGCCTTGCAGCACGGCAATGGATCCAACGAGAGCCTGAAGGAACAGATGCTTAACATGGGTGCGCAGCTCAACATGGCAACACCCGAAAGCATAGGCACCCACCTTCTGAATGAGGAGGACAAGGCCTTCATCCGCATGCAGGCCTGCAACATCCTCCTCAATCAGAAGCTTGGAACGCTTGCTGAAGGGCTTGCGCGCATACCCAGCGCCACATGGCGTAAAATGCACTTTGATGCCGGCCATCTTCCGTCGGCAAAAGCCGCTGATCTCGAAGAAGGCATAATGCTCGCGCATGCTGCGCGGGGCCTCATTGCCTTCAATTTGCTCACGCCGCCCGCCCTCACGCCCCATGCAACAGGTACGGCAACCATGCAGGAGCAGGAGCGCCTCGACGCTGCCATAGCCTATGGCTTGCCCATGTATGAAAAATATCGCTCAAGGGTTGCGCCTGAAATGCACAATCTTCTACGCCGTCTCATCATAAGCTACGGCATAACCCAGCAAAACCAGCAGGCACTCACGCCCGTCATCGAGCGGGCCGTGCAGGATATGGCCTCATGGCAAGACATATCCCTCACAAACAGCCCCAAGGCCATCTGCAATGTAATCATGAGCAAGACCCGTCAGTATGTGTACGACAGCATGGCCGGTACAACCGGCGCAACCTTTGCAGACAACATCAACACTAACCTGATCAATGACTCCAGCCGCACCCTGTACCGCCTGAATGGCATCAGCGTTACCGGAGATGCGGTGATGCAAACCCTGAAGAACCTTGTGCCAGGCAGCGTTGCCCAGCGCTTTGTCAGCACACTCATGCATCAGGGCACATGGTCGGAAATGACCATGCTCGGCACACAAACGTCGGTCACAGACAATGGGCAGCCCACGCACACCCTGCCAGGCGGCGAAAAGCTGGCAACGCGTTCCCTTGACGAGTATGCGCCCATGTTCAACTCAGGCACACACAGCTGCCTGTTTGATCTGCACGTTGAGCCTGACAACACTGCCATTTTGCGCACGACCAAAGTTTTCAACCTGCAGGTAGGCACAGATTTGAATGACAAGCTCTTCGGTGAATGCCGTTTTGTGCAGGAATTTCACCTGAACCTGAACGGCATGCCCCAGATCACGGACTACTCCCTGGCTCAGAGCTTTCTGCCGCTCTGATTGAGGTCAGGGCGGTGCTCCGATTTTGCAATGTCCTTTATCCTTAAGCGGTACTTACTATAGATATTGAGGTTGTTAAGTTCTTCACGTCGTCTGCTACTCATTTCTGCAAATCTCTTTTCCTTTTCGATACCGAGGTATCGGCGACCGACGAGATTAGCAGCAATACCTGTTGTGCTGCTTCCAGCGAATGGGTCTAGAACCCAGGCATTTTTATCCGTTGATGCAAGAATGAGGCGGGTAAGCAATGCCAAAGGCTTTTGAGTTGGGTGCTTCCCGCATGTTTTTTCCCAAGGGGCAATGGCAGGCAAACGCCATACGTCGGTCATCTGTTTATCATCGTTCAAGTGCTTCATCAGCTCATAGTTGAAATGATGCGGTTTCTTGGCCGACTTACGTGCCCAGATAATGAACTCCGTCGAATACGTGAAGTAACGGCAACTGATGTTGGGCGGCGGGTTAGTTTTAACCCAAGTTACGACGTTCAGAATCTTAAAGGCAAGTTCCGTGAGGTTATTGGCCACAGAAAAGATGTTGTGGTATGTGCCGGAAATCCATATCGTGCCGTCCTCTTTCAGTTTTTCTCGGCAAAGACGTATCCATCGTCTATTGAAGTCGTTTATCTGTTCTGGTGAACCACCTCTGTCCCATTCGCCCTTGTTGACGCTTACGATTTTGCCGGCCTGCACGCTAATGCCATCATTGGAGAGGAAGTAGGGCGGGTCGGCAAATATCATGTCGAAATGGAAATTGAACTGCGGGAGCAATTCAAAACAATCACCATTGAGGAGGGTGAAGTCGCGAGAGATGGAGCGGTAG
>CAJOMG010000101.1 GCA_905235595.1 uncultured Desulfovibrio sp. | reverse complement strand
ATGCTGCCGTGTAGCGAAAATTGCCACCAACGGCACCGTACCCGCCATCCAGCGTCGGACATGCCGCCTGTATTGCGTCGTGTACCACCCCTTCATTGCTTACCGGCAGGCCCGTGCTGGCGCAGACAAGCCCGACAAGCAGTGACTGCAGAGCCTGGTAGGTGCAGTATGCCATGTTTGCGAGCTTGTCTGGGTCATACAGCATGTTTTTTGCGTTCCTGCCAATGGGAATGGCGCTCAGTGTAATGGTGTTGCCCTTGTTTTTTAGCAGATTGCGTACGGATTTTGCCAGTGAGATGAACATCCTGCTCTTTTCTTTGTCGTTACAGCCTAGGGCGTATAGCCACAGGGTCAGGTTCATGGGCACCAGAACGTACCTTTTGCCTTCAGGAGGCGGTGTGATGCTCTCCAGATAGCTGTGAACATTGCGCAGAAGTACGCCTTTGGCCTGCAAAGCTGCCTTAACTATGCCCATAGTCTGCTTTACGGCCTCCATATCGACCGTGTCCCGAGCAGGGTAGAGGTGAAACTTCTGCCTGTTGAGCTTGGGAAATTGCTTGCTCATTGAAAACAACCTCCATTTTCGTAGTGATCAGCACCTCCTTATAGCAGGTTTTGGCTGATTCTAACCCAATATTGGCTATCAATGGGGTAATGTTAAGCTGTGCGTCGCAATACTTGCACGTTTGGGTGCTGTTGTTCTATTTTTAGTTTCTGTTAGTTGCTTATCTAAATTTAGTTTGAAGTCTAAATTTAGATACTTGACTAAATTTAGATAAGTGGCTAATAGTATCTAAACCTACTTAGGGAAATAGCATATGAACACACAACTGTTTGAAAATCCATTTCGGCCAGGCGCGGGTCATCAACCCCCATATTTAGCTGGGCGCACAACCGAAACCTCTGAAATTTGTAAATATCTTGGGCAAAACACTGTTACACAAAATGTAATACTTACAGGATTGCGTGGAGTTGGAAAAACTGTTCTTCTTGAAAGTATCAAACCTATTGCTCAGAAACTTGGATGGTTATGGACAAACTCGGATATGTCCGAAACTGCGTCTATATCTGAAGCAAATATGGTTACTCGAATACTTACTGACATATCGCTCATTACTTCTGGTTTTACAATTTCAGAACATATTGAAAGCACAACTGGATTTATTAATCAAAAAACTACTGTAAAAAATACTCTTAATTCAAGTGTGTTAGAATCTATATATAATAAAACACCTGGACTTTCCTCTGACAAACTTAAAAAAGTCATTGAAATGGTATGGAATATTATAAAAACAATTAATGGCGTTAAGGGAATTGTTTTTGCTTACGACGAAGCGCAAAACCTGTGTGATCACGCTGAGAAAGACCAATATCCATTATCTATACTTTTAGAGGTGTTTCAATCGTTACAGAGAAAGAATATTCCAGTCCTGTTGATTATGACTGGTCTTCCGACATTATTCCCAAAATTAGTAGATACAAGAACATATGCAGAACGAATGTTTCATGTAATTTTTCTAAAACATTTAGATAAATCATCTGCAAAAGAAGCAATATTAAAACCAATCGAATCGTCAAATTCTCCTATTAAATTTACTAATGAAGCTGTAGACACAATAATAGATATTTCAGGATGCTATCCATATTTTATACAATATATATGTAAAGAAGTCTATGACATTTGGGTCACTAAAATAAAACTTAATGAAATACCGAGTGTACCTGTTGAAGATATACTATATAAACTTGATATTGATTTCTTCCAAGGACGTTGGATGAAAGCTACAGATAGGCAACGTGAATTACTTACGGTAATATCAACTTTAGATAACTGCGATGATGAATTTTCAGTACAGGATATTGTTGTACACTCAAAGCAAGCAAAAACAAAAGCCTTTAGTTCAAGTGCAGCTAATCAAATGCTTTCAGCTCTATCAAATGCTGGACTTGTTTTCAAAAATAGATTTGGAAAATATTCATTAGCTGTACCTCTTCTTGCTCAATTCATCAAAAGACAAAATAATTTACACGCTGCGTCGAGGTAGTCGAATATCAGTATCACCTGCATTTCTGCCCCCCAACGTGCCAATATTTCTGTATGAACAAGCTGTCTTTTCGCAAATACCGCAAACTGTTTGGCAGTGGCCTTGCCGTGGGCGCTACGGCGGTCGGCCCCATGGCCTATGAGAACGCATTTGAGCTCGGTAGACACGTATATCGCTATGGCAGGCAGGCTTTGGGCCTACAGAACATGGTGGAGAACGCGGACCCCAACAGCGCCGAGGCCCGGCACAGGCGCATGGTTGTAGCCAACGGGCTTGCTATGGCACTGAAGACTGACAGTGCTGTGCGCAATATTTAACCGGAAACCTCCTTATTGGCTGTGGGGCCGGTTCTTTTAGCCATTGGGGGCCGGCCTCAGAAGGCTTGACATGTACCGAGGATATGCGCCATAGGCATCACCCCCTGACTGGACTGACTCAGGAGATCGACTGCCATCTACCTAGCCAAAGAGTATTTTGCATGAGACTTTTGTGCCAAGCACTCTATTGTCCTACGTAACTATCCCAATATTTAGTACTCCAAACAGCACAAGAGAGAGTACTACACCATGCCCCAGACCTTTGCCCAGTACCTCATCGGCAACATCCTGCCCAAAGACATCCCTGTAACACGCCAGATAGACAAGCCCTACCTTAACGACCTGCTTACGGCAGTGGCGCGCAGGCATCCTGACAAGTATGACCATGTCGTTACCGACTTGAAGCGTCTGGCGGACCATCTTTCCACCATGGAGGCCGCCACCATCGGCATTGACGAGATCGACGTGCCGAACAAGGCCAATCGTGACAGAATTATCCTCAAATACCAGGGTATTCTGGCCAAAGACAGGCAGAAGGGCGACCTTAACACCACCATTACTCATCTGGGCGATCTGCAGCGCGAGTTAGCAGAAAATGATCTGAAAAACACTACTGACGATGCCTCCTTGATGGTTCGCAGCTCCCTGACGGGCAAGAAGGCCCAGCTGATGAAGATGCGTACTTCACCCGGCGTGGTATCCGACCACAACGGCAACATCATCCCTGAGATTTTCCCCAAATCCTACGCCCAGGGCATGGACCCCGTACACTTCTGGCTGGGAGCGACGGAATCGCGCAAAAACATCTCCGAGGGACAGGTCAATGCGGCCAAGCCCGGTGAACTGCTCAAGGTATTCAGCAATGTCTTGGCCGGTGCCGTGGTAAGCACTGACGACTGTGGTACAGAGCAGGGCATTTTGCTTGGCACACGCGACGACAGCGTCATAGACCGCTACCTGGCCCGCCGTACAGGCCAGTATGCCAGAAACACGCTTATTACCCCTGACATACAGCAGGCGCTGCTCAGGCAGGGTATTACGAATATCCTTGTGCGCAGCCCCCAGACCTGTAATGCCAAACATGGCACCGTCTGCAAGAAGTGCCTTGGCCTGCGCACGGCCACGGGCAAGGAATTTGAAATCGGTGACAATGCCGGCCTGCTCACTGCCGGTAACATTGGCGAGCCACTGCAGCAGGCTACGCTCTCGGCCAAGCACAGCACCTCCATGGCTGAGATACATACGGAGCTGCGTGGTGAAAAGGGCCTGCGCCAGCTCATAGAGGCGCCCGAGCAGTACCCCAACCGCAAGGTATTGTGTGAGGTTATGGGCGTCATTACGCATATTCGCCCGGCCCCACAGGGCGGCAAGATCATCACCATACGTCAGACCAGAAAGGTGCCTGACCGCTACATTGTGCTTGGCCAGAAGAACAAAGCTATGAAGGGCTGCTGGGACTACTACATCGCCCCGCAGCTCAGGCTGGCCGAGGGCATTGAGCGCGGTGTCGAGGTTTGGCCAGGCATGGCGCTGAGCACGGGCACAGACAACCTGCGTGATCTGGCGCGTTTGCGTAACCTGGGCTTTATGCGCAGCGCGGCAGCCCAGGGCATGTACAATGTGTACAAAAACACCGGAATCAAGTTGGACCGCCGCCACTTTGAACTGCTGGCCCGGGCTGCGCATCCCTATGTGCGCATTGAGAAGGTGCCCAGGGGCTACGATCTGCTGCCGGGTGATACGGTACGTTACCAAGATATGGTGGCAAAGATCGCCAAGATGCCGAAGAAGAGCGTGAAGGTGGGTGACGCGCTGGGCAAGGTGCTGGGCAGCGGCATTTTGAACCTCACTGCCGGTACCGAGGTGGACGCCCAGGTGCAGAAGTATCTGCTGGACAATGATGTGCAGGAGGTACAGGTCTGCGACGGCCTGGAGGTGGAAGCCTTAATGACGCCCTTATTCTG
>CAJOMG010000100.1 GCA_905235595.1 uncultured Desulfovibrio sp. | reverse complement strand
TTGTGCAGATATGCGGATAATAGGTACGCGATGTTTCAAGGTTGTGGTGAAAGCGGGTCAGCCCTGCCGCCCGCAGGCGTGCAAGGCCCTGCTCCGGCACTCTGCCCAGAGAGGCACACATCCGGCAACGCACCTGCTCTGGCAGGGCAGCGATGACATTGCACAGCCTGTCCAGCTCGTCCCCGCCCAGAGCGGCACCGCTTGTCACAATGCCAATGCGCGCCACAGGCAAGGCGGCCAGTGCACGTATGCGCTCGCCAAGCACAGCATCGGGCAGGAACGGAAATACATCAATAGGCGTATGGTTGTGCCGGCTCTGCGAACAAAAACGGCAGTCCATGGCGCAGTTGCCGCTACGGGCATTTATAATGGCACAGAGCGTAACCCTGTGCCCAAATGCCGCTTCACGCAATGCCGTTGCCTGGGCAAACAGCTGTTCTTCCGTCATTGAGAGCAGAGCCATGGCCTCGGCGGGAGATGTTGCTTCCAGTGACGACCGCATACACTTCCTCCTTCAAAAAGCGGGCACTATGCCTCTTGGTTCCAGCTCTTTCTGAATAAAAACCTTCACCGCAGGAGAGTGCACGGCCTTCAGGAGCGCCTTGACCTTGGGGCTGTCCTTGTCTTCACTGCGCACAACAATGATATTGGCGTAGGGAGACTCACTGCCTTCCATAATCAAGGCGTCGCGTGACGGTATCAGACCTGCCTCACCGGCAAAATTGGTATTGATGACAGCACAAGTCACGTCATCCAGGGCGCGGGGCAGCTGGGCGGCATCCAGTTCGTGAAACTTGAGCTCAAGCGGGTTCTTGACAATGTCTGCCACGGTGACAAGTTCGCCCGGTTTGACGGCAATAATACCGCTTGTTTCAAGCAGGCGCAGGGCTCGGGCTTCATTGGTGGGATCGTTGGGCACAGAAATGCTGTCGCCTTTTTTCAGAACGTTCAGCGCCTTGATTTTTTTGGAGTACACGCCCAGAGGCTCTATGTGCACCTTTCCCACAGAGACCAGCCCCAGATTTTTTTCCTTATTCATATTGTCAAGGTAGGGCTGGTGCTGGAAGAAATTGGCAAAAAGCTGTTTGCTTGCCAGCGCCATGTTGGGCTGCACATAGTCTGTAAATTCCTTGAGCACCAGGTTATAGCCCTCGGCAGCCAGCAGGGGCTTTGCCGCCAGCATAATATCCTTGTGCGGAAAGGGTGTTACGCCAACAACAATATCTTCAGCAGCAAAGGCGGGCATGTTCAATGCCAGCATGACCACAAACGTCAAAAACAAACGACGCATACGAACTCCTTGGATACGGATGGGTACAAATGCTTTTCAGCACGAAGAAATAGCGTGGCGCAGCTTGTGCCTGGGCATGACCACACCACATTTCCCTAACGCAATATTTTGTACAGGCAGTTGCATATACCTTGTATGACCAGCACCAGCACGCACAAAATGATAACTGAATAGACCATGATGTCCGGCTGGAAGCGATTATACCCGTATTTGACCGCCAGGTCACCCAAGCCGCCACCACCCACGGTGCCGGCCATGGCCGAGTAGCCCAGCAGGGTAATGGCCACCACGGCCACGTTGAGCACAATGGAGGGCAGGGCTTCGGGAATAAGCACCCGAAAAATAATCTGCATGTCGCTGGCCCCAAAGGAGCGTGCAGCCTCTATGACCCCCCTGTCCACCTCCAGGAAGCATGTTTCAATAAGGCGTGCCACAAAGGGGGCCGCCGCCACGGTCAGTGGTACAATAGCTGCGGCACTGCCGATGGTAGTGCCCACCAGCATACGCGTAAAGGGAATAATGGCGATGAGCAGAATGATAAAGGGGAAGGAACGCAACAGATTGACCACAAAATCCACTACCTGATACACCGAACGGCAGGGTCTGAGGCCAATGGGATTGGTCACTATCATCAAAATGGCCAGCAGAAAGCCCAGCAACATAGAAAAAAGCGTGGACACAAGCACCATGTACACAGTTTCCCAGGTGGCCGCAAGAATTTCAGGCCATTTCTCTACGAGCCGCTCCCACAGAGGAGTGGCCCAGACAATCATGGCCTGCATACCTTCACTCATGGGCGACCTCCACAGGAAGTTCCTCCAAAACCTGCCAATACAACCGCTGCTCCTTCAGGTACTGCAGCACAAGGGACACATCCGCCTCAGGCACATTGATGATGAGAAAACCGAACACATCATCCAGGTAGCGTTCCAGCTTGCCCCCCACAATGGAAAAGTCGATGTTCAAGGCACGGGCCATGCGGGCAATGATGGCCTGCTGTGAGATGTTGCGCGGGAACATGAGACGAATATTGACCCCGCCGGGCAGGATGGTGAATTCGTCGGTGACCATTTTGCGCATTTCTGGCGTGGGAGAGAGAAAAAGGTCTTCCGTGCGCCCCATGGCGACAGTCTTGCCCCTGTCAAGCATAAGCAGGCTGTGGCAGAGGCGCTTCACCACTTCCATCTGGTGCGTCACCATGACAATGGTCAGATTGAGGCGACGGTTGATGTCCTCCAGCAGGTCCAAAATGGACATGGTGGTCTTGGGGTCCAGGGCAGATGTGGCTTCGTCGCAGAGCAAAACCGGCGGATTGAGCGCCAATGCCCTGGCTATGCCCACGCGCTGCTTCTGCCCACCAGACAGGCTCTGCACGCGCTGTTTTGCCCGATTGGCAAGTCCCACCAGATCCAGCAGTTCCATAACGCGCGCATCCACCCCGTCAGCTCCCCAAAGCCGTAAGGGAAAGGCCACATTGTCGAACACGTTCTTTCTGGCCATGAGATTAAAATTCTGAAAGATCATGCCCATGCGGCTTTGCAGTTCGCGCAGCTTTGCCCCGGCAAGACAAGCCACCTCCACCCCCATAACTTTGACGCTGCCCCCCTGATAGTCCTCAAGCCCGTTGAGACAGCGCAACAGCGTGGACTTGCCCGCGCCAGAGTGCCCCACAATGCCAAAAATCTCTCCCTTGCGTACCGTAAGGTCGATTTGGTGCAGCACCTGCCGGCTGCCGTAAAACTTGTCGAGGCCGCGTACTTCTATCATATGGGTTAGGGGGCCACAGGGGTGAGATGCATATCCTTGGGTGCAGTGATAGTCAGGCCATGATGCACTTCTGCCTGCCCGCCTGCGGGCACCTGCACATCCCAAAAGAGTTTGTGCTCCCGCTCGTCCTGCTGCGCCTCGGGGGTATTGGCATAGGCAACAGTAATATCCTTGTCCACAATCTGCGGCATGGGTCGCTCCAGGCGCACAGTCACGGCCTTGTTGCGCGTATTGCGCACAATATACGTCCATGCCCACGACCAGGTGCGGCTCTTACTGATAAAGCCCTCTTCCCCACGCTTGCGTGCGTCTTCGCTTGCCTGCACCTGCACCCGCGGATCAGGCCCGAAATACAGATCTACCTTGCTGCCGCGTGGGGCAAAACGGCCACTGCCTATGCTCTGACCATCCATGTAAAAATCTGCCGCGCCCGCAGGCCATACCTTATCTGCGTCGAGAGAGCAGTGCGCCAGCAGCCACACGCGACTCTCCCCCTTGGAGGGGCGCGCCAGCCACGTTAAGGGCACCTTCCATGTATCCTCCAGCACCAGCATGCGCGAGCGTCCCTCGGGCAGGCCCTGCGCAGCCAACGTCCAGCTGGCGTAGACGGATGTGGTATCCGTACGCACAACCGCCCTTTCTGCTGTATTGGGAGCACTGTTACCCATCATAGGAGCAGATTCTTCCATATTCATTTTAGCCGTTGCTCTAGTTGTATTGTGTGCTTCTCCCCGCGATTCCACAACCCAACGGGCAAGACGACCGGGCTCGCGCGGCCCACTGCCACCAGACACCAGGGTAAGACGGGTCTTATCCCAGTTCAGGCCGGAGTTCTGCCACATTTCTGCCACAAAACGTACCGACACGGCATCGCCCTTGTCCGCGTCGGGCCTGGCGTCAAACACATAGCGGGGCTGCCAGCCGCAGTTTTCCAGTGTGTAGCTGTAGCGCACATCCACGGAAGCTGTTGCAACGGGCTTGAGCAGGGTCACCTCCACCAGCGTGCCCAGGCCGGGTTCCGGCGGCAGGATCTTCAGCTCTTCCTCCAGCTTGGGCAGGCGCTGCTCAAGCTCAGCTCGTTCCGCATACAGGGCAGGGATGACGTCTGCCAGATGTTTTTCCTGTTGGGCCATATCCTGAAAGGTACCATGGGTGGGCTGCGTGGCCAGCAGTTCCAAACGGGCTTTCATCGCCGCAAGCTTGCTCTTGAGCGTTCGGATTTCTTCCAGCTTCTCCCTGCGTGCCGATGTAGGGGCACCCTCTCCCGTCAAAGAAAGAGGTCGCCCATTCCAACGGGCCACGGTATGCCCAGGCACATCTATGTGAAAATTTGCTGCCCCGGCAGGCAAGGCTACACGTAATACACTCATGCCGTCTCGTGTCGTTACGGGCACCTAGAAGTCCCCCTGCCGATGACAATCGTGCAGACTCCGGCGCCACTGGAAATGGCATGGCAGCAGCAAAAGGAGCAGATGCCAGCAACGCCACGGCCGCCAATGAAGCAGCTCTAAGCCCATGCAAAGTACGCCTGTGGCCACGCTGCCGTAAAACTCGTGAATAAAACATTGCTACCTCCCCCGGCATACCCCGTGCCTGTGCGCAAAATCTAGCGCGTTAGCTTGCGAAACTTGATACGGTGCGGTGTTTCGGCATCCTTGCCCAGCCGCTTCTTGCGGTCTTCCTCATATTCCGTGTAATTGCCCTCAAGAAACGCTACGGAAGAATCGCCCTCAAAGGCCATGATATGCGTGGCCACGCGGTCGAGGAACCAGCGGTCGTGGCTGATCACGAGCGCAGATCCCGCAAAGTTGTCCAGGGCATCCTCCAGAGCACGCATGGTGTTCACGTCGATATCATTGGTGGGTTCGTCCAGCAGCAATACATTCGCTCCGGATTTGAGCATGCGCGCCAGATGCAGACGGTTACGTTCGCCGCCGGAGAGCACATCCACCTTCTTTTGCTGGTCCTGTCCGTGGAAGTTGAATCGCGTACAGTATGCACGGGCGTTCACTTCGCGCCCGCCCAGCCTGATGGTTTCCGCCCCGTCACTGATGAGTTCGTAGACGGTTTTGCCCGGTGTGAGTGATGCACGGCTCTGGTCCACATAAGCAAACTGCACGGTATCGCCCACGGTAAGCGTGCCGGAATCTGGCATTTCCTGGCCCACGAGCATTTTGAACAATGTGGTCTTGCCCGCGCCATTAGGGCCGATAATGCCCACAATGGCACCGGGTGGGATGATGGCACTCACGTCGGCCATGAGTTCTTTGTCGCCCATGGCCTTGCACACCTTGTCCAGAGCAA
>CAJOMG010000099.1 GCA_905235595.1 uncultured Desulfovibrio sp. | reverse complement strand
ATATCCTTTAAATGATGGTGGGGCACAAGAATTTGGTCTACGTAGTGGGACAGAGAATGTTGCTGGTGTTGTTGGTATGGCAACAGCTTTAAAATATAAGATCCGCCAGCGCTGGAAAATGCCGCACCTTTTCTGCCGGGCAGGCAATGGACCACAGCACATCGAGCAGTGGCCTCTCGACAGTAGGCGGCCAACAGACCGGGGGCCAGAACAAGACATGGTTCCCCATCAGACGCCACATAGTTTCCTTCCGCTGCAAGGGCGATGGCCAACCCCCTGCCACCCAGCCCCTTAAAGGCGGTAGGAACGGGATATTTACAGCATTGCCAAGAGTGCGCGTCTACAGAAAGCAGCATTAAAACTTTCCGGTGGTTATTGCCCCTCACGCATGTGCCGTATGTCATGCTAGCTGGGGGTCGTAAAAATTATCATATAGCAGAAAAAAACATATTGCATATAGCTAAAAAAAGCATATTAGATAATGTAATAGCCTTTTAACAATTTCAAAGGAGAACAATGATGAAAGCAATAGGTAAAATGCTCTTTCTTGCTTTAGCAGCAACTGCCATTGCTCTGCCCGCTCGTGCTGCAGATACGCTCATGATGGCCACCACAACCAGTACTCAAGACACAGGATTGTTGGAATATCTCAACCCTATATTTCTCAAAGAAACCGGCATCGAGTTAAAATGGGTGGCCGTGGGAACCGGCAAGGCATTGGAAATTGCCAAGAATTGCGATGCAGACGTGCTCTTGGTTCATGCGCCAGCAAGTGAAAAGGCCTTTGTAGAAGCCGGTCATGGTATTGACCGTCGTCAGGTGATGTACAACGACTTTGTGCTGGTTGGGCCCAAGACAGATCCCGCCAAGGTGGCCGGGAAATCAACTGCCGAGGCGCTCAAGGCTATCTACAAGGCAGCAGCACCCTTTGTGAGTCGTGGCGACCAGTCCGGCACGCATAAGGCCGAACTGAAATTGTGGAAGGCATCCAACCTCACTCCCGACAAGGAACCCTTCTATATCTCCGCCGGTCAGGGCATGATCGCCACCTTGAACATGGCAGCGGAAAAGAATGGCTATGCGCTTACTGACCGCGGCACGTGGATCAAGTTTTCCGGCCAGCGCGGTGCTGCCAACCCTCTAAAAATCGTCGTTGAAGGCGATAAGGCACTGTACAACCAGTACAGCGTGATCACGGTCAACCCTGCCCAGTGCCCCAAGACCAAGGCAGCTTTAGCTAAAAAGTTCGAAGACTGGTGGGTCGCCCCAGCGACTCAAAAACGCATCGCGGATTTCAAGCTAGAAGGCAAGCAGCTTTTCTTCCCCAACGCGGGCAAGTAGTGCGGCCATTTTCAATTCGGGGAGGTTTTTGCCTCCCCGAATTGCCCCTATGGAGAAAACTGTGGCATGAACTATTTTTCGCAAGGCTTTGCCAAGGCGTGGGATCTGCTGCTGCACATGGACAGCGCCACCATCTCAGCCATTCAGGTTACACTTAGCTCCACATTCTGCGCCTTGTGCCTCGCCTTGCTGCTGGGGCTGCCCGCCGGATTCGCTTTGGGCTACTGCCACTTTCCTGGCAAGCGTTTTCTCCGTCTTCTTTCCGATACATTGCTCGCCTTCCCTACTGTGCTCATCGGGCTTGTGGTATACGCCTTTATCACCAGACGTGGCCCCTTGGGCGAATTCGGGCTGCTCTTCACCGTACCGGGCATGGTCATCGGGCAGACAATCCTCGCCCTGCCCATTGTCGTTTCCTGGGTAGCTCAGGCCGTGGAAACCCTTGACAAACGCTGCCGCCAAACCCTCCTTACACTAGGCGCCAACCCAACCCAACTTGCCCTGCATACAATGCGAGAGCTACGTTTCGCCGTGGCCATGGTCGGAATAACCGCCTTTGGCCGCGTTGTCACCGAGGTAGGCATCGCAACCATGCTTGGGGGCAACATCCGTTATGCCACGCGTACCATGACTACCGCCATTGCCCTGGAGACCAGCCAAGGGGAATTCGGCCAGGGCATCGCACTTGGATTAGTGCTTCTGCTCATAGCCTTCCTACTCAACGCACTTCTTGTGACGCTCAAATGGCGGGGGCGTGCATGACTGTTCTTTACGAAGGATACGACCTTAAACAGGTATATCAAGGGATCACCGCGCTCTCTCTGCCCAAATTCGTTTTGCACAAGGGCGAAGTACTTGGCCTCACTGGTCCCAATGGGAGCGGCAAATCAACACTGCTGCGTCTGCTGGCATTTTTGGAACAGCCTGCATCCGGCAAACTGCTCTGGCATGGCGTAGAAGATGCGCCACGGCGAGAAATAACCCTGCTTCTTCAGGAACCGTATCTGCTGCGGGACAACGTATTCCGCAACGTTACGCTGGGCCTCACATTGCGAGGCAAAAAAAATGCCCTGTATGATGCCTATACCGCAGCCATGCGATCTGTAGGTTTCGACAAGGCCGACGACATGGCCAAACGTCCGTCACATGCTCTTTCAGGAGGAGAAAAACAACGAGTTGCCCTGGCCGCCCGGCTTATCCTGCACCCCACTGTACTGCTTCTTGATGAACCAACCTCCAGCGTGGACGCGCTCAGTGCTCGCGCTATTGTCCATGCTGTGCGTGAAACTATTGCTGAAGGTACCACCGTTGTCTATGCCACCCATGACAAAAACCTTCAAAACGCACTGGGTGGGAGAATCCTGCAGATTGGAACGAGCATAACTTTTTAACGGATATTGAAAGCGTTGTGACAACGCGAGCACATATGGCGACGTTCTTGACGATAACCGGACATCGGATAGATTAACACTATATAATCCTCCTTATCTGCTATGAACGGCAACCATTCCAACCTTCTGCGCGACTCCTACGGACGCACCGTGCGCTATGTACGTATGTCGGTCACTGATCGCTGCAATTTGCGCTGTCTCTACTGCGCTAGCCCATTCAGACAGGAATTTATTCCCCACGATAACATTTTACGCTATGAAGAAATGTCTCGAATGGTGGCAATTCTGGCCGGCATGGGTGTACAAAAACTGCGTCTTACTGGAGGCGAGCCCTTTGCACGCAAGGGGTGCGACCAATTCCTCCTTATGCTGCGACAGCAATTTCCCAGCATGGATCTACGGCTTACCAGCAACGGCACCCTACTTGAGCCATACATTCCTCTGCTGCGACGTGTCGGCCTTGGTGCCGTCAACCTCTCATTGGACAGCTTTGACAGGGCAACGTTCGCCCGCGTCACGGGATACGACCTTCTGCCCCGGGTGCTGGCCACGTTAGACGCCCTGCTCTCGGCATGCATTCGAGTAAAAATCAATGTTGTGGCCCTGCACGGCGTCAACGACACCCAGATGCCCGATTTTATCCACGCCGTCCGCACCATGCCTGTGGACGTACGTTTCATCGAATTCATGCCCATGGGCATCGGCACGGCCTGGAATCAAAAAACCTTCTGGCCTGTTGACGAAATCCTCGCCGAAGCACGACGGCACGCCCATCTTATTCCTGTAACAGAACGCCGGAATGAGGCCGGACCTGCCCGTATGTACCGTGTGGAAGGCGGTAAGGGACGACTGGGCTGCATAACGGCGCTCTCCTGTCATTTTTGTGCAGATTGCAACCGGTTACGTCTTACGAGCAATGGTCACATACGCGCCTGTCTTTTTGACGACAGGGAATACCGTCTGCGCGGCCTGTTGCGCCGCTCTAAGTTCCGTGACGCAGATATAGCCCGGATCCTGCGGCTGGCATGCGCTCGCAAACCCATCGGCGCAGAGCTGTTACGTCAACGCACAGAAGGAAATGCCGTAGCACAAAAATCCATGATGGGTATTGGTGGTTAATCCTGCCGCTGTTGGACACACCACAGGAATACGCCACCTTGCGACGTCTCAGTTCTCTACAAAAAATCTCCTTCCCCGATGAAATCGCTGACAGTGCCGTTTACCCAACATGACTGAGAGGCAAGTTATGAGCGATGGCATTTGGCTTATACGCCACGGGGCGCTGCCCCCAAATCCCTTACGGCGCATGGTTGGTGCACGCGATATTCCCATGAGCCCTGCCGGGTACGCGCAAGTCCGGCTACTCGCAGCGGAATTAGAGTGCATCAAGGATGGCCACATAGTTGCCATTATAACCTCCAGCCTACAACGCTGCCGTGAAACTGCCAGAATACTACATCAAGCATTTCCCTCACCGCTGCCCTTGCATGTGGAGCCGGATATATGTGAAATTTCCCTGGGAGATTGGGAAGGACGTAGCCGTGAAGAAATATGTCGTCTTTGGCCAGGCGCATACGCCACCCGTGGACTAAACCTAGCCACCTTCGTACCGCCCGGCGGTGAAAGTTTTCGTATGCTGCAACGTCGCGTCCTGTATGCTTTGATCCGGTGGCGGCGGCGGTACCCGCAGGGCAATCTGTTTGTGGTCACGCATGCAGGTGTCATGCGCGCCCTGCTTGCCCATTGGCTGACCC
>CAJOMG010000098.1 GCA_905235595.1 uncultured Desulfovibrio sp. | reverse complement strand
TGAAGAATGTCAAGGTGAAGAACAAGGCTGACGCGCAGAATGATCCCGATGTTCAGGCCGCGGTTCAGTCTGTCGCGGACGCTCTCGGCGATAACGGCCGCATCCTTGTACGGGAATCCGGTACGGAGCCGGTGATCCGTGTCATGGTGGAAGCCAAGACGGATGAGATGGCAGAAAGATGTGTGGATTCTGTGATCGCAGTGATTAAAGAAGAAGGACTTACCGTTGAGTAATAATACGATTACAATATAGGAGAATATAGAATGTTTAAGATTATTGTTAAAGATACATATGATGAAGTTTCCAAAGAAGCATTTAAGGTAATGAAGGCAGTTCTGGATGAGAAGAAAGATGCTGTTTTGGGTCTGGCAACAGGTTCCACACCGATTGGTCTCTACCAGGAGATGATCAAAGACCACAAGGAGAACGGCACTTCTTATAAAGACGTGATTACGTTCAACCTGGATGAGTACGTAGGTCTCCCCGGCGACCACGACCAGAGCTATCGCTACTTCATGGACGATAACCTCTTCAACCATATCAACATCGACAAGGCCAACACCTACGTGGCCAAGGGCGTGGGCGACGTGGGCTATGCTGTGCTCAAGGAGCGACGCATTCTGGGCGATGAAGGCATGGTCATAGTCGTTCTGGTGCTGGATTCAGAAACAGGCAGCGTGCTCCACGGGCCGGAGATGCTCTCAAAGGGATTTGTATTTGCGCCGCAGTACAGCCACCTGCTGGAAGATGCCAAATGCCTTGTGCTGGATGAAATAGAAGCCGCACGGCCAGGGCAGCTTGAACGCATGCAGGAAGGGATACGTTCCTCATTGCGTCGTTTCTTCCGCAGTGTATTGGAGCGCGATCCTGTGGTGGTGCCCATTATCAGCGAAGTGTAACGCCCCCCCGCCTTCCATCGGCAAAGCCGGGATACTTCGGGGGGCAAAACACACCGTCTGCCATTCCAAGGGGGATTGTCCCCCTTAATTTGTGGGCTTTTCTCTCGGTGGGGCGGCATCTTCAGCCAGAATTTTGTTGATTCCTTCGGGGCGACGTTCCAGATAGTCGTCCAGAGCCTTGGATACAAGGCGTCCGAGGCCCCACAAGGCAATGAGGTTGGGAATGACCATGAGGCCATTGAACATGTCTGCCAGTTCCCATACCAGCGTTACCTGCAGGAATGAACCCAGCAACAGGAAGGCCATGACGAGTACACGGAAGGGATTGAGCATCCTGGTGCCAAAGAGAAACTTGACGTTTTGCTCGGCAAAGAAATACCAGCCGATGATTGTGGAAAAGGCAAAGAAAAACAGGCAGAGAGATACGAATCCATACCCCAGACTGTGGGAGCCGAGACCCAGTTCAAAAGCCTTTTGCGTGAGTGCAATGCCCGTGGAGGAGCCGTCAATGGCCCCGGTAACAAAGATAACAAAGGCTGTCATGTTCAGCACAATAAAGGTGTCGATAAAGACACCCATGATGGCCACAAATCCCTGTTGCGCCGGGTACATAACCTTGGCCACGGCATGGGCATGCGGGGTGGAGCCCATGCCCGCCTCATTGGAGAACAGGCCGCGGGCTATGCCGTAACGCATGGCTTCCTTCACCCCTGCGCCGATAATACCGCCCGTTGCCGCCGAGGGATCAAAGGCCCCGATGAAGATCATCTTGAAGGCGGGAATCAGCATGTCGATGTGCGTCACAACGATCCACAGGCCACCCACGATGTAGAGCAGGGCCATGAACGGCACGATTTTTTCCGTAGTGGCAGCAATACGGCGGATGCCGCCAAAAAAGACAAAGCCGCCAAGCATGGCAATCACGGCACCTGTAAGCCAGCCGGGCACGTTGAAGGCCGACTGGAAGGCGTCGGCAATGGAATTGGATTGCACCATGTTGCCGATGAAGCCCAGAGCGACGATGATAGCCAGGGAGAAGAAGCCTGCCAGCCATTTGCTGCCAAGCCCCTTGGAAATATAATAGGCGGGCCCACCTGTGACATGGCCTTTTTCGTCTCGTGTTTTATACAGCTGCGCCAGGGTCGCCTCGGCAAAGATGGTGGCCATGCCAAAAAAAGCGGCAATCCACATCCAGAAGATGGCACCGGGACCGCCCATGGCGATAGCTGTTGCAGCACCGGCCAGATTGCCCGTGCCTACCTGCGCGGCAACGGCCGTTGCCAGTGACTGGAAGGAACTCATGCCTTCCTTGCCGGCTTTTCTGCCAAAGATGTGAATTTCTCCGAAGGTGTAATAGATAAGGCGCGAAAATTTGCGAATCTGCACGAAACGCAGCCGCAGTGTGAAATAGATGCCCGTGCCCACAAGGAGGGGAATAAGACCGTACACGCCCCAAAGGATGCTGTTGATATCCTGTACGACTTTGGTCAGTTCTTCCATGTTTTTTGCTCCGATACACGATACAGGGCACAGGCATGCTTGCCGTGCCCTGTATGTACGTAAAAATGGTGCAGAAGTAAATCAGCAGAGGAACTGTTTCAGTCAAGCCGTGCGGGCTTGCCGGCAACAATACCTTACTTACGACTGGGTATCTGGTTCCGGTCTGAGTTCACCCTGCTCAAGGCGTGTCACAAGCAATGCTCCAGTGGCATCGCCCAGCACGTTGATGGTGGTGCGGGCCATATCCATAATGCGGTCAACACCAGCCACAAGGGCTACTGCTTCCAGTGGAATACCCACCTGGGTAAAGACCATGGTGATCATGACAAGGGCGGCACCTGGCACACCCATGGAGCCAATGGAGGCCAGCACGGCCAGCAACAGCACTGTAAGCTGCTTGTCCAGCGGCATGGGGATGCCATAGATTTCTGCAGCAAAAATGGCCGCAACGCCCATGTAAATAGCCGCGCCATCCATATTGATGGTGTTGCCAAGGGGAATGGAGAAACTGGATACCGTCTTGGATGCACCCAGCTTTTGTACGCTCAGCATGTTGGCGGAAAGTGCCGCTGCACTGGAACAGGTGGTGAAGGCGATAATCAGCGGTGAAGCCAGCCCCCGCAGGAAGGCTCCTGGGGTAAGGCCTGTAAACTTCACGCAGGGCAGATAGACCAGCAGTATTTGGCACAGGCTCGCAATATACATGACCGCTACCAGCTTGATGAGCGGCAGCAGCACGGCGGGGCCATGGGTGGCCACGGTTACGGTCATGAGGGCAAAAACGCCGATGGGTGCGTACAGCATGACCATGCCTGTCACCTTGATCATGGTTTCAGCACATCCGTCCACAGCCTTGATCAGAGTTGCCCCTTTTTCTCCAATCATGCTCAGGCCAAAGCCAAAGAGCAGGGCAAAAAAGATGATCTGCAGCATCTTGCCCTGTGCCAGGGCCTCAATGGGATTGAGGGGAATAATATCCATGAGCACCTTGACCAGAGGCGGCACATTGGCTTGCTTGGGGGTAAGGTTTTCTGTGGAGAGCGAAAGCCCGACGCCAGGCTGCACAAGGTTGGCCAGCAGCAAACCAATAGTTACTGCCAGTGCTGTGGTAACAATATAGTAGATAAGTGTTTTTGTGGCGACGCGCCCCAGTGTGCTGACGTCAGAAACGCTGGCAGCACCGGCAATAAGCGTGAAAAAGACCAGTGGTACGACCACCATGCGAATGAGGGTAATGAAAATCTGTCCGAACGGTTTGAACCATGCAGCATCAATACCCATGGCCGGAATGATTAGGCCGACAATAATGCCAAGCAGCATGCCGATAGCCATTTGCTTTGGCAGGCTCATATGGGTTTTCATGACATTCTCCAAGACTGCGTAAAGGGAGAGGGAAACCCTCAAGTTGGGTATGGAGATGGACGAACACCGGGGCCAAAAAGTTGAAAACGTTTGTCGACAGTATGCAAAAACACCATGCACTGCACGTGTTTTTCTTGTCAAGAGTCACATGGCAGGCTGTGTGAAAAAGCCTCTACAGGGGAGATGGTGTTTGCCACGAATGCCATGGCAACAAATGACTGCTCAACGGGTGATAATACGTTCGCCGATTTCCCGGTAATGCCTGCGCAGTATTGCGCTTACACGGGATGCGTTGCGCGTGTACACAACATCGGCAATGGCCGCGTGGCGCTCGCAGAAGCCTCTGGGTGAAAACAGGGTGAGCCATTTTTTGTAACAGAGCACTTTTGAAATGGCCACACAGGTGAGGCGGGCCATTGCCACAAGGCGGGCATTGCTGCAACGCTGCAACAATGCTGCATGGAAACGGTCGTCCAGCTGCATCATGGAGGAAAGTTCTGTGGCGGTGGCGGCTGTGCGGTGCATGTCATCCACCACAGCGCGCAGGCGCTGTATGTCGTTATGTGTCCACTGTTCCAGAGAGTCCTCAACACCTGCGGCCTCGAGAATGGCCCCGACATCATAGCTGTCCAGAATGTCCTTATCTGTCAAAAGGCGCACGCGTTTCCCTTTCTGCTGTGCCTGGGCGGTACATGAGGGCATGGACTGTCATCTGGTGCTGGAAGAACGTGTGCCCAACTCCTATAATCCGGAGGCTTCCGGCAATAACTTCCTCTATCAGCTTATGGGCGTTAAAAGCATTACCGTCGTGCCCAAGGGAACGGACATGATGGGTGCCATGAACACGTTGGCAGACAAGCTCATGGCAGATGGCAGAAAACCCTATGTTATTCCCGGTGGGGCTTCCAATGCCCTCGGAGCCCTGGGCTATGTGGCCTGCATGGAAGAGATTATGGCCCAAATGTTCAGCATGGGGCAGAATTTCGACCATATAGTGGTGCCCAGCGGCAGTGCCGGCACCCACGGGGGCATCATGGCCGGCATGGTGGGTAACAATATCAATATTCCTGTCACGGGCATTGGCGTCAACCGCCCCAAGGCCGTGCAGGAAAACGCCGTGCTCACTGTGGCCAACCAATCGCTGCAGCTGCTAGGGGTTGCGGCGCGTGTGCCTGCAGACAAGGTCGTGGCTTTTGACGACTACGTGGGCCCTGGCTACTCCCTGCCCACTGACGGCATGGTAGAAGCCGTGAAACTTCTGGCGCAGACAGAAGCAATACTGCTGGACCCCGTGTATTCAGGCAAGGCCATGGCAGGTCTGATTGATTTGGCTCGCAAGGGCTACTTCCCCAAGGGGTCCAAGGTGCTCTTTCTGCATACAGGCGGGTCTCCTGCACTGTTTGCCTATCTTCCTACCTTTAGGGTATAATGCCTTTCTGGCATCGCGTTGTTGAGGGGGCGTTTCGCCCCCTTTTTTTACGTCATACCCAAAGGAGGAATACCATGAAAACATCCACAAACTTCCAGAAGCTCCGTGAACTCCGCCGTACCAGCAGACTGAGCAGGCAGGAGAAAGTGCGTGGTGTCAAACGTGCCCATGAGAAGCAGCTGCAGCAGCGGGGAATGGCCCGGCTGCAGCCGGTGCAGGTAAGACCCGTATGTCGCTACCTTTACTCCAGCCCCCTGCAGTGCAGCCCCACGCCGTTGAGCCTGCCCCGCGCCTTTGGCTATCTGCCTTCCTGGTATTGCACTGCCCAGCCACAGCGTGTGGACCTGATACAGCCCTGCGATACCTGGCTGCAGGATGCCGCCAGGGCC
>CAJOMG010000097.1:4640-6311 GCA_905235595.1 uncultured Desulfovibrio sp. | reverse complement strand
GCCATTGGATGATTTGTCTGCGCGTCCTGGGCTTGCCTTTACCGCCAGTCGCTATCCTGTGCCGTAGGCTGGGAATCTGGAATATCCATAAGGCGCGGGGCATCCAGTCGCCCCCAGAAACCCTGGGGCCGTACACGATGCACCGGGTCTTGCGTATCCACAGCCTTGCCGGTCGTGTTTTGCCACTGCCCGTCGGCCACATCATATGATGTTATCAGCGCCTTTTGCACGGCGTGCAGAACGGCGGAGAATACAGCAGCCTCATCCCTGAAGCGTACTTCCGATTTCGCCGGATGCACGTTTACATCCACCTCTGCCGTATCCATTTCTACAAACAGCACGACCTGCGGGTAATCCCGGCTGGTAAGGCGGCCCTTGTAGGCTTCCCGAACGGCGGCGAGCAGGCGCTTGTCCATCACGGCACGCCCATTCACATAGAGCAGTATGCGGTTGCCGCGCGGCTGGCTCACATTGGGCAGTGCTGCAAGACCGTGTGCACGAATGCCATGGTGCGTTGCGTCGAACGGGCGCAGGGCATCCACAATGAGCCTGGGCCAGAGCAGCGCCAGGCGCGCGGCGAGATTCTGCCCGGGAAGAAAATGAACGATTTCGCGTTCGCCGGCCCAAAGGCGCAGCCCCACAGCTGTCTGGGCCAGGGCAAGACGCGCCAGCCAATCTTGTGCCCTCTTGAATTCTGTGGAAGGACTCTTTAAAAACTTGAGGCGTGCTGGTATGTTAGAAAACAGGTCGCGCACGTCCACAAGGGTGCCCTTGTGCAGGGCCGCTGGTACGGAGGCCGTGAGACGGCCATGCTCCACCTCCACCCGATGCGCTGTGGCCTGCCCCTGCTGAGGGCCGGCATGTGCGGACGTGATGGCAAAATGGGAAACAGAGGCGATGCTGGGCAGGGCTTCACCCCGGAAACCGTAGGAATGGATATGCTCGAGATCATCCAGGCTGGAGATTTTGCTTGTGGCGTGCCTTGTGACGGCCAGTTCCAGCTCGTCGGCGGCAATGCCGCAGCCATCGTCCTGAACGCTGATGCGACTCTGTCCCCCGTTTTCCAAGCGAACGTCAATCTGTGTAGCCCCGGCATCCAGGCTGTTTTCCACAAGTTCCTTGAGCACGCTGGCGGGCCTGTCCACCACTTCCCCGGCGGCAATCTGATTGCGTAATTCAGGCGGTAGCAAACGAATATGGCGCATGTTTTCAGACATAGGCAGAGTGTATGCGTACGGAAGGGACAAGGCAAGCGTTACATAACACGGCGGGCTGTGGCCCATGTGAGAAAAAATAAGCCCGGCCGCAGATCTTGCCTTTGTACCTGCCGTGCTTATCTTGGAAAGACGAGGCTGCAGCGGCGCCAGCGCGGTAAGCCAGGCAGCTGGGAGATATGCATGGAAAACCCCATCAAAGTTCTTGCCGAACCGTTGCGGGGCACACCAATACCGCAGGGCTATGATCCGGAATTGCTCTATGTGGAGTGCGCCCGTTGTGGCGCCCCCGTCATGTGGGAAGAGGGCAAGGCTACACGTATTCTCAATTTGGCGGGCATTGATCCGCTGGAATTGGACGCCTCCTGCCAGCTGATGACGGACGGCTGCCCCCGTTGCAGCGGGCGTGGGCAGTATTCGGTACAGATTGTCCGTTTTAGTGGCAGACCGCGCACGG
>CAJOMG010000097.1:0-4620 GCA_905235595.1 uncultured Desulfovibrio sp. | reverse complement strand
GGCAACGCGTAAGCCGCAGGCCCGCAACAGGCAGGAGAGCCGTTACGCATAGTTACGGCTGATTTCTTCCCCGGCTTTTTCCACATCGTTACGCATGGCCGTCCGTTCTGCAGCCATGCGTGCTTCAAGCGCTGGATCGGCAAGGGCCAGCATCTGTGCTGCCAGCCAGGCGGCGTTGTGCGCTCCGGCCTTGTCTAGGGCCACGGTGGCTACCGGAAACCCGGGGGGCATCTGTACCGTTGAGAACAGGGCGTCCATGCCGCACAGCGCCGAGCCCGAAACAGGAATGCCAATCACAGGCCGCAATGTATGCGCGGCAACGGCCCCAGCCAGATGCGCCGCCATGCCTGCGGCGCAGATGAAAATCCTAGTGCCTTCGGCCTCATAGCGGCGTACCAGTTCCACAGTGCGTTCGGGAGTCCGGTGGGCCGAACTCACGGTTACGGCACAACTCACCCCCAGACGGCGCAAAACCTCCACACACGGGCTGACCTTTTCCTCATCAGATTTGGAGCCCATAATGACGACAACCTGTGGCATGGCTTTTCTCTCATTGTTACTGGTTTTTTTCAGGTATCTTAGGCTTGTCGACGCCCAGCCCAATGGAATGAATATGGGTTATTTCCTTGTTAGCTGTATCAATGGCGTCATAGACCACATTTTTTGCCCACATGCCCATTGCAAAGAACAGCAGAAAAAGCATGACGATCCATATCAGCGGGGATTGCCCCAGGTGTCGCTGTCTGCCCTGCCACATGGCGAGATGATAGGCGATTAAACCGGAACAACTCCATGCCGCCAGCATCAGATAGGATTCCGTTGTCAGCGTATTGCTATTCCAAAGATTCGGTACAAGAGGAATGATGAAGGCCAGTGCTGCAATGCAGACGCCCATGGCACCCGTGAACATGATGTGGCGTTGCTTGTTGTTTTGTGCAAGCACCCAGCAGCAGGCGGATGTAAGCAGGTACGCGATGGAAACGCAGATTGTGCTGATATCCGTAATCCAGGCGATGGTTATTCTGCCCAGAAAGGGAACAGCTGCAGAAAGGACCATAACAGCAAAGACGGCTGCTCGCGGTGTTCCATCAGCCTGCCATACCGCAAGACGCTGCGGTAACAGTCCATCCTTAGCCAAGGTACTGATCAGACGGGCAGTGGCACGATAGAATCCGAGCAGGCTCGTGGCAAGCGTAGCCAGCATTGCAATACCGAGAAGGATAAGGCCGGAATCGCCTATGGCGTTTTGGGCCGCATTGAATGTCGCTAACCCTGTGGTACCGTTGAGATGGTCAAGGCTGGCAACGTACTCCTGCCAGTTGGCGAAGCAATCAGGTACGGCAAGTGTGGCCAGACAGGTCAGCGCTATGTAGACAACAGCGCCAGTGCAGATGGCCAGAACCATGATGGGGAGACTTTTTTTTACGGGAAAGCGAAAATCCCCCGCAGAATGGGCAATGGATTCAAAGCCTACGAAGGCCCAGGGTATCAATCCTATAATGCCCAATACCTGTGCTACAGGCGGCCTGCCGGTGGCAAAGGCCGGTGCAAAGGCAGAGAACTGCCATCCAGCCTTGGCGAAGGAGATGGAGAAACAGCCAGTGACGGCGAGCAGGAGCACAATCACAAGTACGGTTTGCAATCTGGGTACAAGTCTGCCGCCAAAAGCGCTGATCAGACCGAAAAGCACAAGTATGGTCAGGCTTACA
Organism: uncultured Desulfovibrio sp.; assembly: GCA_905235595.1. GTDB lineage: Bacteria > Desulfobacterota > Desulfovibrionia > Desulfovibrionales > Desulfovibrionaceae > Desulfovibrio. Next base: position 2,911 of record CAJOMG010000097.1, on the reverse strand, counting down.
AGCCCTTCGCCGAAATACACATCATAGCCGAGGATCGAGTACTGCGGCCCCCATTGAACCACAGATCCGCACAGATGGCGTGCAATAAGGGTGAAGGCCGTGGCATTGGCCCAAATGAGAGAAAGGTAAGCCATGCCGATGGCCCAGGCACACAGAAAGGCGAAATCCTGCCCGAGAACGAGCCTGGTATAGGAATATGCGCTGCCACAGCCTTCGGGACGTCGTTCCATCATATAGGCAAAATTGATGGCGATGCACAGCAGCAAAAGACAGCCGAGGCCCATAGCCATGGCCGTACCTGCCGGACCGGCCATGGGCAGGAAGGTGGTTCCGGGCATGACATATGCGCCCCAGCCCAGAATACAGCCCAGCGACAGTGCCCAGGCGTCAAGGCGTGACAGGGTACTGATATGCATAGGAGGTGATGTGGCATCTTGAGAAAGAGAGGGCATCATTTCCCCTTTGGGCATCATGCCGGTTTACGACAACAGCAACAACCCTAGGATTGTGATTCTTGCATGATGATTGTCGCCTTGTTGCCGGCTTCTTTTTTACTTTCATAGGTGCCGCTGTCAGCCCGTTGGTACATGGCTTCAAAAGAATCGGCGTGCGTGGCAGGATAAAATGTAACGCCTACGCTCAAGGTAATTTTTCTGTCCTGGAGTTCGGGAATGGTAATTTGATCAATATTGTCGAACAGGCGTTTGATAATTCGTTGCGCTATGGTTTTGTCCTTGACGCCTTCGGAAAAGGCAGAAAATTCATCCCCACCAAGACGGAAGATAATGTCAGAATCGCGAAAGGTCTTTTTCATGCAGTCGGCAATAGCAATAATGACCTTGTCGCCAACGGCGTGTCCATATATATCGTTAATGGATTTGAACTTGTCGGCATCCAACAGGCAGAACATGCCGCAGCGCCGCTCTGCCATGGCCCTGCGGACAAGTCTTTCGCCGCTGCCGCGGTTGCGTATGCCGGTCATAAGGTCTGTTTCCGAGAGCTTGCGCAGTACTTCCTGACGCTTGCGATCTTCGTCAATGGATTCAAAGGCCATGAGAACATGGTGCAGACTGCCGTCTGCCATGCGGTTGATGACAATAAAACGCAGGCGTATCCAGCGTTCCTTGTCGTCCATGAATTCCTGGGTGATGTACCGGGTGTCGCGCAGTCTCTCTTCAAGTGTTTCTGGATTCATGAATTGCTTCAGCAGATCGCGGGACTGGTCGGCGGATATTTTTTCCGCCATGGCAGTGGCCCGTTTGCTGAAATCGTTGAAATGCCCTTCCAGTAATGCGTCAAGATCAGGATTGCTCTGTATGCAGGTGATGGTGTCATCTTTGAGGTTGATGCGTATCATGCCCACATAGATATTGGCTACAGCCTGTATTTCCCGGTTAAGGTGTTCGGCCTCTGCGTACTTGTGGCTCATGTGCACAACGACAAGAAAACTTATGCCCATGACAAAGAAGAGAAAAAAGCCGGATGCAAAATAGATAACGACAAGAGATTTATACAACCCGTCTTCATTGAGTACATATACAGAGCTCCAGTTCTCGTTTATCTGTTCAATAAAAACGGTGTATTTCCCCTTAATGTTATACATTTCAAAATGCCTGTTGCCATCAGCCTTGAGTCGCTGCAACAGCTCTTTCTGCAGCGTGGAACCGATGTCGTCCAGTTTTTTTCCCACAAGGGTTGCATCTGAGTGGGCAACGATACTGCCATCCTGATCAACGACGCATGCCAACTGCACAATGGAACCTGTGGCCATCTCTTCGACCATGTGCTGAACGCTGTCGAGGAAAATATCCATGGAAACAACACTTTCTCCATCGTGCAGCAGTTGGCTCACCGAGGTCATCATGGTGTTTGTTTGCAGATTCAGGAACGGCTTGACGAGCACAACCGCTCCTTTGCCCTGAACGGCGGCAACATACCATGGACGTTCCTTGGGCTTGTAGTCCGCAGGTGGTGTCCAGCCGCTGCCGTCCAGGTATACGCCCTTGTAAAAGCCATAGATGCCGGTATAGTTTTCGCTGATTATGGAGGCATATATGGCTGTTTGCCCGACAAGGTATTTGCCCACTTCTTCGTATGATTTTCCTTCCTCCATCATCTTGTTTACAGTGACACCTGAAAACGTCACGGCATCTATGGGCATTTTCAGGTAATGGCTGATTTTTTGGGTCACCTGCTGCATTTCATTACGCCAGGTGCCCAGGATATTCTGTTTTGAGCTGTCGTACAGCCAATAGAAAATGCAGACAATAAAAAATGTTGCCAAGAGCAACATTGCTGATGCAATCAACGTAAAGCGGCGTGGTAAGCCATTCCTAGGCATTTGCATGATCTTATTCGGTTTAGCCATCGGAAAGACGGTGTATCCCCTTGGCACCTATGTCTTTGCGATAGAAAGACTGTGGCATGTGCACTTTCTCCACTGCGGCGTATGCTGCCTTTTGGGCTGCGGCAAGGCCCTCTCCCAGGGCAGTAACACAGAGTACGCGACCACCGTTGGAGACCAGCTTGCCATCCTGCAGAGCCGTACCGCTGTGGAATATCTTGACGCCGGGCAGGGCGTCGGCCGTGTCAATGCCGTAAATGGCCAAGCCCTTGGGGTATGAGCCGGGATAGCCCTTCGATGCCAGCACGAATCCCATGACAGGGTTCTCGTCCCACTCGATGGGACCCGGATCCCGACCCAGGGCGATGCTTTCGAAGATGGTATAGATGTCGGAGCGAAGGCGAGGGAGGACAACCTCCGTCTCGGGATCCCCGAAGCGGCAGTTGAACTCGATGACCTTGACTCCGTCGGGGGTCTTCATAAGTCCTCCGTAGAGGACTCCGCTGAAGGGACAGCCCTCCTGGACCATCGCATCGGCGACCTTCTCCATAATGGAGTGGAGTGCAA
>CAJOMG010000096.1 GCA_905235595.1 uncultured Desulfovibrio sp. | reverse complement strand
AGGTACTTGAACAGGAGGGCATTGCACCCTTTGCCCTGCTGCACATAGGCGACAACTACCAGTCCGACTATGTGCAGGCCATACACAAGCATGTCTGTGCGCTCTGGTTGCCCTCCATCAGGGAGCTTGCTTTTCCCAATGGTCAAGTACGGGATGTACTGTGCACCAAGGCCCTGCGCCGTAACCCCCTGTGGAGTGTATTTTTAGGACACGGGCTGAACAGGCTCTACGGCCACACGGCAGAGGCACCCGACCATATTGGTGAGATACGCACTATGCGCCATTTCGCAGAACTGGTGCTCGCCCCCATTGTAACAGCTCTGGGGCTCTTTCTGACCACCAACAAAGAAATACAAAACAACTATAAAAAGATCTATTTTGCCTCGCGTGACGGCTGGCTGCCTCACCAGATTTACGACATTGTGCGCCGTCATCTGGGCAGCGGCATACCCGGCACCTATTTCTATGCCGGGCGTCGTGCCTACTTTACCTTCCTGCACGACAATTTTTTGCAGTATGCGGCCACGCTAGAACAAACACCAGACGGTGTGGATGCTTACACGCTCCGCGATTTTTTGCAGGCATGGTTTGGAGGCGAAGAACTACTGACACACATGCTTAAGGACATTACACAGGAAGAGGCAGATCTGCCCTTTGTGACGCATAAGGAAGAATGTCTGGAAATACTCCAACGCTTTGCCGATGATATTGCCCAGTGCATACGCGAGAAACGAAAAAGAGCACATGCATACTATGCTGCCGTTTTCAACCTTGCAGAAGAACACCATTTGGTCTTTGATATGGGATATTCCGGCAGCGTGGGCAAAGCGCTTACTACTGCTACAGGCAAGCCCGTGGACAAAATCTATTTTTGGGAAGAGCCTGTCAACAAGCAACTTGACAAAACATTACGGACAAAGACGCTGTTATTTATGAAACCCGAAGGTGGTGTTATCTTCTATGATCCCTATCATATTGTTCTGGAAGAACTTTTCTCACCATATTCTGGTACTGTAACCGATTTTGATGCCGAAGGCAGGCCTATTCTGGAGTCACTTCCTGACAACATCTCCATGCAGAAAGATATTGCAACAGCGCACAATGTGTGTCTTGAATATGCCGAAAGTTTCTGCGCAACCCTCGGGGAGTACGCACCGTACATAGGTCACTGCGAAGCCGATGCGGGTATGGATGTATTTCATTCCTTGCTCAATGACACCATGTACAACAATACAGACGTTTTTAAAAATATTATCTTCCCTGATCCTGTCTATAGAAAAAAATCTGATTCATTAGCAAAAAAACTTGAATGCGGTCTACTGTATCCTACAGTCTTTGCAGCCACGGGATTTGACAATCCCCGCAATGTGCTCGTGCGACATGCCCCCATACACGGCGGTCTGAAAATCGGTATTCATGCGCATCTTTTTTTTACCGAAGTGACGTATGAAATCCTCCGCTATTTGCAGGACTTCCCGACGCCCTTTGACCTTTTCGTCACCATCTGTGATGCAAACTTCGCTTCCACGGCACAACAGATCTTCAGCGCTGCCACGCTTCCTCAGGTGCAGCAGGTACACGTACTGACTGTGCCCAACCGTGGCCGGGACGTGGCCCCCTGGGTACTCGGTATGCAGCCCTATCAAGAAAAGTATGATGTGTTCTGCCATATCCACAGCAAAGAATCAGGACATATGGGTTTTGGCGCAGCCTGGCGCACCTATCTCTTTGACAATCTGATTCTGGCAGACAGCGCACGGGAGATCATCAGCTGTTTTGAACAGGATGCCACGCTGGGCTGCCTTTTTCCGGCAATTCATCATGGTGTACGCAATGTCATGACTGATGTGGGAGTTCCCTTGTACGGATCGGAAAAAGAATACGCCATGATCTGCGATATGTTACACCGCATGGGATATACTGAAGAACTGCGCCGCGAAGATCTATTCTTCTCTGTCGGCACCATGTTCTGGTACCGCCCCCAAGCCCTGCGTCAGCTCTTCACCTGCGACCTGCAATTGGAAGAATTCGCACCCGAGCCCATTGGCATAGGGGGCACCCTGGCCCACGCCATGGAACGCCTGCCGGCCCTCGTTGCCACACGCAATGGCTATACGGCCCGCAGCTTCACTCTTCAGGCCGCACATACGCTGTAAGGCAACGCTGACATGGGGGAGATTACAGGGCATTTACGACACATGTTGCGCTGGGCCAAGACAAACATCACCCTGCGTCGCTTGACCCAACGTTGCTTCTTCACCCCTCAGGGGGCTCTGCGCCCTGGCATGGCGTGGCCCTATGCCCTGCTCAAGGCGGTCGTAACCCAGGCCAGCAGGCCTCTGGACCTGTGGGCCCTCTGCCCCTTCCTGACGCACAGCCCAACCATTCCGGCAGACTTTATAGACCTGCCCTTCTATGCACAACAGGCGGGTATGGTGTTCTCCTCACCTGCGCAGGCCTACCAGCATTTCAGGGAATATGGCCAAGCAGCAGGGCTGCACCCTTCCCCATTCTTCTATACCCGATGGTACTGCTGGCAGCACCCCGAAACCGCCGCCTACCCCAGTGCGCTGGACCACTTTGCACGCCACGCCCCATACAGACCTCTGGACCCTGCTCCATTTCTGGACGCTACGCTCTTTCTGCAAGCACATACGCAATACCATAGCATGGTGGATGCGCTGATCGCTCTCACAGAAGGTCGGGAGTTATCCCTTTCACCCTGCCTGGAGGACCATCTGACGGCATTGGCACAACGGCAGCAGGCCATGCAACAGGCCATTGCAGCCCACATCCTGCGCCAGCAGCCCACAAGCCGCCGCCGGCTCGTCTGGGTGCAGGCAGGCCCCCGCTTTGCTGCTCAGGCCCAGCTCCATCCAGAACCACACCGCAGCTGGGACCTCATGTGCAACTGGTACAATGCTCCTGCTGCCCTTGAGCACCAGCCGGGTGAAATCCACATGCTGCAGACCGGCACCAAGGCCACGGGTATCCATCATGTACTGACCTACTATCCTGACCTGCTCCTTCGCTATGACCAGGTGCTCTTTCTGGACGACGACCTCTTTTTCGAACCATGCAGCATTGACCGTCTTTTTGCTATTGCAGCAAGAGACGGACTGGACCTTTTTCAGGGGACCCTGTGTTCCGGTTCCTACGGCTCATGGCTGGATTTGTACCGCAAAAAAAATCACGGCACGCGATGTGTTACGGGTGTGGAGATCATGATGCCAGGCTTCACCCGCGAGGCCTTGCGTGCCTGCGCCGATCTGTTTGGCCAAAACGTCAGCGGCTACGGCCTGGATTTTTTGTTTTCCGAGCGTGTACGCCGCAGAGGGGGACGACTGGGCGTCATCGACGATGTGGCCGTGCGCCATCAGGCCCCCATTGACGAGGCGCATGGGGCATACTATGGTTTTCTCCGTGACAATAACATACCCTACAAACTGGAGCTGTACAGCGCCATTTGTCAGTGCAATGGCTACCCCCAGTTTATAGAAATTCCCTGACATGTATACCGTACTTACTATACCCCGCCTTCTTGCCAAACACCGCAGCCTCTTTGCCCAGATGGTCATCCGCAACATTGAGATGCGCTATCGCGGCTCTGTACTGGGGCTCATCTGGAGCTTTGCCCACCCCCTGCTCATGCTCGCCGTGTACACCTTTGTGTTTGGCATCATCTTTAAGGCACGCTGGGGCATCGACACCCTGGACCAGAACCGGGCGGCCTTTCCCCTGATCATGTTTTGCGGGCTCATGCTGTTCAACCTCTTTGCCGAAAGTGTCAATACCTGTGGCGCCCTTATTGTGCAGAACCCCAGTTTCGTCAAAAAAGTCGTCTTTCCCTTGGAGCTGCTACCCCTGTGCACCGTGGCCACCACCTTTATTTTCGGCCTGGCCTGGCTCTGCCTGCTCTTTGTGGGCATTGCCATTTTTTTGCAAACCTTCTCGTGGACCATGCTGCTTCTGCCCCTCACCCTGCTGCCGCTCCTGCTCTTCACTGCGGGCATCAGTTATGCCGTGGCTGCCTTTGGCGTGTACCTGCGTGACATTCCCCAACTTGTGGGCGTGGTCACACAGATTCTCTTTTTCATGACGCCCATCTTCTACCCAGTCTCCCTGGTGCCGGAGAACCTGCGCTGGCTCCTTACGCTCAACCCTCTCACGCCCATGGTAGAAGAGACGCGCAAGCTGCTGCTCTACGGCCAACAGCCCGACTACTTGCTCTGCCTGGGGCTCTGGCTTCTGGCGTTCTTCATTTTTCAGCTGGGTGCTGCCTGCTTCTGCAAGATGAAAAAGGGATTTGCCGATGTGCTCTAGGGCCGTCCTGTACTTTAGCAGGAAAGTTACTCTCCAACGTGTTGTATGGAAATAGTAAAAGGCTCACTTTTAGAAATTTGATACAACTCCAGTTGGAATTATAAACGTTTATACAACTGAATCAGCTTTTTAGTTACAACAAAACATACTATGCAACCTTTTCTTCCGCCAATGCTGCCTTTACGTGGACCGCTAGCTTTTTGTAACAGCTTCGGTTTGGAGCTCAGTATTATCCAGGCTGGATGGTATGATGGAGGCTTCTGCAAAGCCAGACATGTTCTGGCTGACCTGGTTATTAAAAGAGGCGCAGCATGCCAATGAGATTGAAGGCACAGTAACTACTTTTGAAGAGATTCTTGGAGAGAAAGCTGGTATAGTGGTTCCTGCACAACGCAAAGATGATGTGCGTGAAGTTCTCAATTATCACGAAACCATGCTGAGTGGCATTGCTGCACTCAAGGACGGACGTCATCTCTCTTTGTCTCTTATCAAGACGCTGCACGCTTTTCTTCTGCAAGGAACACGGGGAGACAACAGAAATCCAGGTCAGTATCGCCAGGGACAGGTACATATTGGCAGACCAAGGACACCGGTGGAAGACGCCTTGTATATTCCACCAGAAGCTGTGCATGTGCCGGCGCTTCTTGAAAACTGGATGGAGTTCATGGCAAGGGAGGATCTCAATCCAATCATACAGGTTGGGATCATGCATGCCCAGTTTGAAATGATACATCCCTTTCTTGATGGAAACGGCAGACTTGGACGTCTTCTCATTACGCTATTTCTTTTTGAAAAATCTGTATTATCCATACCATGTTTTTATGTAAGTGCGTATCTTCAAGAACATAGAAGAGAATATTATGATGCCTTACAAAAAATATCCCATAATAATGATTGGAATACCTGGATTCAGTTCTTTCTCAATGTAGTTATTTCAAGAAGTAATGCCAATATTATTATCTTGAAAAAAATGAATGTCCTGTACGAATCTTCAAAAGATATTTTTCGCAAAATAACAGGATCGACCTATTCCATACAAATTCTCGACTACTTTTTTTCAAAGCCCATTTTTACCATTCCTGATATGTTGCAAGAAACTGACATCAATCTCTCCCAACAAGGGGCTACGCAGATTCTCAACAAATTAGAACACGCAGGAATTCTTAGAAAGGCTGAAAAACGTCGTGGTAGAATCCCGTCTGTTTGGCATTTTGTTCCCCTATTGGCAATATTACAATGATACTATAGTCTGACAAGGTTGGTGCAGATGAAAAAGGGATTTGCCGATGTGCTCTGACGCCGAAGCCGTCATCCGCGTTGACGGCGTTTGCAAATACTTCGAAATGTATGCCAAACCGGCGCACCGTCTGTGGCAAATGCTCTGGCGGGGCAAGCGCTGTTTTTACGAACCCTACTGGGCGTTGCGTGACATTTCCTTCACAGTAGGGCAGGGAGAATGCGTGGGCATCATCGGCCGCAACGGCGCTGGCAAGAGTACGCTTCTGCAGATCATCACCGGCACCCTCGCCCCTTCTGCCGGCAGCGTGGACGTGCGGGGCCGCGTGGCCGCCCTGCTGGAACTGGGCAGCGGCTTCAACCCGGAATTTACCGGGCGGGAAAATGTGTACCTCAATGCTTCCATTCTGGGCCTGACC
>CAJOMG010000095.1 GCA_905235595.1 uncultured Desulfovibrio sp. | reverse complement strand
ATGCTCTGGCCAACCGTCTGGGCATAGGGCATTTGCTGCAGGCCATGCCTTCCACCCTTTCTGTAGGGGAACGGCAACGTGCGGCCATCGTACGGGCACTCACGCCGCACCCGCAAATCATTCTGGCGGACGAACCTACGGCAGCACTTGACCCCTACCATGCCGCGCGCGTAATGGAGGCATTTCTGCAGGCAGTGGACGCCCAGGGTGGCACGCTCATTCTTGTCACTCACAATGCAGACTGGGCGCGTCAGGGCGGCCTTGAAGAAATCACCTTTGTACTGGAAACAGGCGAAAACGGCGTCACCGCAGTGCTGGACAACAGCACGCATTTTTCTCCCGACGGTGAGGAATACTGTTCATGCTGCGTAGACTCCAACTAGCCATCGGCCTTGCCACGCGGGACTGGCGGCACGAGCGCACTCTTTCCCTCTGCGCCGTGCTGGCTCTCGCCAGCATGCTGACCCCCCTGCTCGTGCTGCAGGGGCTCAAAAACGGCATTGTCTCCGGCATGCGAGAACGCCTTCTGGAAGATCCTGCCGTACTCATCATTACCCCCAAGAGCGATACGGGCCGCTATTCCCGCGAGTTCATCACCCAACTGGGGCAAATGCCCGGTGCCCGTTTTGCCATTGGCCGCACACGCGAAACCGCTGCCGATATGACACTGCAAAACAGCAGGAATGGTGGCACGGTCACCGTTGCCATGGAACCCTGTGCCCCTGGAGAGCCGGTGCTCGAGCACTATGGCCTGCCCGTGCCACAGGATGGGGAAGAACCGGAAATCATCCTTTCCACGCCAGCCGCCAAGGCGCTGGGTCTTGCCAAAGGTGAGATTGCCACAGCCCGTCTTGGACGCCGCACCCCGGAGGGCAAGCTGGAATCCACCACGTTGCGCTTCAGGGTAGCGGCTGTCCTGCCCCCGGAAGTGGCTGACAGACGTATGGGCTTTCTTTCACAGGGTGTGCTGGAGGATGTGGAAAACTACCGCGACTATATTGCGGTACCCTCCAGGGGTTTCCACGGACGTCCCCAGGAGGGGCAAAGGGCATATGCCGCCTTCCGCCTGTATGCCGTTAATCTTGATGCCGTAGAAACACTGGCAGAAGGGCTGCAAAAACAGGGCATTGAAGTGCGCACCAGGGCGCGGGAAATCGCCGGCATCCGGCTGCTGGAAACTGCCATCAATCAGGTTATCCTGATTATTTCCCTGGCCGTAGGCACTGGCTTTGTGGCCTTTACCCTGAGCTCTGTACAGGGCGCCGTACGCCGCAAGCAACGCATGCTGGGCATACTGCGCCTGCTGGGGTTTCCGCATGCAGCGCTCTTGCTCTATCCTGTCACTCAAGCTGTGCTGACTGCCACAGCGGGGCTGATCCTTGCCGGTGGTCTGTATGCCGCTGTCAGCCGGGCTATCGCCCAGGCCTTTGCCGGACAGGCTGCCCCTCTGACATGCAAGCTCACCCTGGGGGATGCAGCCTGGGCTGCCGGCATTGTGCTGCTGCTTTCCCTGCTTGCTTCAGCCAGAGCGGCATTTGCCGCTGCTGCTGTTGAGCCATCCATGGTCATCCGTGAGGTGTAGCCATGCCGTTATCACATATTCTTCTGACGTTGCTGTGCCTCATGGGAACACTGGCCATTTTCCCTGCACCGGCCTTGGGTGCCTTCAAATCTGCGGCCGATGTGGTCACAAATTCGGAGCAGGCATGGAACCCCAAACCAGCACAAGATGATATCATTCTGCCCATGCCCTGTGGCCTTGGCCTGGCCATGTGCCCAGTAGGCGTGCCCTCCGGAGGCCTGCTGCGTGACCGCAACTTCACCATGGGCATCAGCAACACAGCCGGTCTGACCGCAGCTCTATGAGGGCAGCTTCAAAGGGTACATTGCCGCCCCCTTCACTGCCAGGGATGTGCCCGAGGCATGGCGTTCCCGCCTCACTCCGGCAGGTGGGGGAGATGGATATACATACTACTTCATTGGCAAATACGAAATCAGCCAGGCCCAATGGGAGGCTGTCCTGCAGGCTGTGGATGCCCATGGCACAGAGACGGCCTCCTTGTGTCCCAAATTCGGCAAAGGGTTCAATATGCCCAAAGGAGGGATTTCCTGGTTTGATGCACAGGAATTTTTGCAGAAATACAATGCCTGGCTTGTTGCAAATCATGCCACGGCACTTCCCCATTTTGAAGGTACAAACAATATTGGCTTTCTGCGCCTTCCCACCGAAGAAGAATGGGAATTTGCAGCCCGCGGCGGCTCACGCGTACCTGAGGAAGAACGGGACAATACTGACATTTTTCCCCTGAACGGCAAGGAGCTCAAGGATTACGGTGTCTTTACCGGGCAGGAGACGCTGCACGCACCGCTGCCTCTTGGTTCGCGCAACCCCAACCCTCTTGGGCTGTACGACACCGTGGGCAATGTGCGCGAAATGGTAGACGGCTTCTTCCGCCTGTCCATTGCCGATATGAGCGATACCGGAGCCGTATACCACAGGCTGCACGGCGCTGCAGGCGGCACGCTCTGCAAAGGGGGCAGTTATCGCAGCACGGCCGATACCGTGCGACCTGGCTGGCGGGACGAAGTGCCCCTGTACACAACGCAGGGGCCGAGCCGCCCTGCGGATTTGGGCCTGCGCCTCGTGCTGGCAGGCCTGAATATTCCCAATGCCCAGCGCCTGCAAACCCTTAAGGATGAAAACCGGCACCCGCAAAAGCAACAAGGCACCTCGCGCAAGGCAGAAGGTCCCCTGCACCTGCAAAAGGATATTCCCCCTCTGGAAGCACTGGATGCCATTGCCGCCACAGCATCTACAGCACAAATGCAGGCCAATCTCGCACAGCTGCGCTCTATCCTGCAGGACCACCAGAATGCCCAGGACAGGCAGCGCACAAGCGCTCTTGAACAGATTGCCCGCTCTCTCCTCTATCAGGCAGAAACCATTCGCGCCTTTGCCTACCGCTATGTCACTGCGCAAAAAGCACTGCAAAACTTCATGCAGCTTGAGGCCAAGGCAAGCTCAAAGGCCGAAAAATCACAGGCGGCCACCATGGCGCACGAAGTACGCCAGGACATGCAGGGCTATGTGGATACTCTGCTGCTGGCTGCCAATTATTACCGGAACTGCCTGAAAATCGTAAAAGAGCTGGAACAGTCAGAAATACGTCGTCTGCTGACACAGTTCCGGCAGGAGTATGCCGGGGAGGCCATTTTCAACGTACACATGCGCGACAACATCGCCACGCTGGAAAAGCATCTTAACGCCGTCCGCAGCAAGGGCATGGACATGCTGAATGCCACCCAGATTGTGCGGGATATTGTGCCGCAACGCCACCTTAAGGCGTTGCCCCTTTAGCAGTCACGCATAATACTGCTCTGCCTCGCCCAAGTTGTTCAGTACCACAGTGGGCTGCTGCTCTTCTTTTGCAAGATCTTCCCGTGTGGCCTCACCGCTGAGTACAAGAATGGAATCAATACCCGCATTGCGTGCCAGTTTCATATCCGTACTCAGACGGTCTCCCACCATGACCATGGCCTCCTTTGCATAGCGTGACAGCAAGGGAGCGAGAACTGCAGGATCGGGCTTGCCAAAGATAAACTGCGGCGTACGGCCCGTTGCCGTGGCATAGAGTCGGATAAAGCTGCCCACATCAGGCAGGGGCCCTTCCGGTGAGGGACAGACCAGGTCTGGATGCGTGGCGAGAAAAAGCACTTCCGGTTTTTGCAACAGCAAAGCCGAACGTGCCAGTTTTTGATAGGTAAGTTCCGTATCATAGGCAAGCACGACCGCCTGGGCACCTTCCTCGGTAAAAAGCAGCTCCGGCATGCGCTTGTGCAAGTCGGCCTGAAAATCAGCATTGCCTACGGGATAAACGCGCACAATGGCATGTGCGCGCAAAAAATCCACCAGCGGCGTCACCGGTGAAAGCAGCAGGTCTTCCCGTGCGGGAATGCCCATGCCGTTGAGCTTATCCACATAGGTGCAGGGCGACTTTGACGTATTGTTGCTTAAAAAATGGAAATCAAGGTCTTCCCAGTGCCGCTGTATAAAGCTCACGGCCCCGGCAATGGGAATATTGCCAAGATACACAGTTCCATCCATATCCAGAATAAAACACTGTTTACGCGACCAGTCCATGCGTGCATCCTTTCTTTTTCCTGGCGGGTATGCTAAGCGCCATTTGCATTGCTGACAAGAGAGAAGATCGTAAAGGGATATGCCATGCTCAAGGCATTTTTTATCGCAATTCTCGTTCCTCCGGTATATCTTTCGCTGCGCCTGCTGTGCCAGCGTGCCTGGCCCTTATGGACGCGGCTTGCTGGCAGTGCCGCCCTGCTTGTTGTCTCCCAGGTTTATACCATAGATTCTCTTGTATTCCGCAATCTGTCCGGCCCTGACATGCCCGCCTGGCTGCTTATGACGCAACTATGCCTTTTTACAGCCATGATTCTGTTTTTTTTGCTGCTGCTGGCCAATGACGCCCTGCATTGCATACGTTGGGCAATACGGGCAGCACAGCGGCACGCCGGGCAGAAAACGCGCGTTATTGCCCAGTCAAGAAGGGCCTTTTTGTGCGGAGGTACTGCCTCTCTCGGCGTGACGCTTGCCGCTCCGGTGATGTGCCTGGGCACATCCGCCATAGGCATTGCCCAGGGAACGGCGCTGCCGCAACTGCACCGCATGGAAGCCAGGCTGCCACTCCTTCCTGCTGCTCTGGACGGCTTTTGCCTGGTACATATCACCGATGTCCACATCGGTCCCCTGACCAGTATCGACTGGGTTCAGCAGACAGTGCATCTCGCCAATAGCGTGCACCCTGATCTCATCTGCCTTACGGGTGATCTCACAGACGGCCGCTGGAACTACCAGGTTGCCCGCGGTGGCACACGCATTGAAGCAGCGCGTGCATTTGCCGACTTTCAGGCGCGGCACGGTGTGCTGGCCTGCACGGGCAATCATGAATACTACAGTGATTATACGGGCTGGATGCAGCTGTACGCAGAGGTTGGCATCCAAATGCTGCACTATGCCGGTGTTGTCCTCAGGCACAAGGGCACGCCGCTGTCCGTGGTTGGCTTGGACGACCCCATGGCCCCCGGGCCGGCCACCAGCCTTTCTCAAGTGCTGAGTGCAGTGCCGGGCCACAGGGAAGGGGCCATACGCATTGTGCTGGACCACCGGCCCACGCGGGCCGCAGCGCTTGCCGCAGCAGGGGCAGACATGCTGCTCTCAGGCCATACCCACGGCGGGCAATGCTTTGGCATGGATAGAATAGTGGCCAGAGCCAACGGCGGTTATGTGCGGGGTTGGTACACGGTTGCAGACATGCCGCTCTATGTTTCCAACGGTGTCGGATTATGGTCAGGTTTTCCCGTTCGCCTGGGAATACCTGCGGAAATCGCCGTCATCACACTGCGACAGGGCACGAATAGCGCACCAGATTTCCGCGATCTGTAAAAATATCCCACTATTTCTGGCAGCAAGGGCAGCACACCGTAGTACGGCCTGCCACACAAAGCCTTTGCAAGAGGTTCCCGCAATGACGGCATGGCTGCCCGCTGCGGCCATATACGGCAAAACTGTTCTGGAAGGCTCCCACATTGCCATCGGCATCGCGGTAATCGCGTATAGAGCTGCCGCACTGCGCGATGGAACGCCGCAGCACATCCTTGAGACAGCGGAGCAAACGCGCACTCTCTGCCGCGCTAAGGGAAGATGCCGTACGCAGCGGATGCAACCGGGCGGCAAAAAGGCATTCGTCCGCATAAATGTTGCCCACGCCGGCAATAGTCTTCTGATCCAGCAGCACGGCCTTCAAGGTTGATTGCCTGCCAACAAGGCGCCCGGCAAAATCTGCTGCAGTCATTTTCAAAGGCTCTGGCCCAAGGCTGCGCCAGTATTTCCACTGTGGCAGCACAGCCTCCGGGCACAGCAGCACCTGCCCGAAAGCGCGGACATCATCAAAAAAGAGGCGGCTTGCTCCCTTCGGCCCGGCAAGGTCAAACACACAGCGCGTGTACGCATGAGGCGCGGCATCAGCAGGCCATGTCATGAGGCGGCCAGTCATACGCAGATGCACCACCAGCCGCATTGCATGCTCGGCACGCAAGGCCGTATCCTTGGCATGAGTGCCGTCAAGCGCAAATACTATAAGCTTGCCGCGACGTTGTACATCTGTAATGCAAAACCCGGCAAGGCGCCCTACAGGCATGCTTAAGGCATGCAGGCTGGAAGCCCTCAGCAGGACAGCGCCAGTAACGGTCTGGTATTGCACATGCGGCCTCAGCGTACGAACCACTGTTTCCACTTCGGGCAGTTCTGGCATGACCATAGCATCCTTGTTTGCTACTGAACCAATACTGCAACAGCTGGTACACGTCCTTTTCCCACCCGACCTGTGCCCATGTTGACACTATTCAGGTTGAAACTGTGCTACAGTGTCTTGCAGATAGTCATTATGCAACGCTCCCATAGAGAGCACAAGGAGGAAAGCACCCCCTTGCCCTGACGTTGCCAACCCGGCATAGTGCAGGAAATACAGGCCCCTGCATGATGTGACGCGGGGCACAACCACGGGAGGCGAAGATGAAGAACACGGCAGCCATGAAGAAGCGCAGGGCGAAGAAAAAGGGGAACAGCGAGAGCAGGAGAAAGCAGGAACCCAGGGTGC
>CAJOMG010000094.1 GCA_905235595.1 uncultured Desulfovibrio sp. | reverse complement strand
ACCTGGGTGGGCGGTAGGCCCTGCGGGTTCTCCTGCTCCGTGCCCCAGGTGTTTTCCCAGGTCAGCGGCAGGGCGGCAAAGGGCTGCTCCCGCTCCACAAGCAGGCGGCGGGAAGTGGTGCCCACGCGCATATCTACCACCAGACTTGTGACCTTGTCTTCACCAGGTGCACAAGCCTTACCCGCCAGCAGCCATTCGGCTTCTTTCTTGGGCAGGCCGGAGTCAATGCAGCAGCCGCCCTCCAACGCCTTCATGGCCGCACCCCAGGCAGCATCCTGAGGAAGTGCCCGACCTGTGAGCAGGTCAAAGCCCAGCCCCAGTGTGAAAGACTGGTGCAGTTTGCCCAACCAGTCAACTGGTTGGAAGGTGAAGCTGAGGAGTTCGGGGATGTCATCCGTATTCATGAGCATATTCCGCTTTGACTGGGTATTGTTGCTTGTACGAGGAACGCCTATTTAACCTTCTCTATGGCTTCATTGACAGCTACAGCAGTGTCCGCCGCAGCGGCGGCAGCCTTACAGGCCGTCTCAGCGGCGGCTTCGGCTTTTGTCTTGGCGGTTTCAGCCGCTGTTTTCAACGTCGTCATGGTGCCATTCTGATCAGTGATGGCAGTGTTGATGTCCGCAAGCGCGCTCTGGAGACTGATTGATTGGGCACCGGGCTCCACAGATCCCACAATCTTGATTTCCCCGCCCAGTTCCATTATGTTCGCGCAGCTCATCTTGGATCCCTTGAACGTAAAGTCTCCGGCCTTGACGGAACCCGTTACGGCGAGTTCAATATCCGAACCGCTGACGCTGACTTTTTTGGGACTCTTGATGTTGACGGAATCCTTTGCCATGCCGATCTGGCAGTCCGCGGCAGTCTTGAGGGAGATTTCCTTGTCTTTGATAAAGAGTCCCTCCATCGCATCCTTGGCGGTCAGGGTGATGGCTTCTTTAGTCAGGCACAGCAAGGGCAGGCTTTCGTCATTGGAAAAACCTAATTGCACAGAGCCGCTTTTTTCAGCATACAACTTCGCAAGGCCGTCCTGAACCTGGACCCCGTTTTCTTTGTTTGGCGTGGCAATATCATGAACCGTGGCAAGATGGGTGGCCGTATTCTGCGCTTTTGTGTCAATATTTTCGGCGTAGGTATAGGCGTGCTTTGTATTTATAGCAACAAAAGGCGTATTTTCGGTCTTTTCATCATTTATTCTATATCCTTGTGTGGCCAGATTCGTTGCATCAATGCCCCAATTGCTATCATCGGCATTCTCCGTGGCATTGAGGAAAATGCCGTGGGTGGAATGCGCGGATATGGTACGGCCGGCTCTCATGTTGATATTGCTGGTTACGGAGTTGACGGAAACGCCGCCCAGGTCATCCTTTCTTGCCCTGCCGATCAGCATGGCCACAAAGGCCGTGATGTCAGGCAGAAGATTCGCCACCTCGTTGACAATACCGGAACGCACCGCTTCCTGTTTGGCGTAGCTCCAGGCCTCCTCGACCGTTGTTTCACTTTGATTCTTCACGCCAGCGTAGGCCTCTTGGATGGCTTCGTATTTCTTCTCTGCCTCCTTATATGTCTTTGTTGCCTCGGTTCCCTTGTCACTCTTTTCATAGGCAGCTTTGGCGTCATCATACTCCTTCTGTGCGTCCGACAGTGCATCTTTGACTTTTTTGTTCTTGTCTGAGGCTGCATCGTAGGCGACATTGGCCTCGTCTTTAGTGCGTATGACATTTGCCTCGTCTGCGGCGACGCTTGCGGCACGCAGGACAATCCAGGAAACAATCTGCGCGACAAGGTGGCTTGTCTGCGGCTTCACCTGCACCAAGGTGCTGGCCGCGTTGGGGGCGGCCGTGATGCCCACGCTGTAATCGGCGTGTCCTTTTTGCACCGCGCCGACAATGTCGCAGAGCAAGGTGGCAGTCTGCATGGCCAACTTAGTGCCGCTTGCGCCCCAGCTGAGACCGTTGGCAAGGGCCTGGTCACCTTTCTTGGCGGCGGTGGCGGAAAGAGTGTCAAGACCTTTGGCCGCCGATCCCAGCACTCCGCCGATGAGCGTGCCCCACAGCACTGTTGCCGGCTTGTTTTTAGCGGCCGCAGTCATGGATTTGTAGCCGGTGTAGAACGTTTTGCAGAGGTTTGCCCATTCGAGGGAGGTAGAACCGCTAGTGCTGATGATGTCATCGGCAGTAAGAGAAGACGTATTGGAACCGGCCTCATCGGTAGAGCTCATGCCTAGGCCGGAGGCGGAAAGCAGGGAGATGCCCTGCTTGTTGTTTGTGTCGTTGAGGGTGATCTGGTTGCCACCGGGCGTGCGGATGCCGGAAAAATTGGCGTTTCCCTGGCCAGTGAGCGCTCCCGTTTCGCCGTTGGGTAGGGCTCCGGTGATGACCGGGCGGTCCGGGTTGCCGCCCAGAAAGGCCACCGTCACCTCAGCGCCGGGCAGTAGCGGAAAGCTCATGCCGCTGTCTTTGCCGACCTGCGGCTGGGCCATGCGTATCCAGCACGAGGCATTGCCACCCTTGCGCCCGGAAATGTCAAAGGGAAAAACCAACTTATAGCGCCCGTATTCATCCATTTCGGCCCGTGCACCGGAGCCACCGCCATCTACAAAGGCGCGGATGACGCCGGGGATGGTGGCACGTGGGGCCGTGCGTGCCGGGCGGTAAGGCACGTCGGATTCTATGCAGGCAAACGAATTGCGGTAGAAAAGGTGTTCCCTGGCCTCGCGCAGAGAGATGCCCAGGCCCATGGACAAAAAGGTTTCCTGCGCACCCTCGTGGGTGATTTCCGTGACCATGTAGTCGCGGTTGAAGACAGTATTGTAGTGGCTCTGCAAGGTAAAAACGATACCAGGGCGCAACACTGGTACAGAGCCCACGCCCGTGAACACGCGGCTGCGGCAAATGAGCTCTTCGGAGCGAATTTTGGCAATGCGTGAGGCTTCGGCATTGCTCTCCACATTCTCATTTGTCAGATATACATCTCCCATGCCGGTTGCGGAAACTTCTGCCTCGCCCGTAACGGCCATGTTGGGATTTTTCCAGTCAAAGCTGCGCACCACCACACGGCGTGGAAGGGGACTCTGTGCCAGGATAAAAGTGGTGAGCACTTCCTCCCTTTTGTCTCCTTCCAGCCCTGAAGCAGGAGAGTAATGCACCGTGATAGGGGCCGTATCATGCGACTGCGGCGCATCTGCAAAAATGATCTTATCCCCGTCAGGGGCAAAATAGAAATACGCTCCCTGTTCCTCCATTCTCCACAGGATGTAGTCATAGACGCTTTCGCCGTACTGCATGGCGAATTCTGGCGAGGGATAGTCGGAACGAGTGAGGCGAAATTCGTGGGAAATGCTGAAAAATTGCTGACTGTTGAGCAGCTCGTTGGCGACTTCCTGTATGTTCTTGTTGAGAAAAATGGCGCTTTGCACGGCCTGGGTGAGCTTCCAGAAGGCCGGGCGCAACTCCACCTTGTAGTAGGCGTAGCCGTTGAACATTCCGCCCTGCTCCATACGTGCGGGGTAGCCTTGGAACACGGCGTCTTCTCCATTGTCTCTGCGGATGATGAAGCTGGCTGGCGCGTCCAGCACCTTGGCCGGATCCACAGAAGCATTTGTGCTCACAAGAGCAATGGTGAAGCTGAAGAGGGCGTTGAGTCCCTCCGTGCCGGAAAAGTGTGTCACATGAAATGTTTCCGTCGGCAGGGCCGAGGAGGTGAAGTGGAAAAGTTCGGTAGGATGGCTGTCAGGCATATCGTTCTCCATTCCAGAAGACGCGCACCGGCTGGCATGTCTGCGGGGTGCCCAGATAAAAACCCATGGCGCTGTCCACGCCCAGGGGACAGGGGGGCTGTTTCTGCGTGGTCGGGTGCAAGGCGAGTTCGTAGTCCAGCGGGGCGTCGAGGAAACTGCGCAGATACGTTGCTAGGGCTTTGTGGCCCGCCTGTCCCGGCAGAAAATGGCGCATATCCCCGCATTCTACCTTGTCCAGGTGGATGCGGAATTTGCCCGTGCTGTCACGCAGGCATTGTCCCAGCATGGCATCCACGCCCAGGCACGCATTACTGTGTCCCAGGCGGCAACGCTGATCGGCGGGAATGGGTACGCGACGTTCCACGCACTGTTCCACACGCACGTCGCCGCGATCAAGAACATAGCCAAGATACAGTTCCAGCTTCGCGGCGGAACGGATACGACGGTGAAAAATTTCCATCAGGCGGGCTCTGGGCAACCCGGTGTCCCGCAGAGACGGGTGCGCCTGCCCCATGAGGCAGAACTGGATGTGCACGATCTCGTGCCTTCGGTTTTCTACCGTGTGGCATTCCAGCCTATTGTGCCTATTGGCGATATAACGCAAATGGGTCAGGTGGTTGTTGAGGATATCCAGAAAGTCGCGCGAGACGCTCTCGTCGTTGCGTGCCTCTTCCAGCAGTTCTTCGGTGTATAGGGTGGGCAGCGGCCCCATGGTGCTGTACAGGCCGAAACTGGTGGCTGTGAACGTGTAGCGCGGGCGATCCTCCTGTTCTTCAACGGACATCACTTCGGTAGAGGGAAAGGCCAGCGAGAGCCAAGGGCGAATGACGATGTTCTCCCAGATGAAGGCGTGCCATTCATCGGGCGTTTGGGCATGCAGGTACCCGAGCAGGCGTAGCGCCTGCCCCAGGGAGAACGTTTTCGGCTCGGAGAGGAGCCGTGTCGTCAGATCAGCTGTTTTTCGCCCAGTCGCGGTGGCCATTGATGGCTCTCCTCGCTGCCGCTCATGGTGAGGAGCAGCCGAGTATAGGTGTTGAGGTTAGCGTATTCGGCAAAAAAGCGTTCCAGAGCATTGGCGAAGAGAAAC
>CAJOMG010000093.1 GCA_905235595.1 uncultured Desulfovibrio sp. | reverse complement strand
CCTGTGGTGCTTTTTTTGTTATTCGTGTTGGGAATGGTGCGGGGAAAGATAAAGGGTTACAAGGAATTTTCTTGTAACCCTTCGATTTTCTTGGAGCGGGAAACGGGATTTGAACCCGCGACCTTCAGCTTGGGAAGCTGACACTCTACCGCTGAGTTATTCCCGCAAAAATGGAGCGGGAGACGGGATTTGAACCCGCGACTTCAACCTTGGCAAGGTTGCACTCTACCACTGAGTTACTCCCGCAGAATTTACTTATCACAAACCATAATTGCTTTTTGGAGGCGGCATCCAGATTTGAACTGGAGAATGGAGGTTTTGCAGACCTCTGCCTTACCACTTGGCTATGCCGCCGAGGTAACATCTGGAGCGGGAGACGGGATTTGAACCCGCGACTTCAACCTTGGCAAGGTTGCACTCTACCACTGAGTTACTCCCGCTCAATGAAAGAAAAAAATAATCGTTCCCTGTTTAGATGTCAATATACATCCTGGGTAATTATTCCTTGGGTCGATTATCCACAATACGTTGCGCCTTCCCTTCTGAACGCTGGATTGAACGTGGCTCCATGAGGCGAACCTTGGCCGTGACACCAAGAAATTCCTTGATAGACTTCTGTAGATTGCGTTCCAGGGATTGCAGCTTGCGGATTTCGTCTGCAAAAAGATTGTCATCCATCTCAACACGTACTTCAAGGGTATCAAGGTTGCGTTCTCTGTTGACTATAATCTGGTAGTTGGGTGAGAGACCGCTTGTTTCCATGATTAGCCCCTCAATCTGTTGCGGGAATACATTGACGCCGCGGATGATGAGCATATCGTCGCTGCGCCCTTGGAGGCGTGAAATGCGAACATGTGTACGACCGCAGCGACATGGAGTATAGTCCAAACTGGTCAGATCACGCGTTCGGTAGCGCAGTAAGGGAACGCCTTCCTTGGTTAACGTTGTCAGCACGAGTTCACCTACTTCGCCGATGGGTAATTGTTCGCCAGAGACAGGATCAATTATCTCAGGCAGCACCATATCTTCCCATATGTGCATACCACATTTGGAGTCCGCACATTCTATAGCCACGCCTGGTCCCATAATTTCCGAAAGACCGTAAATATTCATGGCCGAAATGCCCATTTTGTCTTCCATGTCGCGACGCATGGCTTCCGACCATGGTTCAGCACCAAACATGCCAACTCGTAACGGCAAGTTGCGAAAATCTACTCCTATTTCCTGTCCAGCTTCCCAGAGATGCAGGGCGTAGGAAGGGGTGCAGCACAGCACCGTGGCCGCAAAGTCCCGCATCAGCATTGCCTGTCGTTTTGTAGCGCCGCCAGAAGCAGGTACTACAGTTGCCCCTAAACGTTCTGCGCCGTCGTGCAGGCCCAGCCCACCAGTAAACAGCCCATACCCGTAGGCAATATGCACCATATCTGTACTGTTCACTCCGGCAGCTACAAGGCTGCGGGCTACAAGTTCAGCCCAGTTGTCGAGGTCACGTCTGGTATAGCCCAGCACTACGGATTTGCCGGTTGTTCCACTTGAAGCATGTAAACGGGCAATCTGATCGCGAGGCACAGCAAGTAGGCCAAAAGGATAATTATTGCGCAGATCTTGTTTTTCTGTGAAAGGTAACAGTCTAATGTCAGAAAGAGATTTGATGTCGGCGGGGGAAATACCAGCCTCGTCAAAACGTTTGCGATAAAAGGGCACGTTAGCATATACGCGGTTGCAAACATCACGCAAACGGCGCAGTTGCAGCGACTCTATCTCTTCGCGCGGCAGAGTTTCTATTTTTGTGTTAAACAGCACGGCCCTCTCTCCTTCTTCAGCTGGCGTTGTGGGCGCAAGACGCGCCAAATACCGTGTAATGGGTATGCCGCAATGCGGCGGCGTGGTCAATATGGCGAGTCAAGAAACACAGAATAAATTGTGACACTTTCTGATATTTGGACAGTCTGAAAGGAAGTGCTCTAAAGAATCATTGATAGAAGTCAAAAAAATTGAGTCGAAGCTGACAGGCCCATATGTAGTCCTGCTTTAGAACGATATTATGACCTTAATAGTGGTTTCGAGTTATCTGCAATAACTGTATTTGTGCCAGATGCTCTAATTCCTCAGTGATACATAAAGCCTCGGCAAGGCTTTTTCCTGTGGCACAAAGGCCATGCCCGGTCATCCAAACGGCGTTCTTTTCGGTTGCAGCTGAGGCCACTGCTTGAGCTAGAGTTTCTGACCCCGGTGGTAGTGCCGTAGTGAAACCGAGTTTGGGGCGCCAAACTTCAGCCTCGAAAAGAGGCAGACGAAGGAAATCCTCCATTCTGTCGGCAAGATGCAAACTTAAAGCTAACAGATGGCGTGGATGGGTGTGCAGAATGGCCTTACAATTAGGGCAGGCACGGTATACTGCCAAATGCATAGCTGTTTCTGTGGAGGGTGGGCCACCATGCAGCACATGACCGTTAGCCAAAGCCACAATGCAGCAGTCCTTTGCAGTTAGGAGGCCCTTAGCTGCCCCGGAACGGGTGACGCAACAACATTCAGGTTCACCGTTCAGACGGAGACTGGCATTGCCGTTGTAGCCGGAGAGCAGACCTTGTTCCCAAGCATGGCGGCATATGGAGGTCATTTCCTTCACCGGCAGGGCAGTAGCTATCGGTAGTGTTGTTGCTCTGCTGTTACTCATTATATGCTGTTTCCTCAAAATGACTATTGTGATCACGCCACGCATGCAGATCGAGGCGTGAAAGCTCGCCCTCGCTTGTAATGTCTACTGTATTGACGAGATTGAGCATAAGACGCTGCACAGCTTTATGTGCGGGATTGAAGGCAAAGGAAATGCCCTTTAGGCCTTCTATGGGGAGATATTTGCGCTCCATTTTCAGAGGAAGTATACCTTTGTCGAAAAGTAGCAAATACAGAAGATAGGCCTTTGTGCCGCTAAGAGAAGCGGTACGGCTTGCTTTTTTGATGTATTCCTGCTTTAGTTCGAGTCGAGCTGGTTCTGCGCCATGGTGGCGCACAGCATCCGGCGCAATAGCATATATGGGGGTGTATCCTGCTCGGAGGGCACGCCAGCTGTACTCAAGATCTTCATACCCGTAACGGCCATATCCTTCATTCCAGAAACCCAGTTTTTCATGCAATGCTGCTGGAATGCAGCAGCATGCACCATTGCAACAGGGAACGGCGAGCACTGTATTGCCATTGGCTAAAGTGAGGGGGTGTCCTTTATGCCATGGGCAGAGTTGATAGCCCGCCGGACCAATAGTCGGGTTTGACGTCATTAAGTCTGTGAGTCGATCAAGCCAATAAGGATCGAGAATTTCTACATCGTTATCCAGCTTGACAAAAAAGTCCGCATCAGCGGCGTCATCCCATGAGAGGTTTGAGGCCACGGCCACGCCCATGTTCCGTTCAAGGAAGCGTATGCGCATGTGAGGGTGCGATTGGGCCAGTGTAAATAAGTATTCACGCGTACCGTCGTTACTTGCATTGTCCACAACAGTTAAGCCATATCCAGGAGGCGTTTTGGCCAGCAGGCTTTCCAGGCACAAGCGCGTCAGCGCAAGCCTGTTCCATGTCACTACGCCAATATGTGTGCGCATGTCATGCCTGCCTCATAAAGTGGTCAAAACCGGAGTTGAGATTGTCCAATAACTCGTTGTTGCAGAGAATATTTCCCCCTGAGGTAACAACACCAAGACTCGTCAGACCTGGAATGGCCGCATTGAGAGCCGGCAGCATATCGGGGGCGCAGGAGCCGAGCAGCGCATAATCTTCACCACCAAGGAGAGCTTCATGCACAGGATCCAGACCCTGTTGCAGGGCATGACGAATTACTTCGGGATGCAACTGCCCACGCGCGAGTACAATTTCTGCACCCAGCCCACCTCCCTGTGTCTGTCCAGTAGCACGTAACCCGCCGGAAAGGCCAAGCAAGCGCGGTAAGTCACGCATAATGCCATCAGAAATGTCCATCAGCGCAGGGGGTCTGGCATTATAGCCTGCGCGTGCCAACATTATGCCTGCATCTATTTGTGGTTCTGGGCGTAAATGAGCAGCACAGGCATCTGGCCAGTTGTTTAAGGCGTTACGTCCCGCTTCTTCCAGAACTTGCAATCCTACGCGTGCCAGCCCCAGTCGTCCCACAACAAAGAGTATGTCTCCAGGCATGCTGCCACCGCGTACAAGAAAGCCACCTTGAACAACGGGTTCGCCCCACACGGTAATACAGATATGGAGTTTTTCACACTGTGAGAGATCTCCTCCAGCCAGAATAATATTGTATTTTTTTGCCAGTTCTGCCATGCCGGTTATAAATTTTTCCAACCATGGGACATCAATGGAAGCAGGTAACCCAAGGCAGAGCGAAAAGCCCAGGGGGCGTGCGCCACAGGCGGCAAGATCACTGATATTGACTGCCAAAGCTTTGTAACCTGTTTCTTCCGGTGTAAAGTAGGTTTTGCGGAAGTGCACATCCTCAAGAAATAGGTCACTACTTATGGCCAAGGGGGTTTTGTTACTTAATACGGCGCAGTCGTCACCACGGCCTAAAAGCAGTGAAGGATGTGTTACAGGGAAATGTTTTGCAAGCAGCTTCAGGATGCCATCTTCTGAAAGTATATCTGTGCTGTTGGAATAAGTAAGTTGCGCGGCCATGATCAGTTTTCCAGAGCTACGAGGAATATATTAACATGTGTTTGTGCAGTCTTTTCAATAATGGGCTGTTTTACTGGAGACGTTATATTTTTTGCTCATACCGTCCCTAGTATCAATAAGTTACTTAATAATACATATTTGTTACCATATAAAGCCCGGTCACAATGACGCGATATGGCTGACAGAGGCTTGTTTTTGGTAATTTTCTTGACAGGTGTACATGA
>CAJOMG010000092.1 GCA_905235595.1 uncultured Desulfovibrio sp. | reverse complement strand
GTGCGCGTGTCCGTCAGGCGCGGGCCAACGGTGAGACCACAATTAGCACGGACGGCCTGTGGCTCTGAGGTCACAGGCCCATCAGTTCCCGCACAATCCGGTCGCTCATTTTGATGCACCCCACCAGCACCAGCATATTGAAGATGAGTTCTCCAACGTAGTTCCAGACGATTGTTGCCGCCGCCACGCTGTCGTCATAGACGGCAGGCGGGGTGGACGCGAACGCGGAGAAAATTACGCAGGAGAGAACAATCACACAGCCCTCCAGACAAATAGCGGCGTAGTTCTTCAGGAACGCAATGCCGATATTGCTGGAGGGCTGGCCCGCGAAACTGGCCAGCGGAATCGGCGCAATCGCGGTTGCCATGTAGAGTTTGAAAAACCGGGAATAGACTGTCAAAACCATCACCAGAGAGAGAACCCAGATAAACAGGGAACCCAGTAATGTGATCGCCCATAGAGGGATACTGTCTATGAAGGAAACTTCCTCGATGATGTCCACCATCTCGTCTGGCAGTACCGCAGTGGAAACAGCGGCAAGTCCGGACGAGCGCATGATGGAGGCAATCGCGTCCTGGGCCACGCTGAACAGCAGCGTCAGCAGTTCCATCCCGCTTTCTACTGCCGCCTGTGCCAAGACAAACCGGACGAAGCATTTAACAGCCAGTTCCGGTTTCTTCAGTTCCGTAAAACTTCCGCAGGTTTTGACCACGCCAATGACGAAGAACAGGGCCAGCAGAGCGTAGGCGATTGCCTTCAGGCCGTCATTGATGTCCAACATGACATTCCAAATCGCCCCGCCTTTGAAGTTCTCCGGGGAAGTGCTGATAAGCATCCAGATTTCCGCCAGTTTCTCGTTCCAGGTTTCCAGCGATGAATTGATATTATCGACAATCCAGTTTCCGCTGCCCGTAAATTCACCTCCTTTTCGCCGCCGGAAAGATGACTGGGAGAGTTGATCAGCCATCCCAGCCGTTTTCCGGGCGTTTTTTTATCCCACATCAGATACTCTCGACTGAGAGATTCTCTCTCGTGCCAGGTTGCAATACGCTGGATTGAGTTCTATTCCAAGAAAGTTTCTGTTCAGCCGCAGAGCTTCCACTCCTGCCGAACCGCTGCCCGCAAACGGGTACTCGCCTGCCATACCTGGCAGCAACGACTGCAAACCATGCTCACCCATATGCGCGATATCTACGGCACGCCCAGAGCGCAGGGGCCCTCACATGGCCGCTGATCCCATACTGGTGCTACAACTGCACCGCATGGGCGACCTTATCCTCACCTTTCCCCTGCTGCTCCACCTGCAGCGCCTCTGGCCCGATTGTCCCCTATGGGTCGTGGCCGAACCGCGTTTTTTTCATGAGCTCATGCCCCTGGCCCCCAAGGTCGTTTTTTTCCCACCGGAGCACTGTAAATCACTGACCAGCACCACCTATACCGCCGCCATCAATCTGAGCAGCTCTCCCGTGGCCGCGCAATGCATGGGCGATCTTACGGCCCCCTGTCTATTTGGCCCGGTACAGAAAGCAGACGGACTGCATATTTCAGGTTTCTGGCACCTTTACCGCGCTGCCCTGACCCTGAACAACCACAACAATGCCTTCCATTGGGCTGATTTGCACCAGCTGGATCTCACCCAGGAACCAGATCTTTCACGCGTGGGGCATGCACGCCCTACCCCCGCAGGCACACGTCGTGTGGGTCTTGTGCTCGGTGCCAGCGAGGAGGCAAAGCGGCCTGATGCCGCTTTCTGGGCACGACTGGCCATGCGTCTGGCCGCCAACGCTGTGACTCCCGTATTTTTGGGTGGCCCGGCCGAGACGGAACTGGGGGCTGAGGTAGCACAGCGCTCCGGCCTTGCCAGGGCCAATCTCTGCGGCAAGCTCTCACTAGGCCGCCTGGCAGCACTCATGCGCACTCTTGACCTGTGCATTACGCCAGATACCGGCCCCATGCACCTGGCGGATTTTCTGGGCGTGCCCGTACTCAACCTCTCCATGGGGCCAGTCCATGCCCGTGAAACCGGCCCCAGTGCACCGGGCCAGTGGGTCCTGCGTGCCAACATGAGCTGTGTTGGCTGCTGGCAATGCCACAGGCCCCAGTTGTACTGCAAACAGGCGTTTACGCCCCAGGCCGTGGCCCAGGCAGCCCTCCACGTGCTGTATGGCATGCCAAAGTGTCCCCACAATCCCAACATAACCTTGCCCCCCGCCGGTCTCACGCTCTATCGCACCGGCCGCGATGCCCTTGGCCTGCACACCCTGACACACAGCCAGCCCGAGCTGCATACGACCTGTCGCCCCCTGCTGGAAGACCTGTGGCAGGCTGTCTTCCTTTATCTCTACAATAGCCAGCAAGAAAGTCTCTTACGCAAACGCATCACCCAGCTGGCAAGCGTCCATCCTCTGCTGGTGCGTACCATAGCACGACATCTCACCAGTCTGTGTTCCGTGTGCGCACAACACCTCAGGCAGTGCACTGCCCTGCCCGACGATTTCTGGCGTGCCCAGCCAGGCGTTATCCGCCTGTTCACGGGGCATCTGCACATGTATCTGCAGAACGAGTGTTTCAGCCATCATGGCTGGAAAACAGCTCTGGATCGACTTGGTGCGCTGGCGCCCCTCTTTGCCAATGCTGTGTGAATGCTACCGGCAAGTATTGCCCAACTAATAACGGATAATTATACCATAACACATTGAAATTACACATATTACAATCTTGGCACACTCCTTGAAAAACAGAGAACGCAAGGAGTGAACCATGCAGATTCTTCCCACCAATGCCACAGATTTGCTCAAGGCCCCAGCCATCACCACAATGTTGCTGGATGATGAACGCACCAACGATTTTATGGACCTCATCAATGACATTCTGGAGGATGAGGACAACGAAGAACGCTCGGAAGGCAGCCAATCCCAGCCGATGGATACCGAAGCCCTGCGCGCTGCCCCACAGGTGCAAAGTCCCTATGCCCGCAATTCGCACAACGGCATTACCTTTACCCTTGACGAAGTCTGCTTTACCAAGCAGGAATTGCAGGAGTTGCGCAACGACCTCATCAAGGCCGGTGCCACGCAGGAAAGTCTCAGTCGTCTGACTGCCCTAGCCGAACTGCCCGACGGGGCAACACTGGCGCAGGTCATGGCCAGCGTCAAAGGCACAGGGGCCACTCCCCTGCTCAGCGATGACGACAAGTCCGGCATTTCCTCGCTGCTCAATCAGATCGACCCTTCTGGCGTTTTAAACACCACACTGCAGGACCTCATGCAGGAAGGGCAAGGACGCGAAGCACTCAACACGCTCCTCGACTTTGTCGGACAGCTGAACGCCACAGATCAACTCGATATTTCACGCGATCAGATTATTGCTCTGGGCCGCGGCCTCGGACTGGATACCACCGGCCTGCAAGCCCTGACCAATGCGTTTGGCCAGGACGATTCCCGCACCTTCTTCAACGGGCAGCTTGCTGAACTGCTTGCTCCGGCTTCGGACTTCTTTGCCCGACAGCAGGCCGGCCAGGAATCCCTGGACAAGGCGCTCAAGGAAACCCTGCAAAAGCGCATCAGCGCCGCACGTGCCCGGACAGAAAAGGAACGGCAGGCAAACGAACTGCAGAGCCGTAGCGCCATGCAGAGCAAGGTGCACATCGACCGCACCGTACAGCAACATACTCGCGACATTCTGGAAGATACCCTTGCCAAGGCACAGGACGACGCCCGGCAAACAGCAGCCGAAGGACGTGGCAAGAGCATGGCAGAACAGGCCACTGCAGAGGTGAACAACACCCAGTTTGCCAACCAGCAGCAGCCCCAGCAGCCTGCTGACGCTGTATTCACCATGCAGGCACGCATCTCAGACAGCCGTCAGGGCGAACATGGCGGCAATAGCGGCAAGGACATGCTCAATGACGCCGGCCAAAACAACAAAAATGCTTCCGGCTGGGGCGATCTGCTCAATAAGATGGACGTAAAGCCTGCAACCACAATTACAGCTGATAGCCAGGTAAACTTTGCCGGTCAGCAATCACAGCAGGTAGCGGGGCAAAACATCCGCACTGCCGCCGAAGCTGCTCCTCTTTCCCGTCAGGCTGTACAGGACGTCACCCAGGCCATGCTGTCGAGTCTCAAGGATGGCGGCAAGCGCATGGATTTGCAGCTCACTTCGCAGGAACTGGGCAACCTTACGGTAACGCTGACCGTGCGCAATGGCGAGGTAAGCGCCCTTCTCCGCTCCGAAAAGACGGAATCTGCGGCACTGCTGCAGCAGCAGCTGGATGTCATCCGCGTGAACCTGGAAGAGCAGGGGCTCAAGGTGGACAAGGTGGAAGTGCAGCTCCAGTCACAGGACGAACAGAACCAGCTGTGGCAAGACCTAGATCAGCATAACTTCCAGCAGGAGCAGCAGGCCAGGCGGGAAGAATTTGCCCGCATGCGTAATCTTGCAACCACGCGTCATTCTTCATCAAATCGTGGAAGTGGCGCATTGGAACACTCTATGCATTCTCCTGAGGGAACGGCACACTATGCCGTGGGCGCCCTGAATCTGGTCGCCTAAATCCACAGTTGGAGAACACACATGAGCATTGCATCAGCTGCCATCACCCAGACCAACAATGAATTCAATGCCGCTCTGAGCAAGCAGAAGGGCTCGGAGATGGACAAGGAGTCCTTCCTCCTGTTGCTGGTCACCCAGTTCAAGTATCAGGACCCCCTGAACCCCATGGAGGATCAGGAATTCATCGCCCAGATGGCGCAGTTCTCCAGCCTCGAGCAGCTGATGAACCTCAATGACAGCATGGGCACCCTGACCGATGCCACCAACAATCAGCAGATGATCAACGCCACCTCGTACATAGGCAAGCAGGTCACGGTGAGCGGCAATACCATCGGCAAGGTGACGGATACCACCAACAACACCATGAGCATCACGGAATTCCGCTATGCCCCGGCCGACAACACGGCGGGTGGCACGCTTACTGTGCGCGATTCGTCCAACAATGTGGTCTATACAGAGCAGCTGGCTGCCATGACCACCGGCAGCACCTACACCTTCAGCTGGGACGGCAAGACCAGCCTTGGCACCGTTGCTCCGGACGGCGTGTACACGGTCAATATTGCTCTGCTCAACAGTGCGGGCGAGGCCGTGCTGTCCGACCAGGTGGTGGATGCCACGGTCACTGGCGTGGTCAACAACAATGGCACGGTATGCCTGGGCCTTGACGGCGGGCAGCTTATGGAGCTCGCCAATGTGCGCCAGGTCAGCCAGCCCAAGGTCATCAGTACGGGTGACAGCACGAGTACCTCCACAACTTCCGGCACCTCGTCAGGCACATCGGAAAATACGAGCAACAGTGCGTCAGACAGCGCCACAAGCAATAACAGTGCCTCATCCGGCAGCAAGGATACGCTTACGGCAGGGTAAGAAGAAATAGTATCACACCGGCTTGAATACTCTTTTCGCCCCCTGGGGAGTCCACCCCCCAGGGGGCTGCTCATGTCTATCCCCCACAGCATCCCTTTTCTGCCGTACATCCCTGGTCCACTACCGGCAAAAATTGCCCTTGGCACGGCGGCTGCAATACTCCTGGTACAAAAGGTACACATGGACACATTTGCCGGGTCGGGCCCTATCCCCAAACAGGCCATCCCCGGAAAAGAATAGCAACCTTTACGATACGGAGAAGAACATGAGCGGTCTTTCAGCCAGTATGTGGACAAGCGTTTCCGGTTTGATGGTACACGGCAACAAGATGAACGTGGTGGGCAACAACCTCGCCAACGTGAGCACCCTCGGTTTTAAGAGCCAGCGTGCAGACTTCTGCGATTACCTCTATGTGGGTGCGGGCAGCGTGAGCGGCAATACCCAGATCGGCCAGGGCGCAGCCACCTACGCGCTCATCGGCGATTTTTCCCAGGGTTCCTTTGAATCCACCAACTCCGTGACCGACATTGCCATCGACGGCAATGGTTTCTTCAAGGTGCGCAAGCCCAACAGTGAAAACATGTTCTACTCCCGCGCAGGCGACTTCTATTTCAATGCTGACCGCGAACTGCAGAACCCCGAAGGCTATCTGCTCCAGGGCTGGAAGGTGAACAACCGCAAAACCATCAGTTTCAATAACGGCTCTACGAACCTTGGTACAGACAAGACCAGCAAAACGGCCTTTGTTGGCACTGGCTCCCCTATAGACATCGTGCTAGACAGCTGGAACATTATTCCCCAGCAAACCACCAACGTGACCGTAGTAATGGGCCTAACCAACAGTTCAGACAGTGACCATACAACTGATGAAGACGACCCTATGACCGCCTTGTTCCGCCAATGGAATGCCAAGAACGACCCGCCCATGCCGGATACTGCCTACGCGGCACAATCAAGCCTCAAGGTATATGACGAAGGCGGAACAACTCACGAGCTTACTATATACTATGATAAGGTGAACGAAAGCACTGTGGACTCTAATGGCGATACGAGTTCATTCATTGATGGTTTACCAGCTGGCTACACTCTGTATGAATATGTTGTGACCATGCCCCCAAGTGAAGACAAGAGGAGTTACGGGGGAGAATACAATCCTGTTGATGGTACGCTTTCCGATACAACAGTACCATTTTATAGTAGCAACCCAGATAATATTAAGCGTACTGCTGGAATACTAATGACAGGGCATCTCATTTTCAATGGTAGTGGCGAACTTGTAAACCAAACTGCGTACACATATGCAGCCCAGGACCGCAATTTAGTCAATGCAGATGGTACAGTAGTCGATGACAGTTCTAATAAGCAATCCGCACTTGATCCAGAAGATCTTAAAAGCTGGCAGCCCACAAAGTTTTCTAATAACGGACTACCAACCTTCGCACCCAATTTTTCCGGTCTTCCCCTTGCCAACAGTGTGAGTGAAACTATGCTAAAGCAAGGGTCAACCACCCCTTACAGCCAAGTTCAAGACTATGTGATAGAACTAGATTTAGGCCTTAAGAATTTGGGAATGAATTGGAACACTGACTACGACGAAAGTACAGCTGGTTCACCTCCATCACTGGCTGCACTCGCAGCAGTAGAACAATCGCACACGCGTGCGGACGGCACAACATATACCTCAAAGGATGCTCCGTACTCTTACCTGTCTCTCATGAGTAATCCTAATCGACAAGAATACGCCAGCGCAGCCAACTCCGTCACCCCCACAGTACAGGACGCTACGCAGGACGGCTATGCCTCTGGCGTACTCAACAACGTGAACATCGACGCCAACGGCGTGGTCTACGGCATGTACTCCAACGGCAAGAGCCTGCCGCTGTACCAGATCGCCCTCTATGACTTCAAGTGCGAGCAGGGCCTGTACCGCGAGGGCGGCAACCTCTTCTCCGCCACTGTGGCCTCC
>CAJOMG010000091.1 GCA_905235595.1 uncultured Desulfovibrio sp. | reverse complement strand
TGTACTTCGCCAGTACATCGAAAATCAGCGTACCCCAAGCTGAAAAGGCAAAAATTCCAGTTACGGTGCGCCTTATATCCCCGTCCTGAAGGACGGGGTTTTACGGCGCGTTGGATAAAAAAAGGAGGATGCAGCTTCATAGTTGTGATGTACGGGAGAGATTGGCAGAAACCAGGCGAGCTTGCACAGCATTGCTTTGGCGCATATACTCCATGTATGGATATGTGTCCGCAAGTGGTAATTCAGGTGCGCGAAAAACTGCTGCACATCAGCGTCGGCGGGTGCTGGAACAGAAATATTCCCTGGCCGCAGGAAGCCGGCGATGCCCTGCGCGCTATAGCTGATGCGCGGATCAGCAATGTGCGTCTTGAGAGCACTGATCTTGTGCGATGGGACAGCAGCCTGCTGGTTTTTTTGTCCCAGGTGGCAAAGGCGGCAAAAAAGCGCGATGTTCCGGTGCAGACGGTTCTGCCACACGGCTTGGACAGCATGCTCAAACTGGCCTTTGCCGTGCCCCCCAAAGAAGGCTCAGGTCGGGAGAAACACAAAGATCAGTTTTTTGCCCGTGTTGGAGCATGCGTTCTGGGACTTCTGCCGCGTGTTGAGGATTTTTTGTCATTTCTGGGGGAAACTGTTTTTTCCTTCTGCCGTCTCCTGCTTGGCAAGACACAGATGCGTCTTCAGGATTTGTTCTCTGCCATGCATGAATGTGGTATACAGGCCTTGCCCATCATTTCACTGACGAGCCTGCTGTTTGGCCTTATTCTGGCTTTTGTGGGGGCTGTGCAGCTGACGCAGTTCGGGGCACAGATATATGTTGCAGGGCTGGTTGGCATCGGCATGCTGCGCGTCATGGGTGCAATCATGGTCGGGGTGGTTATGTCTGGCAGGGTCGGCGCCGCCTATGCAGCACTTATTGGCACGATGCAGGTGAATGAAGAGGTGGATGCCCTTTCCACACTGGGTGTTTCTCCTCACGATTTTCTTGTATTGCCGCGCGTGCTGGCACTCATGGGGATGGTGCCCCTGTTGACGCTCTATGCAGACCTTATGGGATTGATAGGCGGTTTTTTGGTAGGAATATTCATGCTTGGCCTGAATCCCATGGAATACCTCAATGCAACCGTGACGATGGTACCCTTCAAACATGTGGTCGTGGGCCTTGTCTACGGTACGACTTTTGGCTGTATTGTCGCCCTGTTTGGATGCTATCACGGCATCCGCTGCGGTCGCAGTGCACAGGCAGTGGGACAGGCCACTACCACCGCTGTTGTGCATTCCATTGTAGGTATTATTGTGTCCACGGCAGTCATCACCATTCTGTGCAATGTGTTGGGTGTGTGATATGATAGATCATATGCCACATGACGCGCGAGCCTTGTCTGAGGAAGATCGTGTGCCACGTATCCGTGTGCGTGACCTCACGGTGGCTTTTGGTTCCTATGTGCTTATGAGCAAGGTTTCCTTTGACGTGGAGCCTGGTGATATTTTCATGATCATGGGAGGCTCCGGCTGTGGCAAAAGCACGCTGTTACGCGTGCTAATGGGGCTCAAGGAACCCAGTGCGGGAACCGTGCAGTATGATGGAGCAGATTTCTGGAACGGCACTGCAAACACGCGAAGCGAGCTCATGCGGGGCACTGGAGTGCTTTTTCAAAACGGTGCATTGTGGAGCTCTATGACGCTGGCAGAAAATGTGCAGCTGCCCTTGCAGCTGTATACAGACATGGATGCCGCCATGATACGCGAATATGCCTCTTTGAAACTGGCACTTGCAGGACTTGCCGGCTTTGAAGACTATTATCCGTCTGAAATCAGCGGTGGTATGCGCAAGCGTGCTGGCCTTGCCAGAGCCATGGCACTGGATCCTCCTATCCTGTTTTTGGATGAACCTTCTGCAGGGCTGGATCCCGTCAGTTCCCGTCTTCTGGACGACCTTATTCTGGAACTGCGTGAGAGCCTGGGCACCACTTTTGTTATTGTGTCACATGAACTGGCGAGCATTTTTGCCATTGCAAATAACGGCATCTTTTTGGATGCACAAACCCGTACGGCAACAGCACATGGCGATCCCAACGCGCTTTTGCGTGCCCCCGACACCGAGGCCAATGCCAGACTTTTCCTGACTCGAGGGGGGGGCGCAAAGACGGAGGCAACAACGTAACGTAGAACGTCCAAAACAGGATTTCAGAGGCAGAGTAATGACGTCATATCAGCACAAAACGGCGGTTGGGGCCTTCGTTCTGGGGGGGCTTGTTCTGCTGGTGATTGCTATTGTCATGCTGGGTGGAGGGCGTTTGTTCTCCAAGAAACTTGAATATGTGCTCTACTTTAATGGCTCTGTCAGCGGCCTTTCAACGGGTGCTCCCGTTGTGTTCCGTGGCGTGCCTATGGGCATGGTGACACGTATCAACTTGGTGACGAACTTACGTGATTCCAATGTGATGATTCCCGTGTATGTGAGTATAGACGAAAACAGTTTTGCCTACACTGGCGAAAATGGTGCTAACTCAAAGGACGCGGAGAAGCAGATTGTTCGCCGCATGGTGCAACGCGGCCTCAGGGCACGTCTGCAAATGCAGAGCCTGATCACAGGACAATACCGCATAGAGCTGGATTTTTACCCCAATACTCCGATCAGTTTCCGATCTTCCAGGCCTGAAATGGAAATACCTACCATTCCTTCTCCCATCGACACCCTGCAGAGTACTATTGCCCGCCTGCCACTGGAACAGATGGTCAATGAGCTGAGTTCGGTATTGCAGAACATTTCTCATGCCCTTGCCAATGACAAGCTGGGTAAGGTCCTGGACAGTTTTACGGCAACCTTTGATGAAGCCAGAACCCTTCTGGATGCCGTTCAGAGGAATGCCGGAAAGGCACTGCAAAAACTGGAAACGACTGGTTCCTCCCTGGAAAAGGATATGACTGCTTCCATGGTCTCGTTTCGTGAAGCTATGCACAGTATCGATGTGGCGGCTGACCAGCTGCATGCTGTTACGCTATCAGCCCATCGGTTTTTAGCAAATGATTCGCCAATGTTGAGCGATTTACGGCGTCTTCTCAGGGAAAGTACGGATACCATACGCGCATTGCGCTCTTTGGCCGACATGCTTGAACGCAATCCAGAAGCCCTTCTCCAAGGTAAACGAGGTGCCCGCTGATGCATCGTTCTCTTACAGTATGTGTGTTGTGTGTGTTTATGTTGCTTACAGCCTGTGGACGCAGCCTTCCCACACGCTACTTTTTGCTGGAAAGTCCTCATACTCCCATGAATGTTGACAGCCTTCCTCCCACTAACCTGCGCCTGGCACAGGTGAGCGTGCCGGAGTATCTTGACCGCAATGGCATTGTAAGTCGCAAGAAAGGGTCGACAGAACTCATTGTCTCCCAATTCCATGTTTGGGCGGAACCCGTGGCCAAAGGCGTACGCCGCCTGTTGCAGGAAGGATTGAGCGCTCCCCTTTTGGCGGCGAATATCAATGTTCTGGCACCTGGTGACGATGCGTCTGCCGAATATGCCTTGTTTGTAGATGTGCAGCGCCTTGACGGGAATTTCCATGACGAGGCTGTTCTGGAAATCCGTTGGACGCTTAAAAATAACAGCAATGCCATACTGGATAAGGGCATTTATGCAGACAGAGAAGCTGTGCCTGGTGACACCTATGATATACTCATCGCTGCGGAAAGCCGCATGTTGAACCGTATGGTTGCCCATCTGGCGCAGCGACTGCCAGCCATGTTTCAAAAAAATCATGCTTCTCGACGTTGACGGGGGAAAGGCATGGAATTCACCGAGCCAGCCTTGTAGGTTTTATGGGCTGGCATGATTTGGGGCATGTTCTTGCGGCGTGCTTCAGGCCGGAGCTGTGGCCGGAAAGCCCGCAATGCGGTACAGACCTGGGTTATGACCTTGAGCGCTGTGCAAGGATAATGGTTTCCAGATCGTCTGGAATGTAGAGTGTGCCGGAAAAAAGGGGGGATCCTTCGGCCAGGTAGTTGCGCTTTCGGTGCGGTAAATGCGTGTCTTCAGTATGCCAGAGTACCAGGTTTGCTATCCCAAGTGCCTCAGCCATCAGACAGGCATCTTTTACGGTACTGTGGTGCTTTTCATAGGGATGGAAGCGTGCACTTTCAGAAGCGAGGCAAAAGGCTTCGGAAAGCATCCAGTCGGCTCCATACGCTAATTCATGCAATTCTTGTGGCAAGGGTTCGTCGCCGGAGAAGATGAGGCGTTCGCCAGTCGCCAGACGCAGTATAAAGCCATACTGGCAAAGCTTGTTGCTGTGAATGTCAAAAAACGTCACAGCACGTCCGCCCACCATGCGCGTTTCGCCGTCTGCCACTGGCGTTATGTGCAATGTTTTGTCAAATGTTGCCTGCATGCCTGCATCAAATGACATTTTTACAAAATCCATGACGAATTTTGCCAGTGACGCATGGCAATACAGGGTAAAAAGGCCATCATAGGCCTTCTGTTTCATAAGCGTTGCCACCGCCCGAAGCACCCAGAGCATGCCTAAAAGGTGGTCGGTGTGAGCATGGGTGAGCACGGCATGATGAATATCTGTCAAGGATACGCCCGCGGCATCAAGCTGGTCAAAAATACGGTTGCCACCTCCCCCATCTACCAGCAAGGGATCAGCGCCACCTCCCAGCAAAACAAAACAGGTATTGTAACAGCGCCGGGCACTTGCGTTACCCGTGCCCAGCGCGATGAGCCTTTCTTCGCCGGTGATCACGCTTAAGGACTTCCCTTTTTTTTAGCATGGTTGACACGATTTTGTCTGTTATGGGCCGTTCTGTATATCCGCCTCATGCAGCCAGAACAGCACTTGATCACGTTATTATCAAGGGAAGCGCGTCAATTGGCGCAGGCTACAATCTTTTTATACAGCGCGTCAGGAAGCTCCATTTCCTGTGTGCGCCGTTGCGCGCGCAGGGCAAACCTCCGTGCACCGGGAAGCCTGGTATTGGGCTGCTCTGCTATATGGTGGATAAGCCTTTCAAGATAGGTCGGGAACTCGGGGTTTATCGCCAAAGGCTTGATGAGAAGGAAGCTCTGCCCGATGGCGGGCGCCGGCCCTTCGGCCTCAAAAAAGGAGCTGGCTTCAAAAGCGTGGTGAGAACCTGTGAGCGATGCAGACAGGATTTCTACCATCAATGCCAGGGCCGCTCCCTTGGC
>CAJOMG010000090.1 GCA_905235595.1 uncultured Desulfovibrio sp. | reverse complement strand
GGGGGCGAGCCGCGTCGCCCGCGTCAAACACCGGTGGCAGGCACATGAGGCCGCGAACCTGGAGGTGCGGGCAATGCTCAAGAACATAATCGGCCAATTCTGGTAATGCAGAAGGTGCAACGCCACTTTTTTGCTGTTCTTCTCCCACGTTGACCTCGAAGAGCACGGGCTGCTCTGCCTGCAGTGCCACCATGCGACGTTCCAGAGCGTCTGCCAGCTTGCGCGAATCCAGGGTATGGATGCAGCAGAACGCCCCGGCCACCAGAGGAGCCTTGCGGCTCTGCACATGGCCAATCATATGCCAGCGCAACTGCGCGCCCACGCTCACGGTAGCCGGGTCGGCACACAATTCCTCGCGTTTGGCCAGGGCTTCCTGGACGTAGTTTTCGCCAAAATCCACCTGCCCTGCAGCAGCGCATACGGCCACATCTGCCGCGGGATGCAACTTGGATACGGCAATAAGGGTCACTTCTGACCGGGAACGCCCGGCAGAGGCACAGGCTGTTTCCAGCCGCTCGAGAACGTGCGCGTACTGTGCGCGCAGTGCCGTTGCATCCATGCGCTTCTACTCCGACATCAGTCCCATTTCCCGCAAAAAGCTGGCGTCTTCTGTCCACTGGGCGCGCACCTTGACCCACAGCTCAAGATGCACCTTGCCTTCCAGCAGCTCCTGGATGTCCTTGCGGGCCTCGATGCCGATCTGTTTGATGGTTGCCCCGGCGTGGCCGATAACCATGGCCTTGTGCATGGGCCGGGCCACATAGATGACGGCATTGATGACTGTTTGTCCGCGGGCAGCATCTTCTTCCCAATGTTCAATGTCCACAGCCACGGAATAGGGCACTTCCTGCCGCAAGTGCAGGAAGAGTTTTTCGCGTATGATCTCTGCTACCAGGAAACGCATGGGCGCGGTGGAGATCTGGTCTTCGGGAAATTCGGCCGTCCCTTGGGGTATGCTGGCGTGGATAAGGTCAACCAGGGCCGGCAGGCCGTCCTTGTTCAGTGCCGACAGGGGAAAGATCTCCGCTTTGGGCCACAGCCCGTGCAAGCGCGTCAGCAGGGGCAGCATGCGGCTTTTATCGGCAAACAAATCGACCTTGTTCACAACGACAATCATGGGCCTGGAGTCTTCGGCCAGAGCCTGTGTCATGGGGGCAAGGTCGCGTTCCAGAAATTCCGGATGGAGTATGTAGAGGTGGGCGTCCAGCACGGGCATGACCACATCCGCCTGGCCGAGGCTCTGCCACACGGCCTGGATCATGGTTTTGCTCAAGCGTCCCCGCGTATGCGTCAGGCCGGGGGTATCCATGAAAATCATCTGGCAGCGCTCGTCGGTGCGTATACCCACAATCTGGTTGCGCGTGGTCTGTGGCTTGGGGGAGACAATGGTCACCTTTTGCCCCAGAAGGGCATTGAGCAGGGTGGATTTTCCCGCGTTGGGCGGGCCCATCAGGGCCACGCGGCCGCATTTGTAGGTGGAATCGGTCATGTATGCTCCCGACCGGGAAGGCCGGCCTTGCGGACAATGACGGGTTTCTATCTGCCGCAGCATTCTACAAAGTTGTCACACATTTCATCTGCCTTGTGTCCCACATCCAGACGCTGCGGTCAAGTTGTGGCTGCACTTTTGCCCCCCTGCGTCAGCATGTCAGGCCACTGCGTTGGCACGGGCCGTTTCCTCCGGGTAGCAGGCTGCGATACGGGCCATGAAGTCGGTGTAGCGGCCCGTCACAATGGCCTGCCGCGCCTCGCGGACCAGGCGGAGAAAATAGGTCAGGTTGTGCAGGGAATTGAGGCGGAACGACAGCAGCTCCTTGCTCACATAGAGGTGACGCAAATAGGCCCGTGAAAACGTGCGGCAGGTGTAGCAGTCGCAGGTCGGGTCCAGGGGGCTGTCATCTTCGGCAAATTCTCTGCGCTTGATGTTGATTTTGCCCAGAGAGGTGTACAGGGTGCCGTTGCGGGCATTGCGTGTGGGCAGCACACAGTCGAACATGTCCACCCCGGCGTGGATGCCCGTGACAATGTCCAGCGGTGTGCCGACCCCCATGAGATAGCGTGGCTTGTCTGCGGGAAGCAGCGGGGCCGTGTGCCGCAGCAGCTCGTACATCAGGGGCTTGGGCTCGCCCACGGAAAGCCCGCCCAGGGCAAAACCGTCAAAATCCATGGTGCACAGTTCGTGTACGGAGCGCTCCCGCAGATCCCTGAAAAAGCCGCCCTGGGTGATGGCAAAGAGCAGGTTGTGCGCGGTGCCGGCAGGGTAGGCGCGGCGGGCGCGCTCGGCCCAGCGCGTGGTGAGGGCCAGGGATTTTTCGGTATAGGCCCTGTCTGCGCCATAGGGCACGCATTCGTCCAGCACCATCATGATATCTGCATTGAGGTTGCGCTGGATCTGCACCACTTTTTCCGGGGTGAAGAGATGGCGGGAACCGTCCAGATGCGAGCGAAATTCCACGCCTTCCTCGCGTATCTTGCGCAGGGAACTGAGGCTGAAAACCTGAAAACCCCCGCTGTCCGTAAGGATGGCTCCCGGCCAGGAGGCAAAGCCGTGCAGGCCGCCGTGCCGCGCTACCAGTGCGTCACCGGGGCGCAGATACAGGTGGTAGGTATTGCCCAGGATGATGGGTGCGCCTATGGCAGCGAGGTCGTCCGGGGCAATGGCCTTGACCGAACCCACCGTGCCCACTGGCATAAAGATGGGGGTGGGTATGACGCCGTGGGCTGTGCGTAACAGACCGGCGCGCGCAGCGCCGTCCTGGTGTTCTATGGTAAAGATGGATTGTGGCATACGCCTAGCGTAGCTGTTACGGCCGTCAGGCACAAGGGGTGTGTTTTTTGCAAGTTTGCAGCGTACGAAGAGGGCTTTGTCTCTTGCCATACTTCTGGCTTCTGCCTATCCTTGAGTATATGACGCAAATAGCGGCCAATCGTGTGACTGGTCTTTAGCATTTGGAGAATAAGGTGCCGACGATCTGTATGTTTTATGGAATTATTATCTCCATGTATTATGATGATCATAATCCGCCGCACTTTCATGCGCAGTTCGACGATTTTGAGGCTATTTTCAATTTTGAGGGTGAAATTCTGACGGGAGATTTCCCTTCAGGCAAAAAACGTCTTGTTGCGGCATGGGTGGAAATTCACCGTGATGAGCTAGCGGCGAACTGGAAGCTTGCAAAAGCCGGACAAGCTTTGTATCGCATTGATCCTATCAAGTGAGCCGAACTATGTCTGACGAGCATGGGTTTGTGAAGCTGGAAGATGTGGTAGCCAGGCCAGATTACACATTACTGGTGACATTTGAAAATGGTGAAAAAAAACTTTGCGATTTCAAACCGAAATTGGAGATGGAAATCTATAGGCCACTGAAAAATGTGTCTTTATTCCTGAGGGCAAAAAAACAATCGTATGCCGTTATCTGGAATGATTCCATAGACATTGCATCAGAGGCTCTCTATGAATCCGGCAAACCCGTGACCGAAGCATTCATTGCCCAATCTTTTTGTTGAAATCTGCGGTAAAAACTGCCTTGGGATGCCCTTGATGAAGATATTTCCATTGAAGGGCTGCTTGCCGGGCATGGGGATGTGACACGGGCTGGCACCTTGGCGGCATAGCACGGCAGGCTGCGGCGTTATGCCGTGTGCATTAGGCATGCTTGATGTAAAAGGGTGGAGCCTCATGCCCCACCCCGTACAGCTTAGCACCCCTCCCCAGGGGTGTGCCCGTGTTTTGGGCATGAAAAATCCTTATACGTCAGCCAGCAGGGCCATGACGCGGTCAAAATCCAGCCCGCCGTGTACGGCCAGCGCCTCGCCCGCGCTCTGCTGCAGGCTGTTCTGCACCATGGCCATGGCTTCGTCGGCCTCTGCATCGGTCATCAGGTCAGGCTTTTGGACGTGCACTACGTCTGCAGCTGGAGCAGCTGTTGTGTTTTGTGGTTCGTTACGCTGCACAGGCTGCTGCAGGAATGTGCCGTTCAGCAAATCTATGGAAGCATTCTGGTTCTGGATGGCGTTGATCATGACTGTCTCCCCTTGCATGTGTCCGGCGTGTGCTGCCGAGAGTGTTGTTATGTGTTACCCTGCCTAGCCGCCGATGAGCTGCATGGCCATCTGCGGCAGCGAGTTGGCCTGGGCCAGCATGGCCACTGCCGACTGGGCCAGGATCTGTTGTCTCGTGAATTCCGTCATTTCGGTGGCCACGTCCACATCCGAGATGCGCGATTCCGCGGCCTGCAGATTTTCGGCCTGCAGGTTCAGGTTGGTGATGGTGTTTTCCAGCCGGTTCTGCAGGGCACCCAGGTGGGCACGGATCTTGTCCTTGGAAACAATGGCGTTATTGATGGCCGAGATGGCTTCCTGTGCTGCTTGCTGGGTGGAAATGGTGCCGCCGGCCTGCAGGGTGGGGGTGGAGTCGATTTCGTACTGATCGAAAAACTTTGCGCAAGAGTCCAAAATCGCATTTTCCCCACCGTTCATGGCGTAGAGGTTGTCCAGCCATAGCGAGGCATTGGTTCCGATGGTTGCGTAAAAATTGTCTGCCGTCCCTGAGGGCGCTGTCCAGGTGGAGGTGACGGGTATATTGCCCTGTGTCGTGGAGGCCCGCGTATTGAGGAAGTCTATGCCGTCGGCCCCCACCTTTTTGTAGGCGTTATCCACATCGGTAGAAAGGCCAGTATAACCGCTATATGTGATAGAGAAGTCTGCCCCTGTTGCGTCAGGAATCGTTATGGTTATCGGGGCTATGTCAAATTGCGTCGTGTCGAGATAATGCCCAACATCAGGCGTGGTGTCAGCCATTGCTGGAGTAATGCCAAATGGTGTGGCGCTGTCATTGGCAGCGGCGATGGCGCTCTTGACGGCATTCCAGGCATCTAGGCGACCCGCCATGTCTAGGGCGTACGTATTGGCGGCAGTGGTGGACTTGCCGTCTTCAATGGCCTGATTATAGTAGTATAGGTAGCCTTCGCTCGTGTTACTCGTAGCGTCATAGGCATCGTTATACACCCTCTCGAGGGCGTTAGCTACCTGTTCGCTCACCTTATCGGCAATGCTGGTAGCTGCAGCGTCTGCCGCAGTGTGGATGACCGCGATCTGTGCTGTTGTTGCCTCTCCTGGGTTGGGGATTATGCTCGGGTTTCCCTCAGCCTTTGCTAGAAGACCTGTGTATGCTTTATCGTAGGCATCTCTATAAACATACGAGCGCAGTTGTGACTGAATTGTTGACTTC
>CAJOMG010000089.1 GCA_905235595.1 uncultured Desulfovibrio sp. | reverse complement strand
GCCTGCGCTGTCTCTGCCCTGGCATCCGCCCTGCTGGCTCGGCTGCGGACGATCAGCGACGCATTATGACGCCGGCAGCTGCCGTACGGGCAGGGGCAGATTTCCTGGTAGTGGGCAGGCCCATCACGGCCGCACCCGACCCCCTGGAGGCCGTGCACCAGATCACCATGCAAATGGCCTCGGTCACGCCTCCCCTCACGACAACACATACGAACGCATAGCAAAGGTACCCGTCATGTCCACGCAAGCCTCTCAGACCGCCAAGAAATCCGAAGTACGCGGTGTTTTCTCCTCACAGGAGATACGCAAGGTTGGTACCGGCACGACCACACGCAAAACTGTGCAGAAAACCTTCTGGTTCGTTGAGCAGCACGGTGACGTTATCGAGTGCCAGCCATTGAATACCAATTACATACCCAGCGGCCCCAAGCGCAAAATTACCATGGATGAGCTCATTGCCAAGTTCTCGCCTGAACCGGAATTCTACATGAATTCCGTGTTCCCCAAGATGCAGGAACTGCAGCAGACTGTGGACAATGGCGACGAGCACCGTAAAAATGGCGAAACCTTTGCCGCCGAATACGAATATTCCCGCGCTCTCAAGCTGGATACGGACAATGTACGCGCCAATTTTGGCATTGGCCTCACCTATTTGGAACGGGGCGACAATGCCAAGGCTCAAGACATCTTCCAGCGTCTGGTCAAACTGGATGCCACCTTTGAGCCGGAGCACAAGCATTTGTTCAATGAATTCGGCATCAGCTTGC
This sequence comes from uncultured Desulfovibrio sp., assembly GCA_905235595.1. Taxonomy (GTDB): domain Bacteria; phylum Desulfobacterota; class Desulfovibrionia; order Desulfovibrionales; family Desulfovibrionaceae; genus Desulfovibrio. The sequence continues at coordinate 4,485 of CAJOMG010000089.1, read as the reverse complement.
GCAAAAGCAAGATGCTCGACGAATCCGTTGAATACTATCACCGCGCACTGGAGCTGACCAAGAACGACGAAAACCTCTTTATGAACATGGCCCGTGTGCTGCTGGAAATCAAGGACATTCCCGGCTGCGTAGAACATCTTCTGAATGCACTACGTCTGGCACCCCGGCACGAGCCCTCCCTCAAATTCCTGGCCTGGCTCATCCAGAAGCAACTGGTGCCTGCGGACAAAATGGATCAGGTAAAATCGGCCCTCCAGGCAGCACAGGAGGCTACACAGTCCGGCACACCCCCGCAAGATTCCGCAACCGCAGGCTAGGCTTGTGAAACGCTGGGTACTGCGTGCGCCCCCCCAGGGTGTTCCTTCTGCTCCGCCGCCCGCGTGGGCAGAGGAATTAACCATTTCTCCCTTTCTGCTGCGCTTGTTATGGCAGCGAGGGTTGACCAGCAAGGCCGGCATGGAGGCTTTTCTTTCTCCACGACTTGCCTCCTTGACCCCGCCGGAGCAGTGGCCCCAGTTACCCGAGGCTTCACGCCTGCTGGCAGATGGCCTGCTTTCCGGGGAAAAACTCGCCGTCTGGGGAGACTATGATGTAGATGGCATCACAGCGACCACGCTGGTGCTGGAAGTGCTGCGCACCCATGGTATTACAGCCCTGCACCACATTCCAGACCGCAACAGCGAAGGATACGGCCTCAACGTGCCCGAGGTAGAAGCCCTGGCAGCCCAGGGATGTACCCTTTTGCTCACCGTGGACTGCGGTATTGCCGATGTGGAGGCCGTCCGCCGCGCTCGAGAACTGGGCATGACCGTGGTTGTTTCTGACCACCACCTGCCACCAGAGAATCTGCCACCTGCGGACGCGTTGTGCAACCCCCGCCTCTGTCATGAGGCAACACTGCCCTATCCCCACCTGGCCGGCGTGGGCGTGGCCTTCTACCTCATGGGGGGTGTCAATGCTGCATTGGCCCCGCATACGGGTAAGCGCCATGCCATGGGCGACAGTCTGGATCTGGTGGCACTGGGTACTCTGGCAGACGTCATGCCTCTCACCGGTGAAAACCGCATACTGGTGCGCGGCGGCCTTGCGCGCATTGCTACCGCCCGCCGTCCTGGCCTAGCTGCTCTCAAAACGGTCAGCGGCATGGATCCTGCAGCAGACCTGACTGCCGGGCAGGTGGTCTTTCGTCTGGCACCACGCATCAATGCCGCCGGACGAATGGGCAAGGGGGCACTGGCCCTGGATCTTCTCTATACCAACGACCATGCCACAGCCGCTCGTCTCGCCCAGTCGCTGGACGCCCTGAATAGCCAGCGCCGCGAAGAGGAAGAATGCATCCATACCGCCGCACGCGACCAGGCCGTGGATATCCTCTCCCACGGACCGCACGCAAGCCTTGTACTCTATGGCAGGGACTGGCATCCCGGCATTGTGGGCATTGTGGCTTCCCGCATTGTAGAAGAATTTTACCGCCCCACCATCATTCTGTGCGCAGACCAGGGCAGCCTCAAGGGGTCAGGTCGTTCCATACGCGAATTTGACCTCTATGCTGGCCTGCAGGCAGTGTCTTCCTGCCTGCTCTCCTTTGGCGGGCACCGGCTTGCCGCCGGCGTACGTCTGGCCCCCGACATGCTGGAAACCTTCCGTGCCAACTTTGAGGCCATCACCCAGGAAGCTCTGGGCATAACCCCTCTTTGCCCCAGTCTGACTCTGGAAGGTCCGCTTGGCTTTGACAAGGCGTCGGACAGGGATTTTCTCAAGGAACTTGCCTTGTTGCAACCCTATGGCCCCGGCAATACCGAACCCGTCTTTACGTCGCCCCCCCTGCTTGTGAAGGAGCGCGTCCCGCTCGGCCGGGGGCGAGAGCACGTGCTGCTGCACCTGACCGATCAGGAAAGCGGCATCACCCTCTCTGCCAAGGCCTGGCGCATGGCAAAAGAACTGGGGCCGGAACTACAGGGCAGACACATTCTCGTGGCCTACACTCCCCGCCTGGACATGTATAACGGCGTCGCTTCTGTAGATGTGGGTATCAAGGACTGGCGCCCCTGCTGATGCCAAAGGGCACCGCATCTTCTGTGCATACAGGCTGCGGATATGCTGTTGGGGGATACGTTGTACACCCGTGCCGTTATCATCCTGGTGTTGCATGAACACAACCTCAAGTCTGCTGCCCTGTCCCTGAGCGGCAACTCAACCTGTCGTCTTTACCCAGCATCCCACTGGGGATCAGGAGGTATTTCTCTCTCAAACCGCTCCAGATATGCCTGCAGGCGCTCAGAGCCCTTTTCATGAATATCACGCCAAGTAAATTTTGCAGTATCCAGTTCCGATGCGAATTCCATGCGCACGGGCACCCCGGAAGGGCAGTTGGCGCGGCCCAGGCCAAGCCGCTTGGCCGCAAACAGATAGGTATTATCCTGCGTGCCCAGATTTGCTGTAGCAAAAAAGACAATATACAGTGTTCCAAAAGAAAGCAGTGGTCGGGCCATTTCTTCAGGCAGGCAAATACACGCTCCCCCGCGGGAGAGATTCACTATACGCGCATTATCCGTGATATATTCTGACGGGTCGCGCAACAGATTCACCAGACCTGTCCTGGTCTTGGGGATTTCATTCGGCAGCACAACCTTGAAAAAATGATTGATATTTTCCTTCAGGACATATCTCTTACTGGAACGTATGGGACGCACCGTGTACTTTATGGGGAATTGCAGTAACAGGCTCTGCAGGTTTCCCGCAGCATCATTTACTGTTTTGTTAATAAATGCTTCGCCTATAATATTCGCAGTGATGAGTTTTTCTTTGTTTAGTACGTTTTTCAGGATAAATGAAAAATTTGCGTGGTTATTATCCTTGCTAACAGGATCAAGAAGAATCTTGACATCCTGCACCACATATTGAGCTTTCATTCCATCAATATCATTGATATGCCCTTTGGCATTGACAACATAATAGAATTCACCAAGTTTAACACAGCAATGAATTTTTATGCTTATATGCTCATGATAGGCCGCAACGATATAGCTATTGGGGCTTCCCTCAAGATCGATCATATCTCCTCCGGAATGAAAAAAGGAGAATTTTTTTGCCGCCCACATACACCAAACTAAATCATTGCAAAAGTGTCAAGTGTTTATATTGTCGGCACAGCCGGGGATGACACGAACTACGCCGAAGACGGGGATGCTATTGTCTTTGACCTTGGTGGAGGCTCTGCTTCGGCGACGCTTCTGCAGCAAAACCGATGCGCCGGCGCACAATATACAGGGGCCGGGCCTTCACCTCCATAAAAATCCGGCCCAGGTATTCCCCGAAAATGCCCAGAGAGATGAGCACCATACCGTTCAGGATGAGCAGCAGGCAGATGAGGGAAGCATAGCCCGGCACATCCACGCCGTACGCAAGCGTACGTACAATGAGGTACGCAGCATAGCCAAAGCCTGCCAATGCCACGGTCAGACCCGTGTAGCTCCAGATGCGCAGCAGCATCGTGCTGAAACCGGTAATGCCGTCCAACGCAAAATTCCATAGCTTCCACGGACTCCATTTGGTGGAACCTGCCTTGCGCGCTGGCCTATCGTAATACACGACGGTCTGACGAAAACCTACCCAGGAATACAGGCCTTTCATGAAACGCGCATGCTCAGGCAGGGTGTTGAGCGCATCCACAACGCAACGGTCAAGCAGACGGAAATCACCGGCATTGGGAATGAGCCGGTCGTCACACAGTCTGTTGAACACGCGATAGAACAATCCGGCCGTGAGTCGCTTGCCCCGGGTATCAGCATCCCTGCGCCGCCGTACGCCCACAACGGCCTCATAGCCCTCCTCCCAGCAGCGCAGAAATTCGGGAATAATCTCCGGGGGATCCTGCAGATCCACATCCATGGGTATGACGGCATCCCCGCCTGCAGCCTTGAATCCTGCCGCAAGGGCCTGATCCTTGCCGAAATTGCGAGCAAGTTCCACAATTTTAACGCGCGCGTCCTTGCGACGTTCCTCCTCCAGAACTGCCTGTGTGCCATCGCGGCTGCCGTCGTTCACAAAAATGAACTCAAAGGCATACGGCTCTGCGGCAATCACAGGGCGCACGGCCTCCAGAAACAAGGAGACCACGCCCTCCTCGTTATATACTGGTACAATCAGCGATACCAGTCTGCGTTCTCCATCAGCCATACACATTCTCCCCTTACTGCTGCATGACTGCACTGTCCCCTTCCCCTACCGGGCCTGAAGGCAGCTCAGAGCCTGGAACATCTGATGTTGCCGGAGTGGACGGCGCAAAGGCTTGTGGCAGATCCGGGGTGAGCTGCGCAGGGGCCGGCGTTGTGTCCTGTACATCAGCCCCTTGCGCACCACTGCCTTTACCCGCATCAGGCACCACAGTATCTGGTACCGCAGGGGCCGGCGTCACAACATCTGACGGCTGGGGGGGCACAGGCATCTGGATTTCCTCCAGATGCAGCATTAATTAATCTTGAA
>CAJOMG010000088.1 GCA_905235595.1 uncultured Desulfovibrio sp. | reverse complement strand
CCTCGCTGTCCCACTCCTTGTCGGGCCTCTCCTCGCTGCACTTCTGCGCAATGGCGAGCAGCTGCGCGACGATCCCGTTTTTGCTCAGCTCCGCGCCCTCGGCCTGTTCCCGGAGCAGCGCGTCGCACGCGCCGCCTTCCACTTGCCGCAGCACAGCGAAATCGAGGCCCGCCGGCGTGCCCCAGTTGCTCGTCATCCTAGTCTGCTTCGCCGTTTCGCATAAATGCCGCACCAGGCGGGATATCACCTCTCCCTGTCCGGGTTCCGCAACCTGCGGATGCGCCTTGAGAAAGGCATCCATGCCAGAGACAATGCCGTGCAGCCAATTCTGCTTTTCCTTCGGCGAGGCATTGGCCGGCATCTGCTGCTCCAGGTAGGCCAGATCTTCGTTGCTGCAGACAGTCAGGGAACCGATTCCACTGGCACAACCCTGCCAGGCAGACCGGACTTCGGACAAAAATGTCTTGTGCACATCATCTGCCCACGCCGAAAGGAGGGGGCCGTTTGCGGGCAACCTCGAGGCCGCGGGCGGGTCGAACATGCTGTGAACGGCTTTCTTGCAGTTCTGCGCGTTGTTCAGGGGAATGTAGTCCGAGCAGGCTTTGGAGAACAAGGTCTGCATCTTCTGCGCTTTCTGGCTGTCGTTGCCGCAGTCCGCGGGCTGAAAGCCGTAGAGCCCGGAGCGCTGCAGGCGGTTGCCCTCGGAGAAAAAGTCCTTGAGCATAGTCCCAAGGTTCTCCATGCGGTCGTGGTCAGCCTGCTGCAAGGCATCCTTTTTCTGAAGGTCGCCCAGGGCCTGCTGCTCCTCGGTCAGTTGGGAGACATCCCCGAAGTCCCGGAGATCCGGCTTTCTGTCCGGATGGGCTGCGCAGTACGAGACATAGAAGGAGGCGAACTCACTCATCATACTGCTCGGGAGGATCCCGTGGTCGGCCATCGCATTGGCCAACGTGTTGCCTTCCAGGTATGACTTGAGCATCGTATTGGCCGTGGCTAAGGCCGATTTCACTTTGGCGGCCGTCAGTCCGCTGGTCATCGGCATGGTGGTGGACAAGGTTCTTTCAAGTTGCTGGGCAATGCACTTGTAGCGTTTGTCCGTTGTGATGGCATGCAGGAAATGCGAATTGACCACAGCGTTCGAACCCTGGTGCACAGAGCTGTGCCGGGCGATGAATCCCAGGGGCGTGTTGCTCAGTTCACGGTTGCTCTGCCGGATGCGCAGCTCCTGATTGTCCCGACTCTGATTGGCCAGTTGTTCGAACTGACGCAGAGTGTACGTGCCATCGGCTTGTTGGTTCAGGTGTAATTGCGACATAAAGCCTCCTTGGCGCTAAGCGCGTACCAACTGGATTTGTTGCTGCATGTCCGGGATATCCGCTGCGGTCCCTTCCCTCAACTCGGCCAGGCGCCGGGCTGCGTGTTCCACGGCCTGGCTGTTTCTGTCGCGGATGCGCTGTGTCCATTCATCTGTCACCGCGAGGGCGCGGTTCAGCCGGCTGATGAAGCCATCGGCGTCCGTGTCTGCCAAAGGCAGGAAGAAATTCATGGCCACCATGCGTGTTTCCTGCGACCAGCTCAGGGCTCCGCCGCAGGTGCTGGAGAGCATGAAATTGGCTTCCAGAAGATCGGCCAGGGCTGCAGGCAGGACCGCCTCCTCCAGGGCTTCCAGCTGAGCGTGCACCACGCACACGCTGACCTCCTGCAGGAAGCACAGCAGCACCGGACGCCCCAGATAGTCAAACTGCGCGGTTTGCCCGGCATCCAAGGTCAGGTGCAGGCCCGTGATTTCGTTGATGCGCTGCACGCAGGCCTCGCTAATTGATGTGTTCATGAAAAACTCCTTTGTCGCCCGTTCAGGTCTTTTTTGCTGCGGGTTGCGTCACTGGTAGCCGCCGTACTCGTGCATTTCGAAGGAGCCGAAGCCGCGTATTGCTCTACGCTCGCCGTCCATGAAGTGCCGCTTCATCAAGTCGATCCTGTTGTCGACGACGCTTGGGCCACGCTCCGCCGTGATGTCGCTTTCGCTGACGGTGCTTGCATAACTCTGCATTGAATATACCTTATAAAGGGCAAAATTACAACTATTCTGCTAGGTTTTTCGAACAGTAGTCAAGAGTGAGACCGCTGCATAATGACAGTGAATGCAAAATTTTTATTTTTATAGTTATTATACAGCGGCCTCAAATATCTAAGTATAATAGCAGCATATTATGTAAATTTACCGTGCAGCGGTCTCAATAAGGACGGTACAATGAGAGGGGGGAGAATGCCTCCCATCTACTCTATTTGCTCATGTATGCGGTGGAATTTTTTGGGTGGGTCTGGGGTAGCCCTGTCACGGTCGAGGCTGAACAGTGCCATGTATTCCTGATTGCCCTTGGGGCCTTTGATGGCTGCGGGCAGTACGCCACAGCAGATAAGCCCAAGATTGTTGTCAGCGAAGGTGAGAATTTTGTCGACAGCGCGTTGCCGCGCCTTTTCGTCGCGCACAACGCCTTTTACGGCTTCACCGGGGCCCAGCTCAAACTGTGGCTTGATGAGCACAGCCGCGAAACCGCCGGCCTTGAGCCAGCGTATGCAGGCGGGCAGCACCAGTGTTAACGAGATGAAGGATACATCGGCCACGATCATGTCCATTGCTTCGGGGATGAGCTCCTGCGGGGCATAACGGAGATTGACGCCTTCCAGGCTGATCACGCGAGAGTCGGCGCGCAGGCGTTCGTGCAGCTGATTTTTGCCCACGTCCACGGCATAGACCCGCGCTGCGCCGTGCTGCAGCAGACAATCGGTAAATCCCCCGGTAGAGGCTCCCGCATCCAGACAGACAAAGCCGTGCACGTCGAGCTTGAAATGTTCAAGGATGGTCAGCAGCTTGTAGGCCCCCCGGCTGACATACTGCTGGGGTGCAAGCAGAGTCAGGACCGTATTCACGGGAATAGCGTGCCCGGGCTTGGGTACCAGCAGGGGCGGTGCACCTGATGTGTTGGCAGCAAAGGCGATTTTGCCAGCCATGATCAAACGGCGGGCCTGTTCACGGCTTTCGGCAAGCCCTTGCTCAAAAGCGAGCTGATCTGCGCGTTGACGTGCTGCTTTGGCCATGGTGAGCAATCAGCGAATGAGCATGGCATCGCCATAGGAAAAAAAGCGGTAGTCAAGGCGCACGGCCTCGGCATAGGCTGCCAGAATGCGCTGGCGGCCGGCAAAGGCCGAGACAAGCATGATCAACGAGGATTCGGGAAGGTGGAAATTGGTCAGCAGGCCATCCACCACGCGGAAGCGGGCTCCCGGGTAGAGGAAAATATCTGTCCAGCCGGTAAATGCCTGCACATGGCCACATTGCTCGGCAACGCCTTCCAGGGCGCGCAGGCTTGTGGTGCCCACTGCCACAATGGGTCGCCCCTGGCGCTTTGCCTCGGCTATGGCCGTTGCCGTGCTTTCGGAAATTTCCACATACTCGCGGTGCATGCGGTGCCCGCGGATGTCCTGCGTGCGTACGGGGCTGAACGTACCGTAACCCACATACAGGGTGACTTCTGCCCAGCCAAAGCCTGCGGCTGAAAGCTCTGTGCGCATTTCTTGCGTGAAGTGCAGCCCGGCAGTGGGGGCTGCCACTGAGCCCGTCTTGTCCTCACTGGCATATACGGTCTGATAGCGGCTGGCATCTTCCTCAGTATCAGGCCGTTTGATATAGGGCGGCAGGGGAATATGCCCTGTAGCGGCAAAAGCCTTGGCGAGCTCCCCTTTCCAGGAAAGGCGTACCCGGCGACGTCCAAAGGCTCCCGTCTCCAGGAGCGTTACATTGATACCAGCGCCAAAGTGCAGGCATTCGCCGTCACGCAGACTGCCACCGCAGCGGATCAGGCCCTCGGCCTCGGCATAGTGTCCGCCGGAGGTGTCGGCTCGGGCGTGTTTGCACAAAAGCGGCAGGGGGGTGAGCAGTAAAAATTCCACCTTGCCGCCTGTGGAGCGTGTGCCTAGCAGCCTGGCCTGCAATACCCTGGAATTGTTGGCAATAAGCAGACTGCTGGGGGGTAGGTACGACGGGAGATTGTCAAACATGGTGTGCTGCAGCTCAAGTGTGCCCGTGCGGGGCATGACTAGCAGGCGTGAATTGCCACGCTCTTCAGGTGGGTACTGGGCAATCTGCGTTTCCGGAAGGGCAAATTGATAGCTCTGTAATAAAAAATCAGCTTCGTCCGGTGAGATGCCGGAGGGCAAGACAGGGGGCATGGCAGTGGCCTCGCGCTGTATGCTTCCGCGGCGCCCTTGTCAGCAGCGGGCGGAGAGGCTAGGGTGAAAAAGAACTTCCTGATTTCATATGGGAAGGAGGAAAGTATAGCCATGAGCCGCCTGCTTGTCATCCTTGCTCTGTGCCTTGTGCCCCTTGGGGGCTGTGCTGAGATGCATTTGCGTAATCCCTTTTCCAGTGACCCCCTGACGGGCGGTGAAAATGTTGGTACGAGCCATCTGCTTACGTTGTCTGTACCTGCGGGCATGCAGCTCTTTCCCACCCATGGCAGCACAGCTGCGGACGGGGGTGGCATGGAAATATACCGGGGCTGGGTTGATATGAACTCCGTCGCACAATATATGTATTCCGGTATGCAGGGACAGGGTTGGAATATACGTTTGGCGCGTCGTAAAGACAGTCGTGCTGTCTATGTGTACGAACGGGCATCTACGTTGGCGGTGCTTACAGTGGAAAGAACAACCTTGGGCACGTTGCTTTGCATATGGACGGGGGAGCGTTTACCTGACGGGGCAGTCCCACTGCAGGAGGCAGTGCCACCTGCAACAGGGGAAGGCTCTGATCCTGAAAACAGCAGTGGCACGACGCATCAACCAGGGACGGTCGAAACCTGGGGTGATCCCGGTGCAGTACAGGAGCGCAGCCTGTGAGTTGCCTGAATACCCCTGTGGACTTGTGCACACACTTTGCCAACAAGCGTCTGCACCTTGGCGTTTGTGGCTCAGTGGCCTGTTACCGGGCTGTGGATCTGCTGCGGGCCTGGCGCGGCATGGGCATCCATGTTTCTGTCACGCTGACGCGTGGGGCACGGCAGTTTGTCACACCCCTGCTTTTTGCCTCACTCGGGGCGAACCCGATCTATGAGGATATGTTTGCGCCGGATCAGGAAGTCTTTGCGCATCTGGAGCCCGGTCAACATGCCAATGCCATGGTTCTGGCACCGGCCTCGGCCGATGCTCTCCGTCGTTTGGCACAGGGGGCTGCAGACGACATGCTGGCGGCGCAGGCGCTTGCCTTTGACGGCCCTGTA
>CAJOMG010000087.1 GCA_905235595.1 uncultured Desulfovibrio sp. | reverse complement strand
CATGTACTGCATCCGATTCGAAGCAAAAAAGCCTTGACGCGGGGGCCGGGTCTAGACATGTCCGGTTAAGCAACACAGTTTAACAAGCTGAAATAATATTGATTTTGCTTTTCTCGTTGTCGCGGATGCAGCAACTCTTCTAAGGAAACGGTACCGAACAGGTTGAGTTGTGTTATTTCTAAAAGAGGTGCTCCCCCAAATTCGGACATGAAAGAAATATGTACTCCAAATCAGGTATGGTGCACGGACATCACCTACCCATGCGCAAAGTATTTCTGTACGTTGTGGGCCTCATGGACTGGTACAGCCGCAAGGTGCTTTTCTGGCGGCTTTCCGCCACAATAGATGTGATTCCTGCATAGACGCGCTTGAGGAAGCATTGACGAAGCATGGCACGCCGGAGATATTTAACACGGATCAAGGAAACCAGTTCACCAGCACGGCATTTACCAATATGCTGGAATCACGATCTATCCGTATTTCCATGGATGGTCGATGACGCTGGCGTTCACTGAAGTATGAATGTATTTACCTCCATGCATTTGAAAATGGAACCGAGGCCCAACGGCATATCAGCGAATGGATTGCTGTCTAGAATGAACGCCGTCCTCATAGCCGTCATGGGGGACTGACAAAGGAGCTTGCAACGGAGTAAGCATAAAAAAGCATGGTGCGTTGCTGATCGAAAGACCGGGTAACTGAATTTACACCACCTTGACGGACGCTATCCCGGAAATCATCAGGAGGCATAGCGGATGAAGATGTTTCGCCTGCTCAGGTTGGACCACATTGTAATCGATACCGGAAATCTGCAACAATCACTGGATTTTTATGCAAAGTTGCCGGGTTTTAAAATTTCCGTTGAAAAAGGCCGGGGGGTTGCAGGCATAGGACAGCAGAAAATCAATATCCATCAATATCCTCCTGTTCTCACCCCTGCCGCGTTGCATCCGATGATAGGGCATCAATCCTTCGGCCTTGAATATCCTGGTACTCCAGAACAATTTCAGGAATATTTTTTGCCCCTACAGGTAGGCGCTCCAGCAGCGAGCCAGAGTGGATTTTTCATCAATGACCCGGACGGCAATCAAATTGAAATAGGATTTGACCGCACATCGCCACGGCCCCTGCCACGGATACAATATCTCACGTTGCTTGCAGCCGATATGGAAGCGTCATTGCGGTTCTATGCCGAGACTCTCGGAATGGAGGTTATGCAGTCCAAAAATGGTATCCTGTGCGGGTTGGTCACCGGGTATATACGCATTGTGGCGGAGGGAAGTGGACTCACTCGAGGGACCGGAGACTTTTGTCTCATTACCGATGCGGATATTGAAGCGGCACAGAGGGAGCTTGCTGGAGCTCCGTTTGTGTCGAATCTGGGCATTGTCATGCGGCATGGTGCATTGGGACCGATGAAGAGCATGTATCTGCGAGATCCCGATGGGAATCTTGTGGAACTTGCCGAATATATAGAAAAGAAGATAACGTCCTAACGAGTGGCGGCATTTGTTGAAGTTCTATAACGAGCAGCGCCCGCACAGCAGTCTGAACGGGCAGACACCTGACATGGCATACGGCGGGCTGCTATTGGAGGCTGCTTAAAAAAGGGTGGCGGCGGCCTCCAACGAGCTACCGTTGGGCCCGTTCTTGGCCGCCGCTCCAAGCTATAGATGCGTCGGGAATTGTTTAACAATCGGGGCCACCTCAACCATCTCTTTCTTGACACCACTACCTACAACTAGCTATTCTAACAGACTATCTTCCTTTCGCACACGCATTACATGACTCTTACATCTTCTCGGAGGCATCATGGCCGTTCATGTGGTTGACCATCCCCTCGTGCGACATAAGTTGGGCATACTGCGTATGAGTTCCACTTCCACACGAGAATTCCGCATAATTTCCAATGAATTGGCCCACCTACTCGTGTATGAGGCGACCAAGGGATTTCCAACAGAAAAACATGTGGTGCAGGGCTGGGCAGGTCCTGTTGAAATAGAAGTCATTTCTGGAAAGAAGGTGACGATCGTGCCCATCTTGCGGGCAGGGCTCGGCCTTATGGACGGAGTGCTGGATATGATACCAAGCGCGAAAATCAGTGTTGTAGGGCTGTACCGCAATGAGCATACACTAGAGCCTGTGGAATATTATGTTAAACTCGCCGGCAACCTCAACCAGCGACTGGCCATCATTCTCGACCCTATGCTGGCCACGGGTGGTTCGCTAATCAGCACTGTTGACATCCTCAAACGGCACGGTTGCCGCCAAATATGCAGCCTCAATCTTGTCTGCGCGCCGGAGGGCATTGAAAAACTTTCAAGAACCCACCCCGATGTGAATGTATATACAGCAGCAGTTGACGATCACCTGAATGACCGTGGTTATATAATCCCCGGCCTTGGCGACGCTGGAGACCGTATCTTCGGCACAAAATAAGGTTCATCAAGATTTTGCGTACCCGTAATGCCTCGCAAGCAGCGAAAGGCTTGCAAGCAATATGCCTTTTGCCTCGCTGCACATCAAACACACCAGCCCGTGCAATTTTCAGTTGACTTGCCGTTCCAATCACGTACAAAATCATATGTAGTTGAGTTCTTATTGACCTGCATTCTCCACGCGAAATAGATGCCATGAATGATACTGAACGTGCTGTCCTGACCAGTATAGTGGCCGGCCACTACCTAGAGGCGCTGGCCACTGTTGAAAATCTTGAGGCGGGGGAAGATACAGACTTACTTCGCAATATTGCCCTTTCCCTTTCGGAAGCCTCGAACTATGCAAAGGCACTTTGCGAAGGGCGGCTGGCTGCAGCCCCCCCCACTCACAACAATCCGTACTGCATTACTCTGAAGAAACTGCAAAAAATGCTCTGGCCTTCAGAAATGTGGAATGACCATACCCACAAGTCTGCTGTCCTCGAGCATGGCAGTAGAGAACGCTATTTTGACAGGGATATCGAAACAGGATTGTACAGTCGGCGCGCATTTCTCTGGAATACCAGAGCCCTTATTGAAGATGCTCCGGATGAATACGGCATCATGTTTTCCATCGGGCTGGACAATCTGCGCTATGTAAATGATGAGCATGGCTATGAAAGCGGCGATATGTATATTGCCAAAGTTGTGGAAATATTACGGTTGTGCGCCGGCGATTCCGTTTTGCTGGCACGGCCGGCGGGTGATGAGTTTGCTGTGTACGCCCATGGTTTTGCCGACGAAGACAGTGCTCTGGACTTTGCCCAAGAGACGCGCAAACGCCTGCTTAACACCACGTTGGAGATTGAGGGAGAAACGATAAGGCTGCGCACCTCACAGGGAGCTGCGGTTTACCCCAGTGACGCCATCTCCAGTGATGTGCTGTTGAACTACGCAACCAACGCCATGTTCAGCGTACAAAATTTTAACCGTGGCACCTTCCTACGCTTCAATCCCGAATCCTACCGTGCAAAAGCTGCCATGATGAGTCGGCAGGAGCGTCTGGATGAGCTATTGGAAGATCGTCGCATCCATTTTGCCTTCCAACCGATTGTGAATCTGCACGACGGGTCTATTTTCGGCTATGAGGCCCTCATGCGCTCGACCCGTTCGGATTTTCCTTCGCCACTGGACATACTGCAACTGGCAGAAGTGCAATATAAGCTGCCACAGCTGGAATATATCACTTTCCTGGTCATTTTTGACTGGGTAGCGCAGCATCTCGGCCTGCTTTCACATAAAAAAATTTTTTTCAATATTATATCTGCGAGCTACCTCACTAAGGAAAAACTGTGTAAGATACACTCGGACTATGCGAACATTGTTAGTCATATGGTCATTGAAATAACCGAAACAGTTTCCAACGAAAAGGAAATAGCCCGATGCATCAATCAATTCCGCCAGGATTTTTCCACGCTCATAGCCATTGATGACTTTGGTGTTGCCAGATCTAACCTCTACCGCATAGTGGACTTCAGGCCAGAGATTATCAAACTTGACCGTTTCTTTGTCAGCGACATAGATAAGGCTGCTCCAGACAAAAAAAAGTTGATCGTGGATTTTATCGAATTTTGCCACAGCCGTAACATCCTCATTGTTGCCGAAGGCGTTGAAACCGCCGAGGAACTGGAATGCATCATCGATATGGGATTTGACCTCTGCCAGGGCTTTTACCTTGGGCGTCCAGAATTCCAGTTACAAGAGATCAAAGATGAACACGTACTCATGATACGCAGGCTGGCCGCAGCAACAGACAAGGCAAAAGAAGCTTCGTGAACAATCACAGCAAACGAAAGCGTGTCATCCAGTTAACAGTGCTGATAATTTTCATCAGTTTTTTTTACAACGACACTGCTGTCAGTGCTTTCTCTTGACTCCTTGATTCAAAAAAACGAACAATCCCTCACCAACCTCCTCTCTACAGGCATTCACGATGCCATCAGCGAGGATGTATTCGGTGGCTATGTGCTTACACGGTATATGGAGGAAATTGGCTGGTTTCTGGTCATTCTGGGAGAAAAAGCCGAAGGCCGGGAAGAATTTTCAAACCTCATCCTGGAAAATGTCATTGCCATTATTGTTATTTTTGCCCTGCTCTTTATTCAACTCACGGGCAAATTTACGAATACCTTTACAAGCATGCTGATATGGCCCTCTATACATCCAAAGAAAAAAGGCGGAACCGTTATACACTTTTTTCTCAATAGATATCGGTATGGTGGAGTCCTTTCTTGGAGACAGTGCCTGTTCGCAGCACATACATCTGTTTGTTATGCTGTAACTTCTACCACACCCGTTCCCGCTTCGGGAACAACATACGGGCTGTGTATTTGATGGCCAAATGTGTCGTGCATGGTCGCACCTGAGCGATATAAGGCTTCGGCAGGCAGATCGCGGAATTGCAGAAAAGTGTCATGCATGGTGGAGCCAGAGACATACAATGCCTCTGCCGGCAAATCACGGAATTGCGTCAATGGCTGGGCCATGTCAAGTGGCAGTGTACCAAAACTTAAAGGGAACATTTCGTCTCCTTGCTGCTCTCTGCTGTTAAAACTTTTAGTATCTGTAGCTGACAACGACGTCAAGCTGCCACCCTTCTGCTCTTTCCCATGCTGCAGGAACAAAATGTATTGTATGTATGAATCACAGATATCTGCACAAAGGTCATAAAAACGGGAAACCCGCAAATAAGAATGAAGTCTTAAAAGATACGCAGAGTATCTGATTTTAAGGAGCAGAGGAGTGGGGAAGAGTAAGGCCCCCTTGCGCGGTACGCAGCGAGGGGGCCTTGAACAATCGTTGGCAGCGGCCTACTTTCCCACATGACGTTATGCAGT
>CAJOMG010000086.1 GCA_905235595.1 uncultured Desulfovibrio sp. | reverse complement strand
GACGTAGGCTGCGATTTCCTGCTTTCCGACAAGGACAGGCTTTGGCCATGCCTTCCCAGTCCAGCGCCTTGCGTGCAGTATTCATCGCGGCTTCGCGTGCCACAGCGGCGGGACGGCCCAGAGCAATTTCGCCCACATGGGCGGCCACGCGTGAGGCCATGACTCCCGCCCGGACATCCTCCTCATCGGGCAGAGTGACATGTTCTGCCGGGGTGAGATAGCAGAGGAAATCAACCCCGGCCTCTACGCCCAGCGCGCCGCCTATGGCACCGGCAATGTGGTCATAGCCGGGGGCGCTGTCGCAGCACAAGGGCCCCAGCACATAGAGGGGGGCATTGTCAGTAAGGCGTTTGATGCCCTGGATTTGCGTGCGCACCTGGTTGAGTGGCACATGGCCCGGCCCCTCAATCATACACTGAACACCGCGTGCGCGTGCATATCTGGCCAGGCGGCCGAGATTGATGACTTCTTCCCATTGTGCGGCGTCGCCTGCATCCACGCCGGCACCCGGGCGCAGACCGTCGCCCAGCGAGAGTGTGACATTGTATGGGCGGCAGATGTGGAGCAGGCGGTCAAAGTCTTCCAACAGGGGGTTTTCACAATTATTTTCAAGCATATAGCGCGCAAGCATGGAGCCGCCGCGGGAGACAATGCCCATGTGACGGTTATCTTTGACGGCCATTTCTGCGCCGCGTTTGGAGAGGCCGCAGTGAACGGTGATGAAGTCCACTCCCTGCGCAGCCTGCTTGGCAATTTCGTCGAAGAGCTCGTCTGGCTGCAAGGTGGCAATATCACGCTCGGCGTCAAGGATGCGCTGCCCCACGGCATATAGGGGTACCGTACCCAGGGGGCGGGGACAGTGCGCAAGCATGCTGAGGCGTATGGCATCCAGATCTCCTGCTATGGAAAGATCCATAACCGTATCGGCACCGGCGTCGAGCGCAGCCTTGAGTTTGCGGTCTTCAGTGGCAGGGCAGTTGCACAGGGGCGACGTGCCAATATTGGCATTGACCTTGACCCGGGCCGGCTGACCCACAAGCAGAGGTTCAAGGCCCTGGTGGGCGGGGTTGCCCAGCAAGACCATAGTACCCGCTTCCAGAGCGTCGGTAATAGCTGAAGTGTCGAGCTGTTCGAGTTTCGCCATTCTGGAGAGATGGGTGTCTGTCAGACTGCGTAGAGCGGTATTTTGTGAAAGAAGTGAGGTGGGCATAGTGTTGCCTCGCAAGGTTGCGACGCAGGACGCAAAAAAACCACATGAGCCAGAACGGCTGTGTGGCCGTGGCTTCCCTCCGGCAGTGCGAACTGCGTCAGGTTCATGGGGTCTGGGCTGTGCCCACTCTCAGCCGCCCGGTTCATGCCTGCGGCTCCCCCAGCACGACATAAATTATATGCAAAATGAAAGTGTCTGTAAAGCATATATAATAGCGTGATGGCCGTGCACAACACTCGCTTGCCTTTATGGGCTGAGTCCGGCATAAGGCAGGCATGCCGCATAAACGATTTTTGAGTCCATACACTTGGCCTGTACTCTCCTTTGCCGTGGTGATCATCATCGGTGCGCTGTTATTGAGCCTGCCTGCGAGTTGTCGCCAGGGTACCGGTCTCAGCCTGATAGATGCCTGTTTTTTGGCCACGTCGGCAGTATGTGTCACCGGTCTTACTCCGGTGGACATCAGCGCCGTACTGAGTCCCTTTGGCAAGATTGTGCTGCTGTGCCTCTTTCAGACGGGCGGACTCGGCGTGATGACCTACACGAGTTTAATCTTCCTGCTCTGGCGCAATCACGTGCCTTTTAACAACCGGGAGGCCGTGGGTCAGGCGTTGTTGTGGGGCGATTTCAGTCTGTCAGCTTTTCTCAAGCAAGTGCTGGGACTGGTCTTGGGCATTGAAGTGGTGACCGCCCTGGCTCTGTGGTGCTATGACCCCGTATTCTTCTATCCCTTCAGTGCCGTTTTTCACGCAGTCTCGGCCTTCTGTAATGCGGGTTTCTCTCTGTGTTCAAGCAATCTTGCCCCGTTTCGTAACGATGTGGCAGTCAATGTTATCGTTGCGGTCTGCGTATTTCTGGGGGGCATAGGCTTCGGTGTGCTGCGGGAGTTCCTAGGCATATGTACCGGAGGCAGGCTGGGAGCTCCTGTGCAGCAGCTGAGCCGCTTCAGCCGTATCGTTATCAAGACGAGCCTTCTGCTCATCCTCGTGGGCTGGGGGCTTATGTTTTGTCTGGAGTTTTTCCGTCCAAGCATGGCACAGCAGGTGTCCAGCCCGTGGGAGCTGGCCGGGGTGCTTTTGTTCCATGCGTCGGCAGCACGCACAGCGGGCTTTGCCACCATTGATGTGGCCATGCTCAGTCAGGCTTCGCTGATGGTACTCATGGCTCTTATGTTTATCGGTGGAGGACCTGGTTCCTGCGCTGGGGGCATCAAGGTGGTGGCCTTTCGAGTGCTGGCGGGCTATATTGCTTCCCAGTTGCGGGGAGACAGACAGATTGTGCTGGAAGGGCGGGGTGTTCCTGCTGAAAATGTGGCGCGGGCGCTGACCTTGTTTTTTTTGTATTCCATTGCCATTGCCCTCTGTTTGTTGCTGTTGAATATTACGGAGAGCGACATAGCAGGCACTCATACTGGGCAGGGCTTGTCTTTGAGTGCGTTGTTGTTTGAGGCCGTTTCGGCTCTGGGAACAGTGGGATTGTCGCTCAACGCGACTCCGGAATTGAGTGTCACGGGCAAGGGCATATTGATATTCTGTATGTTTGCCGGCCGTATGGGCATGTTGAGCCTGCTTATGGCCGTGCAAAGTCTGCAGGCCAAGAAGGCCTATTCTGTGGCCGAAGCACAGTTGCCTATCGGCTAACGTGATTGTACTTCATTGACATTGGCCGTACTGCGTCGGCCAGTGAGGGAATCATGCCGGAAGAAAAATTGGAAATTGGCATCATCGGCCTGGGCAAGTTTGGTTTGCGCATGGCTTCCACCCTTGTATCTCTGGGGCACACAGTGGTGGGCATAGACATGTCTGAGGTCCATGTACAACGTGCCGAAGAGGTGCTGGAATCCGTCTACAAGGCCGACGCCACCAATATAGCGGCCTTGCGTTCATTGCATGTGCAAGACCTGGATTGGGTCGTCATCAGTGTGGGCCAGAGTGTGGAGCAGTCACTCAATATTACGCTCAATGTGCAGGAACTGGGTGGGCCGAAAATCTGGGTCAAGGCCTCCAATGAAGAGCATCGCAAAATATTGCAGCGCCTGCGGGTCAATCGCGCCATCGTGCCCGAAACCGAGGCCGCCGTCATGGCAGCGCATCAGCTTACCTATCCGGGCATGCTTGATCTTATCCCCAAATACGGGGGCATTGCCATTCAGGAACTGCGTGTGGACGCCTGGGATGGGAAGACACTTATCGATCTTAACCTTATGAAGCGCTTCAGCGTTATGGTCATGGGTATCCGTCCAGCAGGACAGCGTTCGTTCATTTTTGTTCCTCCGGCTACGACGGTACTGCACAAAGGGGATACAGTAGTCGTTGCAGGCAAGGCCGACTCCGTGGCGGATCTTGAACCGTAATCCGGTCTTAGCGGGGTGGTGGGCTGGCTGGACCATTGCATGGCAGTGTCCACCAAGGCAGTGTTCGCCATGCACTGTGCAGTGCCTGTTCCTGCTCGGTCCAGTCAGGTGCGAAATGCGCCAACTCTGCATAGTATTCTGCCGAGTGGTTCATATGGCGCAGGTGACAGAGCTCATGCCGGAAAAGATGCTCCAGTACGGGGACAGGCAGCAGCAACGCCCGCCAGTTGAGATTTATGAATCCACCTTTGGGGCTTGCTGACCCTCGGGAACAGCTTCCCCAGCGGGTATGTTGGTCGCGAACGGATACGCGTTGAACGGCAAATCCTTCTCTTTTTGCCAGGCGTGTCAGTTTGACAGGGAGCACGGTCGTGGCTACAAGGCGGCACCAGCACTGCAATGCTCGTGCGCACAGCCGGATGTCGCTGGTATCACCCATGAGGTGTAGGTGCCCAGGCCCTTCAGCTACCCATATATGCGTGTCATCCTGGCCGTGTATCAGGGTGCCCCGTCGCAAGTTCATATTGCTTCCATGCCAATTCTCACCAGTTGGGTCACCATTTCGGTGCAAGGTGAATGTCTCATGCAGCAGCGGCACTGCAATGCTGTCTGGCAGTTCTGCTTTCGGCAGCTTGGGGGGATGCTTTTTCCAAGCCCGTTCCAGTGAGGGAAGAAAGTCCGGCAGGTGCGCTTCCAGCTGCTGTGGCGGTAAATTATGGGGTACGGAGATCTGCAGGTTACCCATGCCGTCCAGTGTCAGGCGTATCCAGCGTGCGCGGGGGTGGGTGTGTACTTTGGCAGTGAGCACTGTGCCGTCTTCAAGGGTAAAGTCAACTGAGGAGGGCAGGGGAGCGTGAGGAGGATAGTTGTGCGACATGGGCCTATGTGTGCCACAATTGGCATGCCCTGTAAAGCCGGGAGATGCCCCCGGAGCTTACCTTGCCTTGCACTGTGGCTGTATGTTATCAAAAAAAGCTGACGATTGATGTCGGTACTGGTGTTTTTTTCTAACCTGCATACGCAATGAGGGTATACCATGAAATCAGTGAAAGGCACACAGACAGAAAAGAATCTTCTCACCGCCTTTGCCGGAGAATCTCAAGCGCGCAATCGCTACGATTTCTTCTCCGGTCGCGCCAAGAAAGACGGTTTCGTGTTGGTGCAGCAGGTGTTTACGGAAACGGCCCTGCAGGAAAAGGAACACGCCAAGCGTTTGTTTAAATACCTTGAAGGCGACGAGGTGGAGATCACAGGAGGCTTTCCTGCGGGTGTCATTGGCGACAGCGAGGCGAATTTGATCGCCTCTGCCGGTGGTGAAAACCATGAACATACGGTTATGTATCCTTCCTTCGCAGCAACGGCGGAGAAAGAGGGCTTTCCTGAAATTGCCGATGTTATGCGCAATATTGCTGTGGCCGAGGCATACCATGAAAAACGTTTTCTCGCCCTTGCCAAGGATATCAAGGAAGGACGCATGTTTATGCGCTCTAAACCAACCATATGGCGCTGTCTGAACTGCGGCTGCCTTGTGGAGGGAGCGCAGGCTCCTGATGTCTGCCCGGCCTGTGCACATCCCAAGGCGTATTTTGCTGAATTGAACTATGCGTTTTAAGTGCCAGTGCACTTGGGGCATCTCATACAGGGGGTGACTCCTGTTGAGATGCCTTTTTGGCTGAACGTCGGTGTACGGAATGAGTTGCGCGTTGTTGCCCTTCGACAATTTTTCTGCAAAGTCACGCCCCGCAGGATAATGAAT
>CAJOMG010000085.1 GCA_905235595.1 uncultured Desulfovibrio sp. | reverse complement strand
CATACAAAGATAATGTGCGTTTCGCGAAGTTTGCTGTATGGAAATCCCTTTTCAGGGAAGTATCATTGCATGGACTTGGCCTTGACGGCAAGTGTTTGCACTTCCTCAGGTATGATGCCAAGAATATCGCTGATTTGTTCCATTGTGTATCCACGAGAAAGCATACTGGTCACAAGGGCAAGTCTTTCTGCAGCCTTGCCTTTTGCTTCGCCTTCGGCCCTGCCTTGAGCAAACCAGACATCCTTGTTTTCTTCTACGTATTCAAGCATATCCATTGCCAGGGTCATATAGAGCCTCGTGCTCATGGTTGGCCTTCACCTTTGCCACTTCTGCGGCTATGGCCGCTGCAAAGCCGTCTGTAGCAACATTGGTATTCACATACTCCATAAATGCCTGGACGTCCGCTGATTCGGCACCAAGCGTTCCCCTGGTATTAAGAAAGGTCTTCGTGGTGCGGTCTGCCAGTACCAGGTCGTGCCGCTGGTCACAGCGATGGCGGAAGGTATAGGGGATATTCGAGAACACGGATAGACGGGGGTGGGATATACGTCAACATCAGGCCTGGCAACCTTCAAGCTGTTCCTGTTGCTTGAAAAAAGACTCTACGGAAACAATTTCTTCCATTGCGGCAAAAAACGCAGCCACAACGCGCGGGTCAAAATGTGTTCCGCTCTCTTCACGAATAATGGCAAAGGCTTTTTCCAGTGGAAAACCTTTCTTGTACGGGCGATCTGACACGAGCGCATCAAAAACATCTGCAACTGCCATGATCCGTGCGGAGAGCGGAATGGTATCACCGGCGAGCCCCTCAGGATAGCCTTTGCCATCCCAGCGCTCGTGATGGCTTTTGGCAAGATGTTCCGCCTCTTCCAGGTACTTGGAGTCAGGCGTAATATCAATAATGTGCCGGATAATCTCGCCGCCGGCAGCGGCATGCTTTTTCATGGTGACAAATTCATCGTCGGTCAGTTTGCCCGGCTTGTTGAGAATGACATCAGAAACGACAACCTTGCCGATGTCATGCAGTGGTGCAGAGCGCACAACGTCATCAATGAAACTGTCAGTGATCTGCCCGGGAAAGGCGTTTTCCTTCTGCAGCTGCTGCATGATGATTTTGACATAGGCAGCGGTCTTCTTGATGTGCTGGCCGGTAGTAGAATCACGACTTTCGATAAGGTCGGCCAGGGTAAGGATCATGGAGTCACGCATGGCTGCAAGATGCACACGGTGTTCCTCTGTGGTCTGGATTTCCCGGTCAACATAATTCTTCAGTGCCGCAACCATTGTGTTCAGTGCATTTTTAAGCACACCCAGTTCGTCATCTCTCGTGATATCCAGGGTTCTGTCCATATGTCCGGATGCTACAGAACGGGCAAAATGACTTATTTTGAAAATATCCTTGGTGACGGGGCGAATAATACTACTGACAATATTGCTGATCAGCACAGTACTGCCCAGAGTAAGAAGAAAGATCAGATTGAAGATAAAAGATTCCTGGTCCTCTATTTCGCTGGTCGCAATGCAGGAAACGGCAATCCAGCCAGAAAGGCTGTCCTTGCTGTAAACGGCCACACGGGGATTGCCGCTGCTGTCCCTGTAGTCTTTTTTAATGCCGCTTTCGCCGCCTTTCAAACCCCTCATCCACGGCTGATAGTCATACATGTTCATTGTCTGAATCTTTGCCCATACATTGTGCGCAAGCATCAGCCCGGAATTGCCGTCAACAATATAGGCGTACCCGCTCTGCGCCATTTTTACATTTTTAATGGTCTCGGCAATGATCTGCTCACAGGAGATGACCGCATAGACAACGCCACGGATAGTGTCTTCATAATCACGCACAGGTACAGCTACGGCAATGGATTTTTGCCCGGTGGATTTACTCACCACTGGTTCAGAAATGGTCTCTTCGCCCAGAATGGCACAGGTAAAATATGTTCGGTCAGCAACATGCACTTTGCCCACAGAAAGAATGTTACTGCTGGCAATAACAGTACCGTCCATATCAGTCAGGTTGAACTGTAAGAAATCCGGGAAGATATTGGAAAGATTTAGCAGGAGTTGGTTTGCTTCCTCATAGTAGTTATTGTCATGCACAAAATTGCGTAGCGTTGGCATGGCAGATATGGAGCGCACTATGTTCCTGTATGCCTTGACGGTGCTATGAATGTTTTTACTCAGGATGTCATTGCCTGCGGCAAGCATGGCAATGGTATTCTTTTCATACCGCTCAATAATAAAATGAGACAAAAAAAACGCGCTTCCCGTATTGAGGAGTATTATTGTCAAAATGACAGGGACAAGGAGCCTTTGCTGCAACATTATTTTCATGTTTAATACACAATGCTATGTAACACGCAAAAACGCAAGTCCTATTATTCCCCTTTTGCCATCAAGGATACCCGTGACAACCGCCCGTTTGGGGCAAACGGCGGGGCGACACTCTGTGGCCGCCCCCGTAATGCTGCCCTGGCCTGCACACAGGCCGGGCCATATGCTATGACGTATTCCGATGCTTGCTGGCCTATTCTTCCTTCATGCGCTCCACCAGCGACGCGAGCATCTCTGTTTGCCGCGCCAGTTCTGAGATGGCCTTGGCCGCTTCGCCCATGGCAGTCGCTGTCTGGCCGGACATGGCGTTTACCGTGACCACGGACTGGTTAATTTCCTCACTGGCGGCAGACTGCTCCTCGGCGGCGGCGGCTATGGCCCGCACCTGGTCGGCGGTCTGCTCCACATTGCCGACAATAAGCTTCAGTGCCGCACCAGACTGCTGGGCTAGCCCATTGGCCTGTTCAACGGCCGCCAGGGCTTCGGTCATCTTGTCCACGCTCTTCTGGGCGCTGTCCTGAATGGAGGTGATGGCCTTGGAAACATCGTTGGTGGAGGCCATGGTCTTTTCGGCCAGCTTGCGCACCTCATCGGCCACTACGGCGAATCCGCGACCGGCCTCACCCGCGCGGGCGGCCTCAATGGCAGCGTTGAGGGCCAGCAGGTTCGTCTGGTCGGCGATGTCGGAGATAACGCCCATGATTTGGCTGATATTCTGGGTATGCTCGTGCAGCTGGCCCATGTCTTCCTGCAGTTCCAGGGAGACCTTCTGCACCTGGCCGATGCTGTCCATGGCATCCGTAAGGATTTTCTGCCCTTCCTCGGCATTCTGGCGGGTCTCGCCGGAAACCGTGGCCGCTGAGGAGGCATTGCGCGCCACCTCCTGCACCGTGGCGTTCATCTCGTTCATGGCCGTGGCCGCTTCGGACAGACGGTTGGAGGATTCGGTCGCGCCGCGGTCCGACTGCTCAATCTGGGCGGAAAGCTCGCTGGCAGCGGCAGATATGCCGTGCACCACGGCATCCAGCTGCTCGGCTGCCGAGTGCATGCCCTCGCGCTTGGCGTTCTGCGCTTCAAGGGCTGCGGCTTCGGCCTGCCGCATGGCCTGTTCGGCCTCATCGCCCCGTTGTCTGGCCTCGGCCGTGGCCTGATCGGCCTCGCTGATCTTGCCCTTGAGCGAGGCAACCATATCCTTGAGGGCACCCACCAGATCGCCGATTTCGTCCTTGCGCGGCGCAACTTGCAACGTCGTATCCAAATGGCCTTCAGCAACATCCACGGCGTAGTTCACGGTACGCTTGAGCGGCATCACCAGGTTGCGGAAGAAGAGAAAGCCGACAAGACTCAGTATGATCACAACAGCGAATGTGGCTATAAGACAGTAGAAGGCGATGTTGTTGCTTGTCTGCTCCACCACCTCCACGCTGCTGCCGATGAACCACATGCCGAGGATTGTGCCCTTGCTGTCCTTGATGGGCCAGTACACGGTTCTGTATGCCTTGCCGAGAATGGTCGCAGGGGCGGCATAGGTTCCGCCACCCTGCAGCACGGCGCTCTGTATCTTGGGATTGTTGAGCTGCGTGCCAACGGCACGCTTGCCGCCATTGCTGATGGTGGTGGAGATGCGCGTGTCGTGGTCAAAGATGGTCATTTCCATGCCCGTGACCTTCTTGATTTCGTCCACAAAGGCATGGCTCTTGAATGCCCGTCCCACCAGAAGCGCACCCAGCATTTTGTCGTCATCGCGGATGGGAGCGCACGCGCCCACGGAAAGACCGCTCTTCTCCAGATCGACTGCTTCCGAAAAAGGCTGGCCGCCAAGGGCATGACGAACAATGTCATATTCGGAAAAATTGTCACCGATGGCGTTGTCGTGCCCACGGGCAACCACCTTGCCCGTGGCATCGAGAATCATGACAAAATCGGCTTCACACTGCTGCATGGCCGTTTTGGCAAAAGCCGTAACGGCGTTGACGTCACTGGCCTTGAGCGGATCAATCAGCGCCCTGAATGTGACCAGCATCTTGGCTTCCTGCAGCAATGCCTTCTTGGTGTTGGCGTAGGTGTCGTCCACAACCTTGCGCACGGTCTGCAGTTCGCTGTGGATGGTATGGTCAAAACCATCGTGCATGAAGTAGCGCGAAGTGAAGAAAATGGCCATTGCACCAATGAGAATGCTGCAAATGAGCACAGCCGTACATTTGAACATAATGGAAAGTCGCATTTATTCCTCCTCTTCAGATCAGATACCTTTGCGACATCAATCAGGATCAAGAGAATAACGAGATTGCCGTTGTCTGCGCTGCAAACTTCTGAAAAAGCAGTGCGTCCTTATACTGACCTTTTCGTCAATTATCTGAAAATATTTAGGTATTGTGCCAACGCCAAGCCAATGCAACCTCCCGCTGGTGTACATGGCATGACCAGCCGCAGGGCACTGCTACACACAGCGCCCTGGCCATAAAAGCCAAAACATGCCTGTCTACCTCTTCTTATTGTGCGTGATTCTAATATGATATTTTTAGCATATTATCAAGCTATATGTGATTACCGTGCAGTGGTCTCAACCTGTCTTATGCCGGTTCGCTGCTTATCTTCCGTACAGGCATCAACTTGGTCCGGAACCGTCAAATCCGTGATCTAACATGCTGAGAGCCCTGCTCGTAGCCATGATTTTGGCCAAACTCGGCGGGTGAATGATAGGAATGGCTGTAGGGGGGCTTGTGTCAGAACAGACTTAGCACCAGAAGTTGCCCAGCGAGAATGCGCAGGATCATAGTGAGGGGATACACCGTAGCGTAGGCGGACGCCGGCAGATCACTGTCAAGATACTGCATGGAAAACGCCAGTGCGGGCGGATCTGTCATACTGCCTGCCAGCATGCCGCAGATAGCCGGATAACTGATGCGCCACACGAGGCGGCAGAACAATGCGGCGACGATGAGCGGCACAAAGGTGATCAACGCGCCCATGCCCATCCAGGCCAAACCAGGTCCGTGAATCACAGTTTCCACAAAACCCGTGCCCGCGTGCAGCCCCACGCAGGCCAGAAAGAGCAGAATGCCGATTTCGCGCATGAGCATGTTGGCTCCGGCGGTCATGTGCCAGGTCATTCCTCCGAAACGCTGCACGCGGGAGAGGAAGATGCCCGCCAGAAGAGTGCCGCCGGCAACGCCCAGTTTAATGCTCGTGGGCAGGCCGGGCACGGTCACGGGCAGGCTGCCCACAAACACGCCGAGGAATATGCCCAGGAATATGGGCAGCATCTGCGGATGGTTGAGAGCCTTCGGATTGTTACCCAGCAGTACTGCGGCCTTGTCAAGGGCGGCAACATCCGTAGCAGCTACGGTCACGCGATCTTCCAGCCGCAGTTTGAGGTCGGGTGTTGGGATCAGATCCGATCCGGCGCGGC
>CAJOMG010000084.1 GCA_905235595.1 uncultured Desulfovibrio sp. | reverse complement strand
CTTTGTTGCCTGGCTGTCGGAACTATCCGACGAAAATCGAGCGACTATTTTGGCGACGTATCAAGGAAGCATCCGTATGCCTGAGCGTGTCCTTTTGCGGAACCATTATTTCACCAAAGTTTGGTCAAAGCACGAACAATGCCTGGAGGAAGGCAAAAAGTCATGAAACGCCAAAAGCCCGTCCGTACTGTCGCAGTTCTTGTGCGTTTGCTGCCAGAGGAACGAAACATTCTCAAGGCCAACGCCGGGATGCACGGTATGACCATGTCAGACTATATCCGTCAGACATGTCTAGGAATCCGACTACGGCGAACGCCAGAAGAAAAACGGCGGCTTCGTGAGCTGGCTCGCATTGGTGTCAATCTCAACCAGCTTGCCCGTTGGGCTAACACCTATAAGCGCGCAGCAGAAGCCGTAGAGGTGGTCACGGCCTTGGCTTCTCTGGAACGTCGTATCAACGAGCTGGCTATGTCATCGCTCGCGGGAGAGGAGGGGGAACCATGATGATGAAGGTCTTTCCTCATGGCAAGGGGGCTGGTGGCAATCCTACATGGTATCTTATCCGTACAGACTATCCTGGCAGAGATACACACCCGCCACAGATACTGCGTGGCGACCCGGCTATGACCCGCGCTCTTATCGACAGCATTGACCGACGCTGGAAATTCACGGCAGGCGTCCTGGCGTGGCATCCAGACGACAGGGTGAACATGGAACAGGAACAAGCGGTCATGGACGACTTTGAAAAGATTGCCTTTGCTGGGCTGGAGCCAGACCAACGCAATATCCTGTGGGTGCGTCATACACACGCAGGCCACCATGAACTCCATTTTGTCATTCCTCGCTTGGAGCTTTCCAGCGGTAAAGACTTCAATGCCTGTCCACCAGGATGGCAAAAGGATTTCGACGTATTTCGGGATATGTGGAACTGGAGCGAAGGTTGGGCGCGTCCTGATGATCCGGCAAGAGCTCGTGACACTCTGCCTGCTAAGTCGGATCTGTTTAAAGCCCGTATGGCCCGCTGGGGCAAGACCATAACGCCCAGCGAGCGGGATATGCTCAAGGCAGATATCCATGCTTTTCTTAAGAAACAGTGCGAGCAGGGCCAAGTGCAAACACGGGCTGACGTGGTGCGTTTGCTGATGAGTATGGGCATGCACATCAACCGTACTGGAAAAGACTACCTCAGCATAATGGAGCCGGTGAGCGGATACAAAGTACGATTCCGCGGCGGATTCTACGCTGAAAATTGGGTGCCCAAGAAAAAGGATACTTCATCTCAGCAAGACGAAGCAGAACAAGAGGAATACCGCAAGAAGATGCGTATCCGGCTCCGGCAGGAATGGAATCGTATTTTGGAAAAGCGGCGAGACTGCAACATGAGACGCTATGCTTTGCGCTGGACAAGTGAGGATGATGAATTTCAGCAACAGCTGCAACCAGTGGAGGGCACACATAATGACAGAAACGGAACGGATGTTAGCGCAGACACTGAAGCGCCTAGAGGAACAAACCAACGCGACACTCGAAAATTTTGCAAAACGGCTGGAAAGGCAGGAGCAGGAGATGAAGACTCTGATGCAGCGATTGCCACAGTTGAGCAACTTGTACAACGCTGCGCTGGATATGTGCAACAACTTGAACAGCATTCTCAAAAAACAGAACAGGAGCGGATAGATGATGCACCACCAACACATTACCGCATACGCATGTGAGATAGGGTATGGGAAAATTCAAGCGCATTTCTCTTGAAGCTATAGAGGCCATGAAACAAACACTGGACAATCTGGAGGACAAACGGGGTGACAAAATACGTACTGAGGCAGTCAACATGCTGCGGAACAACATCCGCAAGGCCATGAAAAAAGGGTATTCTCTCAACGAAATCACACAAATTATGGCCAAGGGCAATGTGGACATTCCCTATCGTCTCATCAGCAAAATGCTGACGACATCGGAAACGAAAAAGGACAAGGAACGGACGCAAGGTAAACACAAAAAAACCTCATCCGCGCTCCAGCCGAGCAGCGCGAAAACCACACAAGGGCAGACGCCGGACTACTATACGCCCGACTTGCCTGATTCGGAGTTGTAATATGGAAACCAAGAATCCTGTCTATTATGTTGGCGGTAGCAAAGGCGGAGTTGGCAAGAGCCTCTTCACATTTGCTCTGATGGATTATTGCCTGAATCAGAACAGAAATATCCTGCTGGTGGACACGGATACAGATAATCCTGATGTGTTTAAGGCGCATAAGATGCTTGACTTGCCCCAGCTGCAATGCCGTTTGAACAGTCTGGATGACGCTGACGGCTGGGCCGAACTGCTGGACACGGTGCAGGAGTATCCTGATTCCGTCGTCATCATCAATGCGGCAGCCCGTACAAAAACAAGCACGGCCACCTATGGTGATATCATGCAGGAGGCCCTGCAGCAGATGCAGCGGAGGCTTGTAGTCTTCTGGATTATTAACCGGCATCGCGATTCCATAGAGTTGCTTCACTCCTTTCAGGAGGTGTTCAACGACGTATCCATTCACGTCTGCCGCAATCTGTATTTCGGCAACGCTGAGCGCTTTGATGTGTACAATACTTCCAAAGCCAGAGAAGTGGTGGAGAAGCATGGCATGACGTTGGATTTTCCAGTAGTTGCCAACCGTGTGGCAGACTGGCTCTATTCCAAGCGCATGTCCATTCGAGCCGCACTGCCAGATATGCCCTTCGGCACACGAGCGGAATTGCAACGGTGGCGTTCATTATGTGCAACCATGTTTGACCGCGTTATGGAGGACGCAGCATGAATACTCTTGAAGGAATTGATCTGTGTAAAAGCTGTGGCAGAGCATTGACCGAGACAGAAATGGAGCGACTGCGCGAGATAAGCAGCCGGCTGAATCTGCGTTCAGACGATGCACTTTGGCCATTGTTAGCGGCAATGGAGTACCAGCGGGTATATTATGAAGCCCTGCCCGAAAAAATCTCCAAAACTTCTCGGGAAGTCATGGACAACATTACTTCTGTAGCGGAAAAAGTGACAGCAGCGTCACAGGCAAAATTGACGGAAAGTGTTGTTGAGGAAGCCCGTTATCTTGCCAGATCCACAAATTATGCTCAGATCGTCACTATGATATGTATCGGTGTCGTGGGGGTGCTGTTTTATGGCAGCCTGATGTTTTGGGCGGGTCATCAGATTGGCGCAAAGGTAACGATGCCTTTGCCAGAGTTTATGTGTATGCCCTCAGGCTGGCTTATCTCAGGATGTAGTGCCTTGGGGGGACTCTTTTGTTTATACCAGGCATTAAAAAAGGTTTATGTGGAGGAGTCTGGCTGGTGGAAATACGCCATTGTAGCAATCGTTCTGATTTTTATTGGCGTTCCAGCCTTTAAGATGACATTGCAGGTATGAGCTGACTGCTTCTTGGGTTGGCGGGGGTTTCCCCGTCAACCCATGGCGAACACTGGGAGCTGCCGAAAGTTCATATTGTACTAGTTTAGATCATAATAGCCTTGTTTTTGACATTCCACCTTAGAGTAGCATAATTTTACTTGACTATCCTTTTGACGGGAGTGGCCTTATGTCATCTTTGAATATCCTTATCGGCGGGGAAATTTTTCGCACCCTTCGCGAAGGAAACTATTGTTACGTTGATAAGACGAGATTCATTGAAGAGCTCCTCGGCCCAAACCGGGCGCAGGTTTCCCTGATCACACGTCCTCGCCGCTTTGGCAAAACCCTGACGATGTCCATGCTTCAGGAATTTTTTGATATCCGCAAGGATAGCCGCACTCTTTTTAAGGGGTTGTCCATTTCCCGAAACGATGTATTGTGTGCCCAATGGCAGAACAACTACCCTACAGTATTTATAACGCTGAAAGGCCTTGAGGGGCCTACGTTTCCCCATGCCGTAGAGAAATTTGTCCAGACAATACGACGAGTCTGCTCGGATTCAGAGTATCTTTTTACAAGCGACAGGGTACGTAGTGAAGACAAAAAAACCATGGACACGCTGAAAAAGGATCAGGCCAGTATCTTTTGTTTGGAAGATTCTCTGCTTTCTCTTTGCAGCGCCTTGGAAGCACACTGGGGTAAACCGGTTATTCTTCTTATTGACGAATACGACGTCCCTCTAAATTCCGCCTCACAAAATGGGTATTACAGTGAAATGATGGGCCTTATGCGTAATATGTTGGGCGCAGCACTTAAAACAAACACTTCGCTCCAATTTGCTGTGCTCACCGGCTGTCTACGCATAGCCAAAGAAAGCATTTTTACCGGACTAAATAATTTTATGTGCTACTCTGTATCCGATGCAGATTATGCAGATGTATTCGGTTTTACAGACGCAGAAGTGGATAATTTGCTCGCTGCAGCGAAACTGACGCACAAAAAAGCTGAGTTTACAGAATGGTATGATGGCTATCTCTTTGGTGACGGCAGGGAGATGTATTGTCCGTGGGACATCCTTGCGCATATTGCCAGGCTTCAAAAAAATCCCCAGGCTCCACCCCAGGCATATTGGAATAATACTAGCAGTAATGCCATTGTCCGAACATTGGTCAGCAGTGCTGGGGCAGATACGCGTGACAAGATCGAAACACTTATTTCGGGCGGAGCTATAGAAGAAAGGCTTATCGAGGACCTTACCTATGATAGGGTCTATGAAAATGTAAACAATATTTGGACCATGATGTATCTGACAGGTTATTTGACCAAAGCAGCAGTACAGCCTGATTCTGATAGCACTGCGCTTGTCATACCCAATAAAGAAGTACGGATCATATTTACCGACACAGTTGCAAAATGGTTTGAAGATTCCGTAAAAAAGATGAATCTCGTTCCTCTTGTCAAAGCTCTCTGGGATGGCGATACCGCTGTAGTGCAAAAAATACTTTGCGACATAATGTATGATACAATCAGCTATTTCGACAACGCCGAAAGCTTTTACCATGGTTTTATGACCGGCCTTCTGCGGGGTGCTGGGCTTGTTATAAAAACAAATCGCGAAAGCGGTCTTGGTCGTCCAGATATTATAATAGAGGATGGCAAAAACAAGCGTGCACTCATTTTTGAACTGAAACGAGCTGCAACATATGAAGAACTTGATGCCAAAGCCAGTGAAGGGCTTGCTCAGATCAAGGAAAAACAATATGCAGTCGGACTGCCACCCCAGATTAAAACAGTGCTGCAATATGGCGTAGCATTCTGGAAAAAGGAATGTTGTGTTAAACTTTGACTCAAGCGGTTGTACCACTATTGCTAAGATCCTATTATTTGCTTATATCTCTTCTTAAGTATTATTTGCATATGTATAAAAAGGCACCAATCTTGCTACGCACACACACACACACACACAGGGGACGTTATGGTGAATTAGCTATAACGTTGCTATATTATTGTCTTTTCCAGAAGTCCGGCATGCCAAATTTCTTATTGCGCTGCCGGGCTTTTTGTTTTGC
>CAJOMG010000083.1 GCA_905235595.1 uncultured Desulfovibrio sp. | reverse complement strand
ACCGCCCGGGAGAGCAGGGCCGCCGCAACGGAGGAATCCACCCCGCCGGAAAGGCCCAGGATCACCTTCTGATCGCCGATCTTTTCCCGGAGGGTGGCCACGCTGTCTTCGATGAAGGAATCCATCTGCCAGTCGCCGGCGCAGCGGGTTCCTCAATCTTCACGTCAAGGATGGTGGACTGACTGCTGGGACGCGGGCTGGTGACAAATGTATAGCTCAACGAAGTAACAACAAAGATAACCGCCATGAGTGCAGTAAGTTTGGCCAAAATGCCACCTGCGCCACTGCTGCCAAAGACAGAGCTGTTACCTCCGCCAAAGATAACACCCATACCTTCCTTGCCAGCCTGAAGCAACACAAGGATTACCAGCAGCACACATACAATAATATGCAAAGTAAGAATGAGAGTCTGCACAAGTACCTCCTCGCCACACGACCAAAGCGACAGCGCAGCAAACGGAATCAGGCCCCGATAATTTGCAAGAAGCTCTGCGCGTCTAAAGAGGCTCCACCTACCAGAAGCCCGTCTACATTGTCAAGGGACATAAGCCCAGCAGCATTGGTGGGCTTGACACTCCCACCATATAATATGGGCAGGTCAACGGCAGTGGCACCCACAAGCTTTTGCAACAATGTTCGCACTGTGGCGTGGGCATCCAGAACTTCAGCCTGTCCCGCAACCTTGCCCGTACCTATGGCCCAAACCGGTTCATAGGCCACGGCAAACCGTCCGGCAAGGGCATTGCCGCGCAAGATATCTGGCATGGCGTCAAAAACACTTGTCAGCTGCCGTTCAAGCACGTCGCACAGTTGCCCGTTTTCGCGTTCTTCCAGGGTTTCACCAATGCACAGCATGACGTTAAGGCCCTGCTCCAATGCAAAGGTCGTTTTCCGGGCCACCAGCGCATCATCCTCGCCCAGCACATGCCTGCGCTCGGAATGTCCTGTAAGTACCCATGTGGCACCCACGTCTGCAAGCATGGTTGGCGAGATTTCGCCGGTAAATGCGCCTTCAGCTGCAGGATAGCAATCCTGCCCACCACAGGCGAGGAAGGGGACCTCGGCAAATGCTCCGGCAACCACATCTATGCAGGTAAACGGAGCAAAAACCAGCACCAGAGCCCCTGATGCCGTTGTGCCTGCACCCAAGGCATTGGCCAGGCTGGCGGAGCATTGCCCAGCCTCTGCCCTGGTTTTGTGCATCTTCCAGTTGGCAGCGAAAATTTTCTGCATGGTTTCCTCACATATCAAGAGAACATATGTAGATTAAGGCGTCTTCGCCGGTATCGGAATAGTATTGCCGGCGCCTGCCCGCGCGCACAAAACCGCATTCCTCGTACAGTGCAATGGCAGGAGCATTGCTGACACGAACCTCCAGCGAAAGTTTATGCATACCCATTTTATACGCAAGACGCAAGACAAGGCGCAGCAGGCGGCGTCCACAGCCACAACGTCGCAGTTGCGGCAGGACAGCCATATTGAGTATTTCCACCTCATCGGGAGTGTGGTACACGGAAATGTACCCAATAAGCTCTTCCTGCAAAAACAGGCCAAAAGCAGCAAAAGCTTTTTGCGCAAAAGCTGCACGGCATTGTGTTTCTGACCAGGGCAGTGAAAAGCACTGTCGCTCAATAACAAACATGGCGCCGGCATGTTGCGGCCCAAGCCGTGCAAGCCGCATACCCCGCCCACAGGAAATGCCCATAATGCAAGCCTGCCTTTCACCTTCGTTTACTGTCGCTCATGACATGCAGGAGGTCGTAGACGCCACCAATACACCATTATGCATCATGCACAGCGGGGACATACTGCGTCAATGTCTTGCCCACAGGACTGTCGGCCTGCTTGTCAGGGACCGGCAGGGCCGCACCCTGCTCACACATTGCCAGGGGCTCGGCTGGAGCATTTCCTCATTCAGCAATCTGTACGCCGGGCATTCCCACGAGGAGCAAGCAAGAAAACTTCTGCGTGACGATTGGGGACAGGAAGGGCATGTTCAGTATTTGCAGATACTCCCCACCGACACTGCTGCCCTCAATACCTTTACTTATCTGTACGAAGCACGTGTGTCTACGGCACTCGCCACAGAGGCCGCCCGTGATACAAGCAGCCACATGCTCGTCGACCAGGACGAATTACAGGGGCTCTGCGCAAATTTTGACTCTTTGCTCTCGCCCGTATTGCGTAATGCAGTCCACAACGGGCTGATACGTCCGTACTGCAACAGCCAAAAATAATTGCAAAGCCCACCAAACCCAACGGTCAGTTAATGAATACAGGATGGTAGAGCTTCCTGTCGAGCATGGCGCGCGCTGTGCCACGCAGCACAGTGGTCAGGGGTTCTTTGTCAACAAAAACTTTAAGATGCGTTTCTCGCGCAATATACTGGTCCAACCCCTTAAGCAAGGAACCTCCACCAGCCATGAGCATACCGTTACGGTAGATGTCCGCCGCCAGTTCTGGAGGAGTTTTCTCCAGGGCGCGCATGACGGCCCCCAGAATGATCTGCACAGATTCATGCAGAGCCTCACGAATGTGCCCCTCTGTTACGGTAACGACACGGGGCCCACCGCGCACAAGATCCTTGCCAGAAACCTCCAGGGTAGGAGAATGGGGAATGGGTATGGCAGAACCAAGAATTTTTTTGACATTCTCAGCGGTGTTGTCGCCAACTTCCAGCCGAAACACATCGCGCATATACCGCTGTACGGCCATATTCATGGCGTCACCGGCCACACGCACTGAGGCGGCATTAGCAATGCCCGCCAGAGTAATGACAGCCACTTCACTGGTGCCACCGCCGATATCCAGCACAAGGTTGCCCATGGGCTCATGGATGGGCAGATCTGCGCCAATGGCAGCGGCCATGGGTTCTTCAACCATGGCCACATCGGCTGCTCCCGCAAGTATGGCAGAGTCGATAACGGCCTTTTTCTCCACCTGTGTAATGCCCGTGGGAATACAGATAACCATGGACGGTTTTGCCAGACGCATGCCGGTAATCACCTTGCGCACAAAATACGCGATCATTTCCCTGGTGACATCAAAATCGGCGATGACGCCGTCCTTCATAGGCCGGACGGCACTGATACGTTGTGGCGTACGCCCCAGGTATTCCTTGGCTGCTGCACCAACGGCAAGGACGGTATTTTTATATGTGTCAATGGCCACCACTGAAGGCTCATTGATGACAATGCCATGTGCACGCGTGTACAGCAGGGTATTGGCTGTACCAAGATCCATGGCAATATCTTTAGAAAAAAAATGCAATAAACGCCGTAAAAACATAATGACTATTCATGTAGAGGTGGCATGGGAGCAGTGTCGGGGTCATACGCCTGTGGCCCGTCGCTATGCACCCGCGCACTAGGCAACATGGAACGCAAACGCATCTTGAGATAAACATTCTCTAAAAAAAGGGCCAGATGATCCACCCCCTGTCGGATGAAGGAACGCATGGATTCGTCTATCTGTCGAGGAGCGGTATGCGCCAGGCACAACACCCCACGTGTGCTTTTATTGACTTTGACAGGCATGCATACAACAGCCTGAAAATCAGGCATTTCCGGCAATTTGCCAAAAAGCATGGTGGGAGGTGCCCCCTCCACACCTTCAGATACAACTTGCTGCTCATTGCAGAACACCCAACCGGTAATGCCATTGCTCATAGGCAGGATAAGAGGCTCCTCGCCAGTGAGCAGCAGCCGGGCTGACTCTGCCTCCACGCAATAGGTTCTACCCGGGTCGGCCACTGAAGCAAAAGCACAATAATCAAAGCCCGTGGCCTCTACCATAATGCGCAAATAATTCTGCAAAAAAGGATCCCAACGTTTATAGCGGAAACGCAAATCCTGAATAACGCTCAGCTCTGCAAAATAACGGGGGATATCCCCTGCCAGCTCTTGTCTGCCCGTTGAACCCTGCTGTTTTGCAATGAGATCGGCAAACATCTGCAATATCTTGCGATCTTTTTCAGAAAAAGAATACTGCCGCTTGCTGTCAACACAAAGCGCACCGCCAAGCGGCACGGGGCAGCCCATAAACGCCTTGATATTGCTCTCTTCGCCATCACCGTAATAGCCAAGGTAGCTCTGGCGTTGATCAAAGTTAGGCTGCAGCAGGGGCTGTCGACTGCCTATGATCCAGCCTACCAAGCCCTTTCCCGGAGAAATGGAAGCCCCGGAAAGAATCTTGTCACCGAGGCTGAATGACGCAGCCATGTGACAGTTTTCGCCATCCTCGTCGGGCAGGAAAAGTACGACGGAATAGGCATCAAAAACACTGCAGACAATACTCAAAATTTGCTTTTCGACTGAATAGGCGCTCATATATGCACAGGGGTAATAAATATGGTGCCAACGCCGTCAACGGCAGCACCTTGTGACTCGTTTCTTGTATCAAAGCGGCTGCGACGCCGCAATGTTTTTTGCACACACTTCTTTGGTCAGGTCATGGTCATACCCCCCTGGGTTTGCCTGCCGTGCCATATCCATATATAAGCAGGAAAAAGTACATCTCATGAATACTGCAGGCCGCTTTCATCCTGCACGACAGCATATAAACGATGGAGCCAAGGTATGGGACGCCTGAAAGAATTGCGGAAGATCGTTGATCAGGAATTGCTGGCCATTGATGATGTGGACAAGCGTAAGAGCGCCTTTGTCCATCTGTACGGCGTGTCTCTCGCTGCCGCCCTGATAGCGGAAAAACGCAATACCAATACGGAACTGGCGTGCATGGCTGCCATGTTACACGACCTGTACGCATACAAAAGTGGCTCTTATGAGAACCATGCTCACAAGGGAGCAGACCTTGCCCGTACCATTCTGAACAGACTGGCCCTAACAACGGCCAGTGAAACGGAGGCAATCTGCACCGCAATCAGCCGCCATGATGACAAACAAGCTGTTGACGGGCCTCTGGAAGAAGTGCTGAAAGACGCCGATGTCATGCATCATTGCATGAATGACCTGTCCAAGGCTGTCAAGGACAAAGAGGCCGCACGGTATGCCGCCTTGCGCAAAGAATTTGGGCTGGAATGAAGCAGTGCTCCGGCTGTTGCGTAACGGACATACGTATTGGTGATGGCGGCTACTATCAAAATATCAAGGAAGATACTTGCGCCCTTTTGAAAAGCCTTTTTGTCAGCATTCTTTTGTGGACGGAAACAAGCGTACAGCCTTTGCCGCCTTTGAAGTTCTTTTGCGTATCTACGGACACGCTGTCACTGCAGTCGATACCACGTTGTATGCTGCGATTTTCCCGCATGGTTACGGATGGTGCCAGAATAATTGGCACAGTAAGTTACTGTTGCGACTTAGCAGCCAACGCCAAGACATCGTCAAGAGGAAGGCCGATTATTGAGCTAATTTCGTCAGCCTTACGGCCTTGACTGAGCATATAGGACACTATGCCGAGAGACATTTCAGCCTTCCCTTCGGCCTTCCCTTCAGCCTTCCCTTCAGCCAAACCTTCCATCTTGCCTTCATAACGTTCGTCAGCAAGAAGTGCTGTAAGTGTCATATATTCCGCCTTTATTTCGTCATGTTGCTTCACACGGGCTACTTCAGCGTCAATATCGTGCATAAGTTGCCCTTCAGCGGCATTGCCTGCCACATAGTTGAGAAAGTGCTGAACTTC
>CAJOMG010000082.1:6305-7525 GCA_905235595.1 uncultured Desulfovibrio sp. | reverse complement strand
GATGTACCGCAATTAATGGCAAATTTTCAGTGTCGATCTCCAATTCATCAATATCCAGATAAACCTGATGCGCGGCTAAGGCTTCAGCGGCTGCTTGTTCTGCTGCGGCATGGGTATATCTGCCCATATCGTAGCCATACACAATGTAATGCTCTCGTGGTGAAAGACCACTGTTTTTCACATCAGCATAGTGTCGTTCATACCACTCCGCATCAAACTCGTGATCCAACTCATCCTCAAGGTTTCGATAACGTCCAGCCTCCTTGCAGCCATACAGCTGATAGTGCTTTTGTGGGTCTAGCCCACTATCCCGCACATCAGGATACTTTGTGTTGTAGTATGTAGCGTCAACCAACATTTCGTGCATATCCATGCTTACGATGTTCTCCATATCTATTGCTTGACGCGATTCAATTGCAATTTTCATTCTTATGTTCAACGAGTTATTTTTTGGATTCTCGCTTGTTCATACGTTTTGTCGGCTTCTTCTCTTCAGACTCAATTTCTTCATCAAACACCACCTCTTCCAATGTCCCGCCCATATCCGAGGCGGAGCTGCCAGAGAGAAGCACATCACGTATGGCCTGAATGGTGTGGTTCTGATCAAGTGCCGCCAGAGCATCGGCATTGGAATCAAAGAAGTTCTCCTCCACGCGGCTGATATGGGCGAGCACTTTCTTGGCCAGGCTCTCCACGTCGGTGAAATCCACAAAGTCCAGGCCTTTCAAATGCTCAAATTCTCGTACAGGCTGGGTATCGGAGGCCACGATGGGCAGGCCCAGTGCTGCTGCCTCCAAAAAAGACCAGGAGAGGATAAAGGGCGTTGTCAGATATACGTGGCAGGCGGAGAGCTTAAGCATGGCGAGGTAGAGCTTGCGGTCAAGCATGCCGAGAAAATGCACGCGCTTCCAGTCCACCGTGTCGCCCAGCTCCGCTTCCATGGTCTTGCGCCAGCTGGTGCCCTTGGGATTCATGCCGCCGTAGCCCTTGTTGGCAATGCCGGCGTCGTTCCCCATGACGATGACATGGGCCTCCTTGTTGCCGGAGAGAATGGCCGGTAATGACCGCATGAAGTAATGGAAGCCGCGCACGGGTTCCAGATGCCGTGCCGCGTAGGTGACAATGGGCATGCCACGGCGGAGTTTCAAACCCAGACTCGGTATGCCAAGGCCGCGTGGCTTGACAGAAGCAAGTTCCTTGATATCCAGACCGTCGTGGAT
>CAJOMG010000082.1:0-6276 GCA_905235595.1 uncultured Desulfovibrio sp. | reverse complement strand
GGAAGCGGCTTTTCTGCCACTGGGTGGGAGCGATGGCGGCATCGCAGTCTGCCAGGGCATGGAGAAAGCATGTATTCTTGAGCGTGAGACGCAGTTCTTTCTCTTCTGTAAGCTTGGGCATGGCCGGGTCATAATTCACTTCCTGACCATGCAGGTTGTAGTACCATTCGGCATAGGCCACAAAACGGGCTTCCGGCCAGACATTCCTCACAAAAAGCGTTTCGCCCCAACCCGGGTGGGCGTAGATCACGTCAGGCTTCAGCCCCTGCTTCTTCAGGGCCTTCATGGCCTGATAGATGCTTTCGCCGCGGATGAGACGAGCATCCATTTCCCGCAGCAGATCAGGAGATTTTTCATCCAGCTGCCTGCGTATGGGCGCGTACCTGATGAGGGTCACTTCAGGCATACTCTCGATGGGATTCATGGCCAGAGCGACGATCTTGTGCCCCTCTTGGGCTAGAGCGCGGGCCAGGTTTTTAAACTGACCGGGGAATGCCTGATGGATAAAAAGAATGGTACGCGGATTCAAAGTAATGCTCCTAACGTGCTTCTCGCCCCCTGGGGGGCACGGCCAGACCTTCATACGGTTCGGTGACTGTGCTCAACGGGAGATTGGGGTTATAGAAGGGATCAACATAGCTGCCCCACAATTGCCTGAAAAAACGCATCTCGCGCTGCATCCTGGCCTTGTCCATGGGGGAGGTATCTTTGCCACGGCTGGCAGATTCACGATGCAGCAGCGTGGCAAAGGGCGTCCAAAGAATCTTTTTCCCAGCCTTTCGTACACGAAGACAGTAGTCCACATCGTTGAAGGCCACGGGGAAGCGATGGGCGTCAAATCCGCCCAGTTCTTCAAAGAGTGCCTTGGGTGTGAGCAGGCAGGCGGCGGTCACGGCACTGCGCTGGCAGACAATCTGATTGCACTGCAGATAGCCTGGTTCATCAGCCGTCCACTGGTTGCCGATGTGTGATGCAAGCTGATGCGTGCCCACAAGAACACCGGCATGCTGTACAAGGCCATTGGGCCAGAGCAGTTTGGCACCCACACAGCCGACTTCTTCACGACTGGCAAGAAGACTCGCCATTTCCTGCAACCAGGCTGGATCGAAGGCTTCCGTATCGTTGTTCAGGAAGCAGACATACTCGCCTGTGGCCTCGCGCACGGCAAAATTGTTGATGGCGGCATAATTAAACAGGCCGGGATAGGAAATAACGCGAGTATTGGGACGTTTTGCCGTTTCAGTCAGAAAGGCTACTGCGTCCTCCTCCTGGCTGTCATTGTCCACAATGATGATTTCCAGCGATTCATAGTGCGTCTTGTACAGCGATTCCAGACACGGACGGAGCAGATCCACCCGGTCACGCGTGGGAATGATAATGGAGACTGACGGCAGAGAGGATGCGGACCAATGCACACGGTTACTACCGTCCTGTTCCTCTACGCAGGCATCTGGCTGTACGGAGGCAACCCATTCCTGCACGGATTTGCGACGACCTGTGTTTTTGGGAATGGGCAATTCCTGACTCAAGATCTGGGGCAGATGGCGTACGCCACCCATTGAGGTCGCGTTACGAACCAGTCGGGTGCGAAATGCCCAGTAAGTATCATCTTCAGAACGCGGCGTTGCGTCACAGACTTCCCGGGTGACCATAAAGGGGCCAAGATAATCCGAAGCCCAGAAAGCATCTGCATCCCAAGCCGACCTGAAGCAGGGAGTAGCATCAGATACCTGTTCACTGTCAGCATAGATCAGACCGGCACCTGTGGCCTGTTGGGTTTGTACCATGTGTGCCAAGGCATACGGATGCAATTGTTCCCCTTCACGCAGAAGAAGGCTATACGCAGGCCAACCAGAAGACTTGGAAACGACACCCTTTTGACCACGCAGAAGCTGTGTTGCGTGTTTTTCAGTGCCAAAGGGCAGATCGATGGAAAGTCGGCATGTGCCCTGTGGTTTGGGCACCGGGAAGACGGACTTCCATGCAGCGTACTCCTGTCCGTGACTGGCACAGGCCCCCGGCATGTTAGCTTCCATACGACGCACAAGTGCCGCGAGCAGGGTACAGTCTTCGTTTTCAAAGTGCGCTGTACGTTCAATCCACTCGGCCACATTTTCCGGCCATACCCGGATGACCACGGGGCTACCGGGCAATACCCGTTTTTGGGTATCCTGAATCTTTACAACGTGCTCCTGTCCATCCGCCAGCTTTAGTGGCAAATGAAGCATGAACCCGTGCCCGTCACCCTGTGCGGGACGATAACGTCTTCCCTTGGCAAGGGTTTCGGCTACAATTTCGTCATTGACCACGGCAAAAACACGCACGGCTGTATCTGGAGCAAGGCTGTCCATAGCCCAACCGGTAAGGGTCAAACCCCGGTCCACATGCAGCTCGCCCTCCAGACCACAGGCATTCTGGGCATCGTTAAGGGTAAGGCATTCTCCGATATAGACATTTGTATTGGCGACACGCAACCGCACTTCGGAACCGTCAGAAAAGGCCGTGGAGGGCAAAGGTAACCAGAAGCCGCAGCCTTTGGGCTCCTGCAAATCCGCCCGTGCTATACCCATCACAAGGCCATCTACGAGTGCCTCCACCCAAATGGCTGATGAGCTGTTTACTGCACAGGCCCAGCCGCTGATCCCCGTGCCATTCAGCTGGAATGCACCGTCATAGGTGATCATGCGGCCTCCGCAGAGATATAGCCCAAGGGAATATCCGCGACACCATGGTCGTCAAGCCAGGTACGCCATGCGGCCTGGCGGGTCGCCTCCTGTTGCTCGGCAAACAAGAGGGCTACAGGTTTTAGGGGACGCAAATTTTTTACATCAGGCAGGCCACAGATATTTTCTGGGCGAGGAGCCGCACCCCACAATTGTTTGAGATGGTGTACCCAAAAGTGTGCAGCGGGATGGCCGTACGCGTACGCGCAAAAATGTTTCCACCCCCGCAGGGTAATCGGCGGAACTATCAGATACGTCGCTTTGTGGTTGCCCAAGTTGAACGCTGCCGTTTCCCCATCTATTGCAGCCTGATGGACTGGGACATCCAAGGCATTTTGCACACGGGAAATTCCGTGAAACTGTCCGTGTGCCATGAGGCCAGTAAAGGCGCATGTGTGCATGAGATCGCGCAAGGCCGCAGTGTCCCTGGGCAACAAGAAATGCATGTCAGCCAAAGCCACAGCCTGAGGGATGCGCAACAGCACCTTGGTCACCGTGCCACAGGGCAGGACAAAACACTGTGCCTCGGCAACCAGACTTTTTTTCTTGCCATATAAGGGCATTGCATCCAGCGCAGCCCAAGGATAGGCATGCAATAGTCCTCCCCTGGGCTGACAGGCGTGGCGGGAAATATGGTCACGAACATCCTTGAGCGGATCCTCAAGGAGGAAGTCACTATAGCTTTCATTATAGTAAGGGAAACGTTGAAAAATCGCCCTGTTGTTCTGCGCCACATAGGCACGTTTGGATGACCCGAACGAGCGACCACTCAAATGTGCCACATACACATTGCAAGCAGCGTAGTTCTTGAGCTTTTGATCCCTGCAACGCAAACAGAAATCTGTCTCCTCTCCATAGCCCCGGAAGAGCATCAGTCCGTCCATGCCTGCACACAGGTCAAGTGCACGACGGGTCAGCAGCATGCAGAAACCCATACCTACCGGGATCTCCCGCACGCGCATCTCCTGTGGCAGGGAATGGCAGGCAGCATCAAGCAGTGCCGCATCGTGCAGGGTACATACATTTCCCCTGTCATAATAGGCAGGGAAAGATACCAGTTCGGCCTCTGACCCCATGGCCGTAACTGTGGCAGCGTCCGGCAACTGGGCAACCTTTACCATGCGATCAATCCAGTTGCCATGCACCAATGTATCCGCATTGAGCAGGATGACATCTCCCCCGCTGACATGTGCAAGGGCGTGGTTCACACTGCCCAGAAAACCCATGTTGCCAGGGGTTGTCAGCAATGCGATTTTATGGCGGGCTGACAAGCGCGTAAGAGTCTTATGGAGCCTTGGATCAGGACCATGATCCCAAACAGCGAGAATGGTCGCTTTTGTTGTGTTTCGCCTGAGGGAGGCAAATACCGACCCGAGGCAGGAAAGGGTTTCGACATAGCCATCGTAACACGGTATGACAACGGTGACCGCCTGTACTGCTCTGCGACGAATCCGAGCAGCAATCTTCTTTACAGGACGGGCTGCGTCACAGGGTGAACAGTACGCAGGGCTACCATTTACATGACGGCCGTCAACCATAAGATGAATGCAATAGGGGCTGTGGTGAGCTGTGAGAGACACATCCAGCTCACACAATGTCTGGGCACCAGTAGGAAATTTTTTAAGTGAACCCGGCTGCAATATCGGCCTGGCCGGTTCCGAACGCAGGAAAAACGTTTTCCCCTGCGGCAGCACAAACCAGGCGCGCAGATGCCCCGCATGAATGCCGCAGGCACCGATACATGTAGAACCATGCTGTGTCAGTTCATGCAAAAAGGCAGGGGACGGATGCACACAGAACAAATGCTGTATTATGGATACATACTTTCGCGCACGAACAGTATCTTTGGCAGCCCAGGCTGTACGCAGAGCCTGCTCCATCCATTCCATGCGTTCCGGACACTGGTTGACCGCTTTATCCCAAAAGTCCAGCGCAGCCTCTCTGTCGCCTGACTGGGTGAGCACATGCGCGCAAAGGGCATAAGCTTCAGCATGTATCTTTCCATATGTGGAAGAAAATGCCAGCGTGAATGCCACTGCGTCAGCCATCCGTTTCTCCCGGAGGGCCTCTATGGCCTGACGCGCCAGATCGTCCGCGCCAAGCAAATGCAGTTGTGACATCACGTAATGCATCTTTTTGGGGAAGGTCGGGCGCAGCTGCAGCCACGCCCGACCAATACCTTACAGTGTTTTCGATTTAGAATCCGTCAACAACATACTGCTGACCGTCAATGCCCGTCACTTCCACGGCAGGGTTGGTGACAATGTTGTAGGCAACGTCTTCGCGGCTAGCGCCGGATTCAAGCTGCGCAAGGTACGTGGAGGCCAGGCTGGCATCCGCGCCGGCATTGCTGAGCAGCGTGTTGACGTAGGTGGCATTGTCCACACCGTCGTACTTGTTGTGGAACTCGTCGCAGTTCAGGAACGACTTCACCAGGTGATCCATGGACTGGTCGCTGTCCTGCTGCTCGAACTGGTTCATCCACCAGTTGATGCCGCCGAGGGTGCTGCCGCCCCATCCGTCGTCACCGTCAATGGCTTCGCGGCCCAGTGCGACTTTGTAGAGCTTGGCAACGACGCTGTCGTTCACATTTTCTGCAAGTACCGTGATATGGTCGTTGACCAGATCAATCTTGCCATCGCTGTTGGCATCCTGGGCGACCACTTGTATGCCAGTCATGGCAACGTCGGCGCTGTTCATATGGAACAAGCCGTTGACGAAGCTGAAGGTATGCTTGACGGCGTTGCCAATAAGGTGCAGCAGGTCAAAGCCGTCGCCGGCGTCTACCGTAATCTGGGCATTCTCCTGGGCACTTTCATCCATCACCATGGTGAGGTCGCCGGAGCCTGTCTGGATTTTGCCGGACGTAGTACCGTTAATGTTGATGGTGTCATCACCGTCCCCGGTCTTGACCGAGGCATTGGCAGTGTCAGTCATGGTAACAGTATTGTCACCGTCACCTGTGGTCAGCGAGCTGCCATCGGCTTCACGCATTGTCACGACATTGTCGGCATCATTATTAATAGTGAGGGCGACATTTGCGCCATCAAGCTGCACCGTGGCGGCATCCTCAGTTTCCATGGTGGCATCACCCTGCGCACCACCACCCACCACCAATGCTGTGGTGTCGCTACCCATGGTGAGGTTGTCCAGCGTTGCACCAGCACTCACGAGCACCGCCTCCTGGTTGGAGACATCAGCACTGGTCACATTACCCTCAACGAGGGCGACGCCATCTGCACCCTTGTCTGCCAAGATTGCATCGATCGCGGATTTTGTTTCCTTGCTCAAGTAAGGATTGCTATCAATCGCCT
This sequence comes from uncultured Desulfovibrio sp., assembly GCA_905235595.1. Taxonomy (GTDB): domain Bacteria; phylum Desulfobacterota; class Desulfovibrionia; order Desulfovibrionales; family Desulfovibrionaceae; genus Desulfovibrio. The sequence continues at coordinate 239 of CAJOMG010000082.1, read as the reverse complement.
GCGCGATTTCAGCAGTACTCGCTTCATATTCAGCCATAATTGCTACTCCTTCATCAATAATTCGACCAAGCTTCTAACTGTGAGCACTGGCCGTTTCCTGAGTGCAATGACTGCGCCCCAGAAAAAATGAAAAGCCTTGCGTTGATTTCGATCAACACAAGGCTTTGTTTTCTGTAAAAAATGCTGTAACGCCCTTGTAACTCCAAGAGCGTAAGATATCACGTAGTTAGCACCTACAT
>CAJOMG010000081.1 GCA_905235595.1 uncultured Desulfovibrio sp. | reverse complement strand
ATGGAGGGCTGGCAGCTCATACGGCATATTTTTGAAAACGGACGCATTGTCCGCCACAGCGCCTCGCTGAATCATGTACTGGACTATTCCGGACATTGATGGAGCAAAATATAAATATAAATTGCCCCATAGCAAAAATCTCCTATCCTTTTGCCCGTGCAAATAATCAAGGGAATTCACATGGCAAACCTTAAGGTACCGCTGATTTCTGTCATCATTCCCTGCTACAATTACGCACGCTATCTGCCCGCCGCCATTGATAGCGTGCTCGCACAACAATGTGCCGCTCTTGGCGTTGAAATCATCGTTGTAGACGATGGTTCGACTGACGATACCTCCCATGTGGCAAAACAGTATCACGGCAACATACACTACATATTTCAGAAAAATCAGGGTTTGTCCGCTGCCAGAAACACTGGCATGCGTGCTGCACATGGAGATTATCTCCTCTTTCTGGACGCGGATGATCTGCTAGCTCAGGGAAATCTGGAAAAACATTTACAGCATTTTGCTCGCCGCCCAGAACTGGATATCAGCGTGTGCCTGTGCGTGCTCACCTCCGACCCTTTTGCACAGCCTGTCAAAGGCTCTCTTTGGCCACTCAAGGCGCACCATCTAGACCTGCACCTCTGCCATGCCAATATTTCACCGGTGCATACCTTTTTAATACGTACAAATGCCGCACGGACGTGCGGTTTTTTTAATGAGAGCCTTGGCGCCTGTGAAGATCAGGATTACTGGTTGCGCTGCGCCGCCTTGGGACAGCGTTTTGGCAGTACGAGCGAAACATATGTATGGTATGTGCAGCACGGCGACAGCCTGAGCGGGAAACGTACAAGACAGCATGAGCACGATATGCAGATGCAGTTTGCCATATCGCATTTTCTGGAAAGCCTGCCAGCCTTTCCGCGAGCCGGGAAATACCTTGGCTGGCTAGCGCATGCCGCAGGCGCACTTGGTTCAGCCATAGGTGCTTTTAACCTGCTCCCCGAGCTTGCACAAAAGCTGCTTGCAGAATGCGGGCTCGCTCTGCTCAGGGCCATGGCTGAACCCAAGGCGCAAACTCACGACAGGTATCTAGCCATTGCAGAAGAATACTATGCCTCCAAGTTTTTCGCACTTAGAAGAGAGGACATCCTCCTGCTCCCGTCTGTACTACAAAAGGCATTGGGTTTTCTTAAGCGAAAATTTCCCCATCTTGCGAGTGTTGATGCCACCACACTGACAAAAAAAAGAAGTATATTATTCCAGCAGCTCTGCTGCAATGCTTCGGCAAATTTGACACTCAGGTAGTAAGGCTGAACATAACAATACCCGTTGCAGCATCACGGCTGCGCATACATTACAGCTGGAACAAAAAGACAGGAGTGCCTTTTGTCAACGAATCCAAGCCGGACTCGAAATCCAGATGCAAAAGCGTTTTTAGGCCGCGGGGCAGCCAATTGTCCTCCTTGGGACATGTTTGCAGCTTGTGTTCTGGAGGCACGCCGCATTGTTCTGCCAGCCACTGTAAGGCCTCGTCCTGTCCACCAAGGGCATCCACAAGACCAAGTCTCAGGGCTTCCCTGCCGGTGACTATCTTGCCGTCGGCAAGCGCCGCCGCACGAGCCTGATCCATATGCCGCCCTTGAGCAATGATTCCCACAAATTGGCGGTGCATGTCGTCCAGTACGCCCTTGAAGTAGGTCCGTTGTTCAGGCGTGAGTGGACGCAGGTATGAGCCGGCATCTTTATACGGAGCTGTAGTCAGGGTTTCCTGCCCCACGCCCAGCTTGTCGAGCAGGCCCTGCACTTGCGGGATATCCATACGCACCCCAATGGAGCCTGTGACAGTAGAGGCATTGGCAAAGATACGTCTGCCAGCCATACTCACCATCAATCCCCCCGAAGCTGCCATGGAACCCATACTCACGGCTACAGGTTTTTTCTGCGCTAGACTGCGCAATGCCTCGTACACTTCCTGTGAGGCTGCGGCACCACCGCCTGGAGAATCCACCCGCACAAGAACCCCCTTGATGTCAGTATCGTGGCTGATGGTACGTATCCAGCGCAAGGTTGGTTCTACATTCATTATAGGCCCGGTTATGGATATCAATGCCATACGGGAGCCGCTCAGGGGACTTTGCTCGCCCCAGAATACCAGGGGCATTCCGCCCAAACCGATTAACAATAACAGCACACCACCCCAGAAGAGCAAGGGATGCCGCTTGCGAAATGGCCGGCGCAACAATTCCTTCCAAACCTGAGCAGGGATCTGGGCAAGCGGACAACTTCCGGCACAGGCATGAGACTGTGCCGTGCCGGAAGCTACGGGCATGACAGACGCATCGGAAAAAGTAAAATTGTCGTCACTCATGGTTTGACCCCTTTTTATTGTCCATCATACGGGCAGATCACCCCTGCATAGCCTCAGGCCAGGTAGCGGCGGCCATTTCACGCAGTTTAAATTTCTGTATTTTACCACTGGCCGTCAGCGGGAAACCCGTAACCATCTTTACATAGCGAGGAATCTTGTACCAGGCGATTTTGCCTCGGCAGAAGGCACGCACATCTTCAGCGAACAATTCCACACCCGGCTTGGGGATAATGAAGGCACCGACTTCCTCCCCGTATTTGCGACTGGGCACGGCCACAATCTGAACATCCAGAAGGCCTGGCATGCTCAGGAGGAATTCTTCCACCTCCCGCGGGTACACGTTTTCTCCGCCGCGGATGATCATGTCTTTAATGCGGCCCGTCACACGCAGATAGCCGTTGTCATCCATGACCCCAAGATCGCCGGAATGCAGCCACCCTTCGGGGCTTATGGCCTTGGCTGTGTCTTCTGGCATGTTGTAATAGCCCTTCATGACATTGTAACCTCGGCACATGATTTCTCCCACCTGGCCTCGCGGCAGCTCCTCGCACGTCTGGGGATCACCTACGCGCACCTCAATGCCGGGCATGGCACAGCCTACGGTTTCACAGCGCAGACGCAAGGAATCGTGGATATCCGACTGCGTCATCACCGGCGAGGCTTCGGTGAGGCCATAGCAGATGGTGATCTCCTTCATGTGCATATCATCCACCACGCGGCGCATGAGTGGCTCTGGGCAGACAGAACCGGCCATGATACCCGTACGCATGTGTGAAAGGTCAAAACGATGGAAGAGCGGATGCTCCAGTTCAGCCAGAAACATGGTGGGCACGCCATAGACGGCGGTGCAGTGCTCACCGTCCAGTGCTGCCAGCACTTTAAGAGCGTTGAATGTTTCGAGAATGATCATGGCAGAGCCATGGTTAACACAGGCGGAAACGCCTAGTACACAGCCAAAACAGTGAAATAAGGGCACAGGCAGGCATACGCGGTCTTCAGAGCCAAAATTTTGATGCCGTCCGATCCAATAGCCATTAAGACCCACCCCTACATGGGTCAGCATGACACCACGCGGAAAACCTGTCGTACCCGATGTGTACTGCATATTGACCACATCCCAAGGCGAAAGCTCAGCCTGACGCGCAGCATAAGATGCATCGTCCGTCATAACGGAAAGTGCTAGAATTTCAGGAACAGAATACATGCCCCGGAATTTTTCAGCCCCAAGATAACATACTCGTTTCAAGTGAGGCAGACTCTTGCAGTAAAAATGCCCGCGCGATTGCGTGCGCAACTCTGGCGCAATGCGATACAGGGTCTCCAGATAGTCGTGGTCGCGCATTCTGTCGATGAGAAAAATATTTTCACATTCAGACTGCGTGAGCAAATAGCGCAGCTCGTGCTCACGATAATTTGTGTTCACCGTAAGCAGAACCGCGCCGATCTTGGCAGTGGCAAACTGCAGGGCTACCCAGTAGGGCACGTTGGTGGCCCATACAGCCACTTTTTCCCCCTTCTGCACACCCAACGCCATGAGACCTTTAGCAAAAGTGTCCACCAGTTCGCCGAATTCGCGCCATGTGAGACGGTAACCCCGGTCTGGGTAAACCACGGCATCATTGTCCGGATAACGGGCCACCGTATGATCCAGTACCTGCCCCAGCGTCCATTCTCGCAGTTCAAACTGCGCCTGACGTTCACGAACTTTCTCTTCCATGGACCCTCCCTAGGCGCGGTAGTCCTTCGCTGTGCCAACGGCGAAGACACATCAAGGATTGTAGGTTACGGCGAGAAATTCTACGGGCTCATCGCCGGCAGCGCCCACATAGTGAGGCACAATGGAATTATAATAGATGGTCTGGCCGGGTTTGAGCACATGGGTTTCCCGTCCATAGACCACCAGCAGATCTCCCTTGAGCACGCAGATAAACTCTTCACCTTGATGCGATGTGGTTCTGCGTTCTCCATTGTCGGGATAGATGCGGATGAAAAAGGGCTCCATATTGCGATCGTTCTTGCCCTTGGCCAAGGCATGATACGTGTAAGCCGGGTTGGGTATGCGCCCTGTATGCAATGCCTCGTCAGCCTCCACATCACCATCAATGCGACTGATAACAGGATCACGGGTAAACTGGTCGTCCAAGAAGGTGCCCAGTCGCACCCCCAAAGCACGCGCCACTTTGTGCAGAGGCCCAATACAGGGGTAAATGGCATCACTTTCAAGCTTTTCGAGATACTCTTCACGAAGTCCGGTATTCTTGGCCAGAGTTGGTAAATCCATCTCGTGCTCTTGACGGAAAGCGCGGATGCGTGAACCAATGGTATGTGCAGATGACATGACTACTCCTGAAAAGAGTGGATTGGGTGCATAATACGATAGCAATTGCTTTCGTATCGCACATACGGTAGCTAAAAGGGCACATACCCGCAAGGGTCACACACTAAAACGCTGTGATTATGCCAGCCGTCGTGGTAGGAAAAAACATTCTTCCCCTGCAGGGCTAATAAAAATGGTTCCTCGACGCGGCGTGTGGAATTAAAACCACGCCATTGTACTTTGACTGCAGCAACTCTGTTGTTTACGGTTACCTCCCAAATGGGGGTATAACTGCCTATGAATGCTAATGAAATTATGACATTGGGGCTTGGACTGACACCGCCATGGCAGGTTGTTTCGTCCGAGCTTGACCTTGAGAGCAATCCAACCGAATTGAAACTCGACCTGTCATTTTTGCTACTCTTGGCAAGGGGAGCGAGACGTTTGTTGCCTTCAAAGCGTATCTCAAGGCACATGACGGTTCGTACAGAAATATCACCGAAGTCGTATGCGACATGTCTCCGGCCTTTTTGTCTGTTGCCAACAAGGAATTGCCTTTTAGTGTAGTGCCGTAACTATTGATTGGTTTCACGTTGTACAGACATTTACCAGGGCTGTTGACAACGTGCGCAAGCTGGAAAGTCGTGAATACAACATGCCTGTTGGTGCCCGTTGGGCACTTGTACGAGCAGGTGAAACAGTACGGACGCAGGAGCAGAACGCGGCAAAGGGGTATGGAAAGCTCAAAGGCATATCTTATCAAAGAGAAACTGCACTGGATACGCGGAATTGTAAACGGAGATTCCCCTATTTTCAAGGACAGAGGATTCTAGAATCTGGAGATGGGAGTTATCAGAATGGTCGGCGAAATTGGCAATCAGGCCACCTCAACCAATGCCGCTTCCGCGACAGCAATTCTGTTTACGCCTGCGACAGTTATCCAAAAAACGTCCAAACGTATGGATGTTGCGTTAATGGCTGCGGGACGCCGATAAACTTGAATTTGCCAACTTACTTTGGAACAAACACTGCTCTATTTACTCTTATATACTGCAACCGGATAAACATTTCCAAATTGATCTTCAAGTATTTCTGCAGGTGTGTGAAAGACTCCTATTTCATCTTTGTATTCGTATACGCAGTATAATGTCCCGTCTTCTCCGATGTAAACATCCGGTTGAAAATAATATCCAATCTCGGCGATCGGACACACGTCCTGCCTGGCAAATTTCTTTACATCCTCGATAGAGTTTACCGCCCACCCAAGTTCTCTTACTTGTTCTTGTAATTTGCCTTTTGGATTTGTACCGGTATAACGAATATATGGAATGCCGTAACAATCTAAAAAGACATCATTGTTATGTTTAGGTTCATTCAATCCTATATAACTATCACGAAAAGCTCCTCCATATTCTTTAAAGAAATTGATCGCGGAAGGCAGCAGTCTGACGTTTGCTGCCTCGTATACTTCACGGGATCTGTCAACTTCTTCCTGACTTACTTCCAATAATATAAAACGTATGGCTTCTTCGACCTTTTGCGTAAGCGTACCGTTTAATTCATTAATGTCCGGTTAAGCAGCATAGTTTAATAAACTGAAATAATAAGGATTTTGTTTTTCTCGTTGTCGTGGATACAGCAGATCTTCTAAGGAAG
>CAJOMG010000080.1 GCA_905235595.1 uncultured Desulfovibrio sp. | reverse complement strand
TCGACTTGATCTGACAATTGCCCTTGCCAATTAAGGGGAACTCCGTTTTGATGGAAATAGTATCAACACCATCAAACTGGGCACCATGCCCAACGGAGTTCCCCATGGAAAGTTTTAATCAAAACATCATCAGACACAAGACTGGATTGCTTAACTTGGCTGCTGAGTTGGGCAATATCTCCAAAGCATGCCGTGTGATGGGTGTATCACGTGACACTTTCTACCGGTATCAGGCAGCGCGGAATGCAGGAGGCATTGAAGCGCTCTTTGACGTTAGTCGACGCAAGCCCAACCTTAAGAACCGCGTAGACGAGGCCACTGAGGAATCAGTGGTACAGTTCGCCACGGACTATCCGGCCTACGGCCAAGCCCGCACCAGTAACGAGCTGCGTAAGAGGGGGGTCTTTGTCTCTCCTTCTGGAGTTCGTTCTATTTGGCTGCGTCATGGCTTGGCGAATTTTAAGCAGCGACTGGCCGTACTTGAGAAAAAATCTGCAGAGGAAGGTATCGTACTTACCGAAGCGCAAGTACAGGCTCTGGAACGCAAGCGGCAGGACGATGAAGTCTGTGGGGAGATTGAGAGCCCTCATCCTGGCTATCTTGGTAGTCAAGACACGTTTTATGTGGGCACCATCAAAGGTGTAGGACGTATCTATCAGCAGACATTTGTGGATACGCACAGCAAATGGGCTACGGCCAAGTTGTACACCACAAAGACGCCCATTACCGCAGCAGAATTACTCAATGATCGTGTTTTACCGTTCTTTGCTTCACAGGAAATGGGAATCATCCGTATGTTGACAGACAGAGGCACAGAGTACTGTGGCAAGTTGGAAACGCATGATTATGAACTGTATCTGGCAGTCAACGGCATTGAGCACACCAAAAGCAAGGCACGCCACCCGCAGACCAACGGCATCTGCGAACGTTTCCATAAGACCATACTGAACGAGTTTTATCAGGTTGCATTCCGGCGCAAGCTGTATCAATCTCTGGAGGAGCTGCAAACAGATCTTGACGCATGGCTTCACGACTACAATACAGAACGGACACATCAAGGTAAAATGTGTTGTGGCAGGACACCGATGCAAACTTTGATTGAAGGTAAGACCATCTGGATGGAGAAGGTCGGACAGCTCAACTAGTCGGACAAATTGCACATCAAAACGGAGCTGACTGTCAGATCAAGTCTAAACCACTACAACTAATATTTATCTATCGATTTTGAGGATATCATCGACAACACTAGCAGCTCTTTTCATCGCTTCATCTGCTAAATGGGCATAACGCTGTGTCATTTGAGGACTATTATGAGTTAATAGCTTTTGTAGAGTATACAAATCTACTTTTCCACTTGACGCCAGAAGAGATGCATATGCATGCCGAAGGCCGTGTAATGGTCTAAAATCTTGAGGCAACCCTGCTTTCAACTTAACTCTTTCAGCAATTTTTCTGAAGTCTTTTCTCTGACCTCCGAATTTTCCAGGGAATACAAATGGGCTATCTGTCTTGATAATTCGAGATAGAATCCTTCTTGCTGACTCAGATAGAGGAATCTTTTCAGTTTTGCCCTTCTTAGCAACTTCTCCACGCAAAATGATAAAGCCCTGCTCAAAATCAATATCAGACCATTGTAAGCCCATCAATGCACCTTTTCGCATTCCTGTAGCTAATGCTAGTCTTAAAAATGCGGCAGCATTTTGATCTGGTTCTTGATCAAGAGCCTCCATATAACGTAATAACTGTTCGTGAGTGAATGATTCCGTTTTTAAATTATCAACTTTTGGCATCTCAAAATGTAGTTTTGACTCATCAGGCGCAGTACAAAGCCCCTTTTTTACGCCAAAACGAATCAAACGCCGTAACAACCCCAATACATGCTTAGTTGTTTGTGGGCTTCTCCCTGTTTTAAGAAGATGCTGACGAAATTTATCAATATCTATAGTACGTATTTCATCAGGTGTTTTTCCACCAAAACTTTGCGAAAGATGAAAATTATAACGATTTCTATCAGTTTTTTGATCTTTACGTTCAGCATTAACTAATTGGTATTGTTCCCAAAGAAATGCAATTGTCGGTTTTGTAGCTTCAGCCCTTTGGGCTTCAGCTTCAGCCTCACGTATTTCCTTTCGAGATAACAGCTTACCCTCTATACGATCGCCGCGAATGTGAGAAGCCTTAGCAGGCGTCATATTGTCTGCGAATTGACGACCCACCTTTTCTTCAAAGACTTTGCCATCCTTCTTAAAAACAATGTAATATACTTTCTCTTCGCCAGCCCTACCAACACGTTCCGTTACACGATAAAAAACTCCTGGGTAAGCCGTCTTATGCCGTCTTTGATCAGCCATACTACCCTTCTCCAAATTTCCAACCCTATTTCCAACCTGTGCGTTAAAAATAAATATCAAAAGGAGTATTGTCAAAGCAAAATGAATTATGTAACTATCTGTATTTTAATAAATAATAACAAGCGATGTTATTTGGACGGCGGCCTCTCAAGCCGCTAAGACGGGTTCAAATCCCGTTGGTGACGCCACTTTTTAGGATGTGGCGATAGGTTGTGTGCCAAATCATGTGCCAATCGCCGTTGAGGAGGGGGTAAAGGCTGTCACCTTTGCCCCCTTTTTTACTGCAAATACCGCGTCTATTTTCTCATGTTTTATGCCTAGGCTCTGGATGTAACGTGCCGTTGTTGTTGGGCTATGATGCCGCAACATAGCTTGCACCGTGGGCAAGTCTAACCCCGAATAGGCCAAGCTTGCACCGTGGGCAAGTCTAACCCCGAATAGGCCAGCTTGGTTGCTGCTAGCCATTGGCGGTTATGATACGATGGACAGTACGCTTCGTCACGATGACCCCATCACTAAAGCGCAGCAAAGCCCACACTCTACGATATCCGTAAGTAAGATGTCGCTAAAGGTGAAGTGCCCGCGAAAGGACGCAGTTTGTTCGCCTCCCGCAGAATGTCCATATCGAGCATCAGTTCGCCAATCTTCTGTTTGAGGCGCTTGATTTGTTCGTCCTTCAATGCTTCTTCATCCCGTGGGCGACTTCTGAGGGCATTCTCCGCACCTAAAAGGAAATTATCCTTCCAGTCCTCGATTTCACCCATGGTCAGGCCATGCGTCCTTGTTGCTTCCTGGATAGATATATCTCCTTTGAGAATGCCAAGGACCAATGCACTTTTGCGCTTTATCGTCCAACGCTGCGTATCTTGCTCATTTTGCATCGTTCACCTCTAAGACTATTCTGTCTTAATGGTGGCGCGTCTTCAATGGGGAGCAGTATACTTTCTCCATTCACATTTCGTCAGGAGGTTACTGCATCCAAAATATCGGAGCCCTCGCAGGACAGCAGGTAATATGTAACCTTGGCAGAGGCATCGGCAAGGGGGATGCGCACACGACCATTCATGTCTTCGTCGCTCAATTCGGAAAAGTTGGTGATGAAAATGGGCAGTGTGGAATTTCGCCGCAGTTCCTGAAATTCAGCGTCGTTCTCCTGCACCAGAAAACGCGATACGGGCATTTCCCTGCGGCACAGGTCGTCCCAGAAGCCCAGCCTGGAGCGCAGTAAGCAGTTGAAGCCGTTGATATCCCGGAATGTCAGCGAGGATGGTGCGCCTTGGAGAGCCGGATGGTTTTGGGGCAGGCAGATAGATAACTCTTCCCTTATGTAGGGGCGGCAATGTATGCCTTGCTCGGTGACGGGCGCAAGTACAACCCCCAAATGGCAACTGCCCTGCCGTACATGCTCCATGATTTCCTCAATTCCCGCTAAACCTGATGACAGTGTCATGGCGGGATATTTTTTTGCTAGCTGCGGAACGATGAACCAAAGGGGTGCGGGGGCGCAAGACTCAATGACAATGGTGGTGAGGGACTTGTCGTAGGCTCTTACCCCCGTCATCATCTGCCGTACAGCGTCTAGAACTTTTCCGGCATGTTCTACGGCTCTCTCTCCGGTGCTGTTCAGTCGGATGCGGTTTTTGCTGCGCTCGAAGAGTTTCACGCCGAAGGTATGCTCTAACTTTTTCATGGTGCGGGTAATAGTTGGTTGGGAGATGTGTAGGCTATCCGCCGCCTTTGTGAGAGTTCCGTATTCGGCAAAGGCTGCCAACTGCTCCAAGTCTTCAAAAGATACCACGGTGTACTCCTTTCAGATTTCATTTTCTGCATACTAGATTTCATGATTCTTATTGTACATTCTTCACACTATAGTGCAAAGTGGGAACATAGGGGAGTAGTCAAGTATCAACCATACGAAAGGAAGAGAGGTCTATGGAGTACGCTTCGTTGAATGATGGGGTCAAAATCCCCAAGGTTGGCTTCGGCACATTTCAGATTCCGGCAGACGGTTCTGCTTATCGCACAGTCAGAGAGGCTCTTGCCGCAGGCTATCGGCATATTGACACGGCGGCGGCCTATTTCAACGAGGAGGAAGTAGGCCGCGCCATCAAGGACAGCGGCATCCTCCGGGAGGAAATTTTCCTCACCACGAAGCTCTGGCTGCAGGACTACGGTTATGAGCAAGGCAAGAAGGGCATCGAGCGCAGCCTTCGGCACTTGGGCACATACATCGACTTGATGCTCATCCATCAGCCCTACGGTGATGTTGTCGGGGCGTGGAAGGCCATGGAGGAGTACAAGCAAGCGGAGGATATTCGCTCTTTGGGCGTGTCCAACATGACACCTTCCCTATGGCGGAAACTTGCGCCGGAGCTGGCAAGCATCCCCTCCGTCAATCAGGTGGAGTTCAATCCCTATTATCAGCAGAAAGAAATTCGCGAATTGATGGCCAAGGATAAAGTGGATCTGGAGGCGTGGGCGCCTTTGGGGCGCGGGAGCAAGGAGCTTTTCGCCGAACCCGTGCTGACTCGCTTGGCAGAAAAATATCATAAGGACGCGGGGCAGATTATCCTGCGCTTTGAGGTGCAGGAGGGGTGTATCGCCCTACCGCACTCCACCAAGCCGAAACGGATGCGCACGAACTTGGAGATTTTCGATTTTGAACTGACCGAGGACGAGATGGATTCCATCCGCCGATTGGATAAGGGACACGGCACACACAACCCCGACGCGCCGGGTGTGGAGGAAAAGCTCAGGAAGGCATTTGTCATCAAGGATTGATTGCTTGCAAATGAAAAGGAGGAAATTCTTATGCAGTATGTAAAATTCGGTAGCACGGGCATGGATGTTTCGCGTATCTGTCTCGGCATGATGAGCTTCGGCAAGCCCGGCAAGGAGAACGGCGTGTTCCCTTGGGCAAAAGACTATGAGGATGGCAAGGATATGTTCAAGCGCGCCATCGAACTTGGCATCAACTACTTCGACACGGCGAACGTCTACCAGATGGGAACCAGTGAGGAAATCACCGGACGCTACATCAAGGACTTCGGCCTCAACCGGGATGAGATTGTGGTGGCGACGAAGGTGAACTTCGAGATGCGCCCCGGCCGCCCCAACGGAGGCGGCACCTCCCGCAAAAACGTCATGGCGGAAATCGACCACAGCTTGAAGCGTTTGGGGCTTGACTACGTTGACCTTTACCAGATTCACCGCCTTGACGCGAATACGCCCATGGAGGAAACAATGGAGGCGCTGCATGACGTGGTGAAAAGCGGCAAGGCGCGGTACATCGGCGCCTCGACGATTTTCGCGTGGCAGCTCGAACGCTTGCAGAATATCGCCGAGAAGCATAACTGGACGAAATTCGTTTCCCTCCAGCCCCAGTACAACCTCATCTACCGCGAGGAAGAACGGGAGATCATGCCACTCTGCCAAGACAGGAAAATGGCGGTCGTACCGTGGAGCCCCTTGGCTGGCGGCCGCTGCGCCCATCCGTGGGGAACAGTGACGCAGAGGAACAAGATTGACGATGTCTCGCCAATGGTATGGAACGCCACCAATGATGTGGACAAAGCGGTTGTTGACAATCTGGAAAAGGTGGCGATGGAACATGGCCGCACCATGGCGCAGGAATCCTTGGCGTGGATGCTGTCGAAACCATACATCACCGCGCCGATTGTTGGAACGACCAATGCCAAGCACATCGAGGAGGCGGTTTCCGCTCTCGACATCAAACTTGACGAAGATGAAATCCAGACGCTGGAAGCGCCCTATGTGCCGCATATCAAGACGGGGGCGTTCTAAGGGCAAGAGTTGCGCGAACATGGACAAAGACATGGATCGGCGTACGGGCGAATATACCGCCGGATGTGACCAACGACGAAACCGCCATCGTCGGCATAGGTTCGGCGGTGGCGGTTGGTGTTCACGATAACTTGTCAAGATGACAGAATGAAGTTTGTGAGGAGGAGCAGAATATGAAAGTCTTGCTTGTGAACGGAAGCCCGCATAAGAACGGCTCTACGAACCGCGCCTTGCAGGAAGTGGAGAAAGTTCTCTTGGACGAAGGCTTGGAAACGGAAATCTACTGGATTGGCGCAAAACCCGTCGGTGGTTGTATTGGTTGTTTCAAATGCGAACAGTTGAAAAAATGCGTCTTTGAGGACGGCGTGAACGAGTTTCGCCGGAAGGCATACGAGGCCGACGGCTTCGTTTTCGGCTCTCCCGTCCATTATGCGGGCATGAGCGGCAACTTGGTCGGATTCATGGATCGGCTGTTTTTCTCCGAGTTCATCGGCAACGGGAACAAGGCGTTCTACCTGAAACCTGCGGCGGCAGTCGTGGCGGCAAGGCGGTCGGGTACTACCGCGACTTTTTCCCAGATGCTGAAGTATTTTACCATACATGAGATGCCCGTAATCTCTACACGCTACTGGAATATGGTGCATGGCATGGAGGCCGGGGAAGTGGAGCAGGACGGCGAGGGGCTGTGCAATATGCGGGTGCTGGGGCATAACATGGCCTATTTTTTGAAATGCCGGGAAGCGGCAGAGAGAGCAGGTGTCCCTTTGCCGAAACGTGAGGAACCGATATTTACGAACTTTGTGCGTTGAGGGAGGGCGCTGTTATGTCCAAAATCTTGATCGCTTATTATTCCCGCAAGGGACAGAACTATGTGAACGGCAGCATCAAAAATCTTGCCAAAGGCAATACTGAGATCGTAGCCGAATTTATCCAAAAGGCAGTAGGCGGCGCTCTTTTTGAAATCGATACGGTAAAGCAATACGCCGAGGACTACACGAGATGCACGGAGGAGGCCAAGGAGGAGCTTCGGGCAAAAGCGCGACCAGAACTGAAAGAGTACATCGAAAACATTGACGCATACGACACGATTTTCCTTGGGTATCCCTGTTGGTGGGGAACCATGCCTATGGCTTGCTACACTTTTTTGGAGCGTTACAACACGGCGAATAAGAGAATCATTCCCTTTTGCACCCATGAGGGCAGCGGCATGGGCGACAGCGAAAAGGAACTGAAAAAGACTTGTCCCAAGGCAGATGTACTCGCTGGTTTGCCCATTCGAGGCGCAGATGCGGCAAAGTCCGAAAGCGCGGTCGCGGCGTGGGCGAGAAAATTTGTATAGCCGCAAAAAACGACAGTGTGACACAATCAAAATAACGTTCCCTGTCGTTTATTAATCCTAAAGGCGCACAATTTTTTGGAGGTGCAAGGAATATGAAAGACATTTCACGACGGGATTTCTTCAAACTGGCCGGAACGGTGACGGCAGGAGCGGCGCTTTCCGGCATTGACGGCATGGATCAGACGATGGCGCAGGCTCCTGTCATCGGCTCTGCGGACATGACTGGAATGCGCTCATCAGTCGGCTCAAAGGCCAAGGTTTATTTCACCAAGCATATTGATGCCAATCATCTCATCGAGCTCTACGACCGAATCAGCGCGAGCATTTACGGCAAAGTGGCCATCAAGCTGCACACCGGCGAGCCTCACGGCCCGAACATTTTGCCGCGTGATATGGTTCAAAAGTTTCAGGCGCATATCCCGGACAGCACCATCGTCGAGACAAACACTGCCTATGAGGGCGGCCGCTTCTCCACCGAAAAGCACAGAAAGACGCTAGCGACTAACGGCTGGACGTTCGCGAAGGTGGACATCATGGACGAGGAGGGTGAGCTTGCGTTCCCCGTCAGGAATTATCTGCGCCTGCCGGAGGTCGTTATGGGGGCGCATCTTGTAAACTATGATTCCCTCGTCGTACTCACGCATTTCAAGGGACATACCTCCGGCGGTTTCGGTGGATCTCTGAAAAATATCGCCATCGGCTGCGCATCCGGCAGGACGGGAAAATACCAAGTCCACGGCGTTCGCCCCGGCGTGCTTCCGGGCAGCGACGAATGGACAAAAACGAAGGCGGTGAAAGATGACTTCATGGAAAATCTCGCCGACTCTGGCAAGGCAGTCTGCGATTATTTTGGCAAGCGCATCGTGTTCTTGAACGTCATGCGCCGCATGAGCGTAGATTGCGACTGCGCCGGGACGAGCGCTGCGGAGCCGACAATACCCGACCTCGGCATGATGGCATCAACTGACATCCTCGCCATTGACCAGGCGTGCGTCGATATGGTCTATGCCCAGCCGGAAAAGGAAAGGCATGATCTCGTAGAGCGCATTGAGAGCCGCCACGGCCTCCATCAGCTTGCGGCCATGCGAAAACTCGGCATGGGCAATCCGCATTATGAAATTGTGTCGATAGATTAGCGAAACCGTCCATCGGACTGTTTCGCGGCGGAGGAAAAGGCTGCTTGGCGTGATGAGCACCTCCCGGAAGATTGCCGCAAAGCTGTCGCCATCGGTGGGGAACTCGTGGCTAAAGCATAATGCGAGAAGGAATGTCAATACGCATGCAAAGTTGATGTGATAAATACCATGTTGGCCTCAAGCGTGAAATCTGCCAAAGTCATGGCAGACAGCAAAGGAGGTCGACGCGATGAGTCGGAAGCAGAAATCTCACGAAC
>CAJOMG010000079.1 GCA_905235595.1 uncultured Desulfovibrio sp. | reverse complement strand
GGTCGGTTCGCAGCGCACCCAGACCATTCAGAATCTGGAAGGAGGCATTTTGCGCGCTGTGCTGGTGCACGAGGGGCAGATTGTTGACAAGGGGACGGTGCTTGCGCAGCTGGACAATGAGATGGCCGAGAGCGCCTATCGCGACGCCGTGAACAAAGCCATGGAGAACAGTCTAGCTATTGTGCGTTTGGAAGCGGAGATCAAGGGTGAGAAACCGGTCTTTCCTGATCCCCTGGATGCCTGGGCCGCACAGCTTATTGGACGCCATGTGGAAGAGGACACTGTGGCCCGTGCCCGACAGATTGTACGTGATCAGACCAATCTTTGGCGCAGTCGCATGGAGCAGCTCAATGCCGAGATAGAGGTGCTGCAGTCGCAATACACACAGCGCATGCACGAAGTGGAGGAACAGACCGTCCACAAGAGGCAGTTGGACGCAAGCCTTGCCCTTTCCATCGAGCAGCGCAATACGGCCTATGCTCTGGTGCAGCGTAATAATTTTTCCAAGCTGGAATACCTGGGCATGCAGCAGAAGGTTGTGGAACTGCAAGGTCAGGTGGACGCTCTTGCAGCCACCATACCCAAGGTGCAGGCAGCAGCGGAGGAATCAAAACAGCGCATCGCTTCACGCCGAGCAGAACAGACGGCTGCCATTACCGATGAAATCAACAAGCGCAGGCTTGAATTGAATTCTGTACGCGAAAGCCTGTCAGCAGGGCGTGACCGCGTTACACGCACGGAATTACGCGCCCCTGTGCGCAGCACGGTGAAGCAGATATACATCAGCACCGTAGGGGGCGTGGTCAAGCCGGGTGAACCCATTATGGACCTGGTACCCTTGGACGACACCCTTCTGGTGGAGGCCCGTGTTAAGCCGCAGGATGTGGCCTTTCTCCGCCCCGGGCAGGATGTCATGGTCAAGATTTCAGCCTACGACTTTTCCATTTATGGTGGCCTTGAGGGTAAGCTGGAACATATCAGCGCAGACACCATTGAAGATAAGAAGGGTGAACACCACTATGTGGTCAAGATTCGCACCCGCAAGAATGCCATCGTACACCACAACGAACAGCTGCCTATTATTCCGGGTATGGTGGTTACGGCTGACATTCTCATTGGCAAAAAGACCGTGCTCGACTATTTGCTTAAGCCCATTTTGAAGGCCAAGCAGAACGCACTGCGCGAGCGTTGAGCTGCATAAGGAAGGTACCTATGGCATCACAGGAACTCCAGCTTCCGGGCGCAGAAAGGCGTAACCGCCGTGCGGCGCTGCTTATGACACTGCTGTTTGCGCTGTCGGCCTGCCTGATCCTTTTTGTTGCGCACTGGTATCTGCAGAATTCACGCACCCAGCTCCTGCGTGAAACAACGCAGGCTATGGATGCGCAGGCCAACAGCAAATCCGCATTATTAACGGTGTGGGCCGGAACCCTTGTGGACCAGATCAATGTATTTGTAACACAAGACATGCTGCGACTTTTTGCCGCCGAAGTGAATGAGGCACACATTCCCGCTTCCAGTATGCTGCACTTGGCGCAGCAGCAGGACAAGGCCGAACTGGGGGAAGAAATTGCGCCGCCGGATGATGTGCAGACTGCCGGTGACACGCTGCACAAGCTGGCACCGCGTCTGCCCGTAATGCGTGGTCTGCTCAAGGATTTTATTGACAAGACAGGCTTCTGGGATGTGTGCCTGGTGGATACGAATCTCCAGGTCTATCTGACACCGGGAGCCGGGCCTATTATTGATGCTCAGCGCAAGGGCTTTCTGGATGAGGCATTGCACAGCAAGAAACCTGTATTTATGCCGGTGCGACGCGTCAATGATGATCTGGTCATGGACCTGGCCTTTCCTGTTTTTGCCCCATTGTATGTAGAGGCCAGCGGCGAGCGCGTGGTGGCCCTCTTGCTAGCCACCTGCAATGTTCTGCCCGCGGCCAAGGCGGCCACGCGACATGCTGCGGACGAATCCTTTGACACGGCCATACTGCAAAGTTTTGGCGATACGCTTACGCGCATTGACCCAACGGCACCAGACGGAGCAGTGCATCTGCCCGGCTGGACCCTCACCGAGGGCAAACTGTTACCCGGCACACGTACTGACCCTGGTCAGCAGGGTACCACGTACTGTTTGGCCCGACCTGTGCCCTATTTGCCATGGCTGGTGGAACAGAGCCTCTCATCGGCACATCTTGAAACACGCAACATTGAGCTGCGCAAGAACGTGCTGCTTTTTGCCCTGTTGACAATAGCCCTTGTGGGTGTGGTACTCGCAGCCATGTGGTGGGCTCTAGTAGGGCGCAACGAGCGCGCCGTGGCAGATCAGATCCGCCGCCTGTATCTTGTGGTCAATCAGCAGAAACAGATACTGGACGGTGTCAATGCCGCTCTGCCCGCAGGGGTTGTACTCAATGACATGAATGGCGTCATCTTTTATGCCAACCAGAGTTTTGCCTCTATGGCCGGCCATCAGGCAGGGGAACTTAGGGGTCTGAAGCACACGGATCTTGGTCGTGATCTCGCGCGCAGCCTGGTGACGCATACCCTGGCCGTGCATGGCAGTGGCACCAGCGCAGACTTTACCGAAACCCTGCCTGTGGGAGAGGAGCAACGCTTTTTCCTGGCTTCGTGTACGCCCTTCCGTGATGCCGGGGGCAAACTGTCGGGCGTGGTTTCGGTATATAACGATGTGACCGCCCTGGCTTTGGCCCAGCGGCGTGCACAGCGTATGGTTTCACAGACTATAGGTGCCCTTGTTCGGGCCATTGAGGCAGTGGATGCCTATTTATGCGGGCAATCGGCCTTTACGGCGCGTTTGGCTGAACTTTTGGCCCGACAGCTGCACAAAGGTGATGCCGAAACACTGGCAACCCTGCGTACCGCAGCCAGCCTGTCACAAGTGGGCATGATACGTCTGCCACATGAGCTGATTACCAAAACCGGGGCCCTTACGCCTGAAGAACGCACGCTTCTGCAAAAGCATGTGGACTACGCCCGTGAGGCACTGGAAGGTATTGATTTTGGCCTGCCGGTGCTCCCGGCCATCACCCAGATGTATGAACGCATGGATGGCTCGGGCTATCCGGCAGGACTTAGTGGGGAGGCCATTTGCTTCAACGCCCGTGTGCTTGCTGTGGCAAATACGTTTTGTGCCCTCATGCGTCCCCGTTCTTATCGTACGGAGCACAACATGGAGGATGCCCTGCGCATTCTTGCGGAAGCGCCGCCCAAGTATGACAGGGCTGTGGTTCGGGGCTTGTGGGAGCTTTTGAAGACAGAGGAAGGCAGGGCATTCCTCGAATTGCTGCGCGCTGGCAGATAGGACAATGGCGAGCCTGTGCTGACTGGAGAGTGTGCATGCGCGTGTTGTTTTTGAATTCCGTATTCCCCGGGCAGTTCCGGGCGCTGGCACGCGCCTACGGCGCAGCTGGGCATACGGTGCTCTTTTTGGCTGAAGGCGGGCAGAAGAATTCTGTTTTGCCGGGAGTACGCCGTTTGCGTCTTGCCCCACCCACACCCTGGACAGGCTCGGATGTGGCGGAACGGGAATGTGTGCTGTTGCTCAGGCGTGGTGCGCGGGCAGGCAATGCATTGCTGGGCCTGCGCAAACAGGGCTTTGTGCCTGATCTGGTTATTGCTGCGGCAGGCATGGGCGGCAGTTTTTATGTGCGGGACATTTTCCCTACGGCCTTTTATGTATGTTATGGCGACTGGTTCCACACGCGGGAGAGCAGCGGATTCTTTGCACGAGGGGGACAGCGTCCTGCGGTGGACTTCGCCCCGGCGCGCGTGCGAAACCTGTGGGAATACAATGCCCTGGGTGACTGCAACCTTGCCGTTACCTCTTCCCTGTGGCAGAGGGAACAGTACCCAGCCTTGGTACGTCAAGGGATACGTGTGGTTCATGCGGGCGTCAATACGCGTTTTTTCTCTCCACAGCGGGGTGACAGCGATGCCGGTCATGAGCTGGTGACGTATTGCGCCCCCCTGCACGACCCCGCACGAGGCTTTGCGCAGTTCAGCCGATGCCTGCCATACTTACTTGCGCGGCGTCCCAACTGCTTGGTGGTGCTGGCCTGGCCGGGGACCAGTCAGGCGCAGGGGGCTTATGCCCATTCTACTCCAGCCTTGGTGCAGCATATGATACCTGACCTGCCTGCAGCACAGCGTGCCCGTGTGCGCCTGCTGGGACCCTGTCGGCCCGAGGACTACCGGGATGCCCTGCGGCACTCAACGGTGCATGTGTATCTGGCCGCACCGCATGTGTTTTCCACGGGTCTGCTGGAAGCCATGGCCTGCGGTACTCTGGTGGTAGCGTCAGATACACCGTCTGTGCGCGAAGTGGTTCGCGATGGAGACAACGGGTTTTTGTGCGATTTTTGGGACAGTGATGGCATGGCCCAACGGCTGGTGCGCTTGCTGGCAGCGTCAGGCTCTGCTGCATCAGGTTTTACGCGGATACGTCGCCAGGCCAGACAGATGGTGTGCGAAGGGTATGATGCCGAACGGCAGGCCGTGCGGTTTATGGATTTGGTAGCTGCAGAAATGGCGAACCGATAAGCCTGACGCTCTCTTGTCACATACCTTGCATGGCCAGCCTTGTTTCAAATGCGTAGGCCGGTTCGGCCTTGGCATAAAAATAGCCCTGTGCCACAGAGCAGCCCAGCTTCATGATGATGCTTGCCTGCTCGGCATTTTCCACTCCTTCGCAAATGACGTTCATCTCCAGGTCCTTGGCCATGCGGATGATGTGGCCGAGCACCGTCTGCGCACGTTGACCGGGCAGATCCCGGCGGATGAACTCCCTGTCGATCTTGATGGCGTCTGCGCAGAGCATCTGTAAGAGGCTCAGGGCAGAGTAGCCTGTGCCGAAATTGTCGATGATTGTCTTGAAACCCAGTTCCCGCAGGCGGATGAGCTGCATCCATGCAGCTTCGGGGTTCTGACTGATGGCCTCTTCGGTGATTTCCACTTCCAGAAGGGAGGAGTGGACATTGTGGCGTCGCGCAATTTTGGCAAGTCGCATGGGAAAGTCTGTATGGCCAAAGTGCAGGCGGGAAAAATTGCATGAAACGGGGTGCAGGGGCAGGTTACGCATCTTCCAGCTACGCAGGTTGCGGCAGACTTGCTCAAAAATGAAGAAATCCAGTTCGGATATGAGGCCGTTGCGTTCAAGTGGAGGTATAAAACTGCGCGGCAGCAGCATGCCCCTGGTGGGGTGATTCCAGCGGGCCAGTGCCTCACTGCCAAGAATGCCGCCAGAATGCATGTCCATTTTAGCCTGATACCATACTTCTATCTCCCCTGCAGCGAGGGCTTCTTCCAGACGACCTGTAATTTCTTGCTGGAGCAGGGCTTGCCTTCGCATGCGCTCGTCATACACTACGAGAGGTACATCCGACTGACCCTTGGCCTCCAGCCTGGCATAATTGGCCAGGTCGAGCATGAGCGGGATGTTGTCACGTTCATTCTTCCGCACCTGGTACGCGCCATACACCATATACATCTTGTAGGGCAGGCCTTGAGTAGTGCGCCAGGTTTCCAGGCTGTCAGCCAGACGACGTATGCGCGCGTGCATGTTCTCCCATCCCTGAAAGCGCAGCAGCATGGCAAAGTGGTCATCAGACAGGCGTGTACAACATTCGCCTGGTGCTAGTTCGTTTTGCAGCGCATGGGCTATGGCCTGCAAAAGGCTGTCACCCACGGCAAAGCCAAACTGGTCATTAACGGTTTTGAACTGCCGTATGTCGCCTGAAAACAGTACAAAATTGTCTAAGGGGCTGGCTGCAAGAAGCCTTGCGCAAGAGGTGGCAAAGCTGGCCAGACTGGGAAGGCCGGTGAGCATGTCAGTATCAAGGCGGCGTTTGAGGCGGGCATTATGATGCAGCAGTAAGGCTACTCCCACCGCGAGAGCGAGCGCCAGCAACGTGAGCAGAACAACGGGGATATGGCCTTCCTCTTCAGTGGGCGTAGCGGCGCAGGCAGCAGCGGGCAGAAACAAGAGCGTCAGAAAAAATACGGCCGTAGCCGTGTGACGGCATGAAATCTTCAAACGTATTCTCCCCTTCGGGAAAAGAAGTATAGTCATGGGCAGACGACATTTCAAGTGAGAGAGAAGGACAAGCTGCGTTCCGGATACGAAGTGCTCAATGAGTTATAAAATTTTTTTTCCTAGGGGGTGTGTATATAATATACTGAAATAAAAACACTTTTTGTTTGTGTGCAGGAATATTTGCTCTAATGGGTAAAAATTTTTTGACGAAAAGACTTGCAAAGCACTTGCGAGTTGCGTATCTTGCAGCTGTCAATAGGGCTGAAGTAGCCCAAGTGCACACAATGCTTCCTCACTGGAAGCGAAAGAAGGAAGGATTACAATGAAAAAACTAGCAACTCTTCTTTTGGCCGCCGGTATGATCTTCGGCGT
>CAJOMG010000078.1 GCA_905235595.1 uncultured Desulfovibrio sp. | reverse complement strand
TGCCTATATGTAAATCTAGTGAGTTATCATTTTTTCCTAAAGTAGACAATATTGGAATACAATAATCAGTAACAACGCCATATTACAGAGATGATGCTCATGCAGCCGCTATCTTTGGCGAAAATCCGCATGCTGGGGAAGCCGCGCCAGACAAGCAAATCGAGAAAATGGCAAAAAAAGGCATCTGTTTTTACGATATACTTTAGGAAAAAATCGCGCCCAAATGGCGCTATCAGGGGGCAATCTGCGGGTGAGGACGATTGTGCCCCGCGTCATCATGCACGGCTCTGTGTTTCCTGCACGATGCCGGGCTGCGGACACGAGGGCAAGGGGGAGCTTTTTCCCTGTTGTGTCCCTGCACAGTCAATCAAAGAACTCCTGCCCCTGAAAAAAACCGCCAGCCCTTGAGCGGATGGCAGAAACACGCTACGCTAGGGCATGCAGAACGCCACTCCAACCCTGGCCCGGCGTTACGCCTTCAAATTGTTGGCCAACCTTGCTTCTGTACCCGTATATCTGCTCATGGAAGCTATCCTGCCCCGTGCCCTGGGGCCACAGATGTACGGGAACTACAGTTTTGCCACCAGCGTGTTCCAGCAGCTCTCCGGCTTTCTGGACATGGGCACCTCCACCTGTTTTTACAATGCCCTGTCACGGCGTCAGCGCGAAACCGGGCTCATTGGCTTCTACATGCGCGTGGCATTGGTCGTTCTGGCCGTGTGTCTGCTGGCCGCCCTGTGCGTGCAGCTGCCTGCCATCGGCGCGCTGCTCATGCCCAATGTGCCTCTCTGGCTTGCGCCTCTGGCTGCCCTGTGGGCTTTTCTGACCTGGTGGGGGCGGGTGCTGCGTTCCATGAACGACGCGGTTGGGGCCACTGTTTCTTCAGAAATGGTGCGTACTGTGGTTTCCCTGTTGGCGGTGGGCTTGCTGTGCCTGCTCTTTGTGGCAGGCTGGCTGAACATCGGCACGCTTTTCGGGCAGCAGTACCTCATGCTGGCTGCCACAGCCCTGGGCTACTGGGGCGTGACGCGCTCCTGCTGGCAGCGGGGCGGTGCCGAACTGCACTTTCGCCTGACGCGCTCAGAACTGCGCGCTTACGGACGGGAGTTTTTTGACTACAGTCATCCCCTGTTTGTGCAGGCGCTCCTTTCGTTTCTCATGCTTACGGCCGAGCGCTGGATGCTGCAGTGGTTTGACGGCAGTGTGGAACAGGGCTTTTTTGCCTTGTCGCAAAAAGTGAGCATGGCCTGCTTCCTTTTTGTTTCGGCCATGACGCCGCTCGTCATGCGTGAATTTTCCATCGCCTGGGGCAACAAGGACAGGGTGGCCATGGGGCGCCTCTTCACCCGCTTTGCGCCCCTGCTCTATGTGACGGCGGCGTACTTTTCCTGCTTCACGCTGGCGGAAGGACCGGCCCTGGTGGCTCTTTTTGGCGGCACACATTTTGCTGCCGCCGTGCTGCCTGTGCAGATCATGGCCCTCTATCCCCTGCACCAGGCCTATGGGCAGCTGGCAGGTTCTGTCTTTCACGCTACCGGGCGCACCAAGGTGTTGCGCAACATGGCCGCACTGGAATGTGTGTACGGTTTCGCCACAGCCTGGTTTCTGCTGGCGCCGCACCACTTGTGCGGTCTGGGTCTGGGTGCCGTGGGGCTGGCCATCAAGACCGTCTGCGTGCAAATGGTGACGGTCAATGCCTACATCTGGCTGGCCTCGCGCTTTATTCCTCTGAATTTTTGGCGCAACGTGGTCCATCAGGTCTGGAGCCTCGTCCTGCTGCTGACGCTGGCCTTCTGTTGCCGTCAGGCAACCATGTTGCTCGGCCTTGGCGGATTGGAATCCCTGTCGCGTTTTCTCGTTTCCGGTCTCGCCTATACGGTCTGCGTGGGCTTGCTCTGCCTGGGTGTGCCTGCGGTCATGGGGCTGAGCCGCCAGGAGCTGCGCGAGCTGTTGCGCCGGGCGTGCCGCTGGCGGCCGCATCTTTCACGGGCAGACTGACCGGCTGCCAGGAACGCAGCTTTTGCTTGCCATGCCCCGTGGGGAAGCATATATTTCCCCCATGGCTGGGGGAGCCCGCAGCGGGCTGAGAAAGGGCAGTGGCGCCCTGACCCCTAGAACCACCATTACTGTGGTTCTGCACCTGATGCGGATAGTGCCGACGAAGGGAAGTTCATTGACAGGTTTCCACCCGCAGCCGTACAGGTTCTGCGGGTTTTTTGCAGATAAAAAGGCATGTGTTTGCGGAGGCCATTATGCAACTCATTGTCAATGGCGCAGCGGAAGATCTGGCAGATCATGCCAGCATAGCGGAGCTTCTGGCAGCTCGCGGGCATGATGCCAAGGCCGTTGTTGTGGAACGTAACGGTACCATCGTACCCAGAGATGCCTTTGCCACCACCCGTCTTGCGTCGGGTGACCGGCTGGAGATTGTGCAGTTTGTGGGTGGCGGCTAGCAGCACGGACCAGCAGAGACCTGCGGAACTGTGGTGAGACATTTTTTTCTGTATGTGAGTGTGTATGTATTATGGATACGACAATGCAAGACGATACGCTTGAACTCGGCGGTGTTTGCCTGAAGAGCCGTCTTTTTATCGGTACGGGCAAATACGGTTCGGACAGTCTCATTCCCGCCGTGGCGCAAGCGAGTGGTGCGGAGGTCATTACCGTTGCCATGCGCCGCGTGGGCAAGCCCGGTGAAGCGCCACAGGGCATCATGGGGCATATTCCGCCGCACATGCGGCTTCTGCCCAACACTTCCGGCGCCCGCACGGCACAGGAGGCCGTGCGGCTGGCACGACTGGCGCGCGCTGCCGGCTGTGGAGACTGGGTCAAGATTGAAGTCATCTCGGATGCGCGTCACCTTCTGCCGGACGGCTATGAAACGGCAAGAGCCACGGAGATGCTGGTCAAGGAGGGCTTTACCGTACTGCCCTATATCAATCCTGATCTCTATGTGGCGCGGGCCTGTGCCGATGCCGGTGCCGCCGCCGTCATGCCGCTGGGCGCGCCCATTGGTACCAACCGCGGGCTGCGCACCAGGGAGATGCTTGCCATCCTTCTGGAAGAACTGGATGTGCCCATAGTGGTTGATGCGGGCATCGGTCGCCCCTCGCAGGCCTGTGAAGCCATGGAAATGGGGGCGGCTGCCTGTCTGGTGAATACGGCCATTGCTTCTGCCCAGGACCCCGTCGCCATGGCACGGGCCTTTGCCGATGCCGTGCGCGCCGGACGTAGCGCGTGGCTGGCCGGGCCGGGGGCGGTGAGAGCACAGGGGCAGGGCGCTGCCGCATCGTCGCCGCTCACAGGATTTTTGCGCTAGGCTGTTCGGCACGCGCAGGGTATGACCCCATGGCGTGCCGTAGCGCAGCAACACATGGGAACGCGTTATGGAAACATTTCAAGACTATCTCACGGACTGGCCGGCAGAAAGAAGGGATGCCATGGCGGCCAGTGCGAGCGAGGCGCATGTGCCTGCCCTGCTGCAAAGGGAAAGCCTGCGGCCTGAGGACTTTCTTACTCTGCTTTCCCCGGCAGCAGCGCCGCACCTTGAGGCCATGGCCCGCCGCGCACACGAGTTGACGCTGCGCTATTTTGGTCGGGCGGTGAACATTTTCACGCCGCTCTATATTTCCGACGTATGCACCAACCAGTGCCGCTACTGCGGTTTCAATGCCAAGAATCCACAGAAACGCCGCCACCTCAGTGTGGACGAAGCCGCGGCTGAGGCAGGGGTTATTGCCGATCGTGGTTTTCAGCACATTCTGCTGCTTACGGGAGATGCGCGCAAGGTATCCTCGCCGGAATACATCGCTGCAGTGGCCCGGCGCATCAAGCCGCGCTTTGCCTCAGTGGGGATAGAGGTCTATTCCCTGACAACAGAGGAATATGCCGCCATGGTGCAGGCGGGCGTGGACAGCATGACCATGTTTCAGGAGACCTACAGCCCGCAGCTCTATGCCTGGCTGCACCCCGTGGGTCCCAAGCACGATTATGCCTTCCGCCTCAATGCCCCGCAACGGGCTGCCGAGGGGGGAATGCGCTGCCTCGGTGTGGGCGCCCTGCTGGGGCTTGAGAGTTTTGTGCGTGACGCCTTTGCCACGGGCCTGCACGCCTGGTGGCTGCAGCGGCGTTACCCGGGGGTGGATGTCAGCGTATCCATACCCCGCATCTGTCCGCATGAGGGGAGCTTTACGGTACAGCACGCTGTGGATGACAGGCTGTTTGTGCAGTACGTGACGGCCCTGCGCTGTTTTTTGCCGCGTGCGGGCATCACCTGCTCCAGTCGGGAAAGCGCCTTTATGCGCGACCATCTGGTGCCCATTGGCGTGACACGCGTGTCTGCCGGGGTTTCCACGGCCGTGGGTGGCCGTGCCACGGAAAATCTGCACAATCCCGGCCAGTTTGAAATCACCGACCACCGCAGTCTGGAAGAAATGGTCGCTTCGCTTTCGGGCATCGGATACCAGGCCGTACTCAAAGACTGGGAAGACCCCACGGCGCTCAGTGCCTAGGCGGTTCAGCTCGTGCTTGCGGCACGGGTATCGCTGGCCTGTGCCCTCAGAAGCAGCAGGGATGCTATGAACTCTGTGTTTTACACCGGTCTGGCGCGCTATTTCAGCCACGATCAGCTTGTTGTGCTGCAAGGGGCGCATGTGGGCATTGCCGGGGCTGGCGGCCTGGGATCCAACGCTGCCCTTATGCTGGCCCGCTGCGGCATTGGGCATATGCTTCTGGTGGACGACGATGTGGTGGATGCGTCCAACCTCAACCGGCAGCAATACTGGCCTCGCCATGTGGGACGGCCCAAGGTGGATGCCCTGGCGGAACTGTTGCACGAACTGAATCCGGACATGCGCCTGGAGACACGCCGCCAGCGCCTCACACGCGCCAACATGGGGGAGATCCTGGCCTGCTGTCCCCTTTGGGTGGAGGCTTTTGACCGGCCGGAAGATAAAAGCCTGCTGGTGGAATGTGCCTTGCTGGCAGGCTGCCAGGTGGTCTCTGCCTCGGGGATGGGCGGCTGGGGAGGTCCGGCCATGCAACGCCGTCGTGTGGGGCATATGGTGCAGGTGGGCGATTTCACCACAGATATTTTATTCGCGCCCCCCTTGGCTCCCCGCGTTACCGAAGCCGCAGCTCTTATGGCTGACGCTGTGCTGGAAATGCTGCTCGGGCAGTCAGCCCGCGGCTGATGGGGCGGCTGCCGTGGGCAGCGCAGGCAGTGCGTCTAGGTCTTGAAATTCTGGCTATACCCGTTCAGCGTATATAGGTCGGGATATTGATAAAAACATCGCGCGTGAAGGTAATCATACGCTCCATAAGCCAGGGCAGGGCCAGAAGCAGAGCAATAAACATGCAGACAATTTTAGGAATGAAGGTCAGCGTCATTTCCTGAATTTGCGTGGCCGCCTGGATAACGCTTATCAGCACGCCCACGGCCAGGCCTACGCCCAGCATGGGCAAGGCCATCATCAGACAGAGCTCAATGGCCTGCCGGCCAAAACCGATGACAAATTCCGGAGACATGGGTAACTCCTGAGCAAGAGTGCCGGTATAGCCGTACACTGCCTTGTATAACAAACACTGCCGGTAGCGCGCACCAGCCCGACGCCATCACAGCAGAAAACTGTTCACCAGTGAGCCCACAAGCAGGTTCCAGCCATCCACCATAACAAAGAGCAAGAGTTTGAAGGGCATGGAGACCATCATGGGCGGCAGCATCATCATGCCCATAGCCATCAGTACGCTGGAGATGACCATGTCCAGCACGAGAAAGGGAATATAGATCAAAAATCCGATGGTAAATGCCGTCTTGAGTTCACTGATAACATAGGCGGCGGCCAGCAGCATGGTCGGCACCTCTTCCTTGTTACGCGGGGCTTCCATCTGGCTGATGGCATAGAATACCGACAGGTCTTTTTCGCGCGTGTGCTTGAACATGAAGGTCCTGAGCGGTGCCTGCGCACGGTCAAGAGCCAGTTTGTAGTCAATTTGTTCCTGCAGGTAGGGCTGCAGAGCCTCGTCGTTGATCTGTTTGCCCACCGGAAACATGATGACCACTGTCATAAAAATGGCAAGGCTGGCGAGGATCTGTGTGGGAGGCAGCTGCTGCACGCCCATGGCCTGACGCAGAAAACTGAATACAATGATAATGCGCGTGAAACTGGTGACCGTGAGCATGATGGCCGGTGCCACCGAGAGAACCGTGAGCAGAAAAAGAATTTCCAGCAGCACGGAGACCTTTTCCGGCGATTTGGCATTGCCGGTGAGGGTCAGCTGCATGGCGGGCAGGTCCAGGTCTTGTGCGGCGTACAGCAGGTCAGGCAGGAGGAGGGCCAGCAGGCTCATGGTCAGCACTGCGGCGGGCATTCTCCATGATTGTTTGAAAATTTGCGCTATCCGGCTCATGCTCTGCCTGCTCCTCGCTCAAAAGACTGATACGCTGTTCTGTAACCCCCAGCAACAAGCGTTTATTCAAAAAACGTACCACCATTAAACCCTTGCGCGGGCCGAGTGGCAGCTGTGCCTCCATGACGCTTAATCGCGTGGCAATGAGCCCGGCCGCGGCAAAAAACGAAAGCGTCCAAAGCGTCTGGCCAGCCACAGGGTCACACAGAACAGCGCCACAAGGACAAAGAGTATGCCCAGGGCCTGAATATAGCCCCCCCATGTGAACACAGGCACTTGTGCCGCAGCCTGCGCCGATCCCTGGATAGCGGTATCCATTCCCTGTGGCAGCTGCGCGGCAGAGTCGGTAACCGCCTGCGCCACAGCAGGCGGCACGACCTGTGAGGCAAGAGCGGAATGATCCACAGCGCCTCGCACGGCCTGCCCGGAAAGTTCTTCGCCAGCGGCAGCAACAAGAGTGGTAACTGTCAGGTCAGCCAAGTTGTTTCACCCTTTCGATGGGGCTGATGATGTCTGTCAGGCGCACACCGAATTTTTCGTTGATGACCACCGCCTCGCCGCGTGCCACCAGTTTGCCGTTGACAAACACTTCCAGCGGTTCACCAGCCAGTTTGTTCAGCTCAATAACGGAACCCTGGCCCAGCTGCAGCAGCTCGTTGATAAGCAGGCGCGTGCGCCCCAGCTCGGCCGAGACATCCAGAGGAATGTCCAGAATAAAGTCCAGCTCGCGTTTGAGCTTGTTGTCCTTGGGTTGGCGCGCTATGTCCGTCATATCCTGAAATTGCGCGTCTTCGGCCTGAGCCGTCAAACCCGTACCTGCTCCTGCACCGCCAAAGGTTTCTGGACCGGATTTGCTTTCTTCGTCCTGGGCAAGTGCTTCGGCCCACTGGGCCGCCAGGGCTTCGTCATCCATGGCGGCGCCAGCAGCAGAAGGTGCTGCGGGTGCAGCATCCCCTCCAGCTCCTGCCCCTGCGTCGGCATTGGCCTCATCTTCCAGTTGTGCGGCCCATTGGGCCGCCAAGGCTTCCTGATCTTCCTGCGACATATGTCACCTCAATATCTGCGTGAGGTCAGGGCACTGCGCTGGTACATGGCCGCAGCAGCCCGGCCTGACAGACAACACTATTGTATCACAAAGTCGGTAAAATAGACGCGAACAATGCGTTGCGCCCCTAAAATCTGGTTGAGCCGTGCAGCGACCTCGGCTTTGAGCAGTACCTTGCCATCGGGCGAAGATATGTCGTCAAGGGTCTTGCCTGCCAGCAGCATGATGATGGCATCGCGTATGCGTGCACTGCTGGCCTTGAGTTGCGCGGAAACATCGGCATTTACCTCCACTTCCATGCCCAGCTTCAGATAGCGTTGCCCAGAAGGACCGGAAATGTTCACTTTAATAGGCGGCAGGGGCAGCACCTGGCCTCCGCTGCGGGGGAGCGGTGTTTGCCGTTCAATGCGCCCGCCACCGGCTGCCTCGCCATGCAGCTCCTCGGCTACATGAACGAGAAGGAGGT
>CAJOMG010000077.1 GCA_905235595.1 uncultured Desulfovibrio sp. | reverse complement strand
GGAACGAGCACTTTCGACGGCCTTAGTATAGCTTGGTCCGCAGTGGAGTATTTGTCGCTGAAAGTTAAAGCGAAAACTCTTTTTGCCACGCATTATCATTAGCCGTCCATGATGGGCATTTGTATGTCCATGAGAATAATGTCATAATACCCGGCGGGTTTTTCAACCATCAGGTCAACGGCGTCACGCCCGTCCATGGCCATTTCTACCAGAAATCCGGCTTCCTCAAGAATGGTACCGGCGAGCGTGCGGTTGACTTCCATATCCTCTACCAGGAGAACACGGGCCTTTTCTTCATCTTCCCAGCGCAAGGGTGCACGTGCAGGCTCATGACGACGCGCCACGCCCTGGGTGAGCGGCAACTCCACAGAAACAACGGTACCCTTACCCTTAGCCGTTGTGAGAGTTATGCTCCCGCCCATGGCGTCCACAAACTTGCGGGCAATGGCAAGCCCTATGCCGGCACCGGCCTGGCTGCCCTCTCCTTGCGTTTCTTCGCATTCAAATGCCTCAAACGCCTTTGCGGCAAAGGTCGGGTCCATGCCCATGCCAGTGTCCGCAACCTCTATATGATAACGCGCCAGAGACGTGGATGAAATCTTTCCCTTGGTGGCAGAAAGGGTGATCTTGCCTCCCGGGGGAGTGAACTTTGCGGCATTGGACAGTAAATTGGCCAGAACACGTTGAAATTTGCCGGAGTCCAGCAGCACCTGATCGTCCACGTTTTCAGTTTTTACAATAAATTCAAGGCCTTTGCCATGTATCATCTCATTTGCAGCATCTGCGGCCTTGCGGACTTCTTCGGCTAGGTTCACGTTGGCAGGTGAAAGTTCCACACCCTTGGCATGGATCTGACCTATTTCCAGCACCTCATCCATCAGGGTGAGCATCTGTTTGCCGGCGTCCTGAATGCGCCCCAGGTCCTGCCGGATCTTGTCTGCATCCCACATATGGCGCAGGGCAAGCGACGCATAGCCCATGATGGCATTCATTGGCGTGCGCAGGCCGTGTGACATGCTGGCGAGAAACGTGTCTCTGGCCTCGCGCCAGCGTTTTTCCTTGAGCATGCCTTCCGTGGCCTGGCGTGCTTCTTCCTCGGCTTTGCGCCTGTCCGTGATGTCATGCATAAACATGTAGTAGATGCCGCAGCCGAGGCTTTGGTCCCGCAGGAAGCCGCCTTCGGCCTCAAGCCAGATGGTTTCTCCATCTTTGCGGGCAAGGCGGAAATCCACCTGGCTGAAATTTCCGGAGTGTTCGCGTGACTGTTCTGCAATGGCAGCCTGCACGCGTTCTAGGTCTTCATGGAGTACAAGGCCTTTGAATGCGCCGCCGCAAAGCGTGCGCAGTTCATCCTGCGTTGCGCAGCCGGCAAGCGCAGCCATGCCGTCGCTGAAACAGAGAATGTTTCCGTTATCCGCATTAAAAGCAAGGAAACCGCCTGGGATGTAAACCGCTATAGAATTCAGGTCGGAAAGTGCCGTGGGTTGTTTCATATGACCTCCTTCTTTCACGCCTACACACTTTTACGCGGAATAGCAACCGCGGAGCATGTGCAGCACCTCTTGCTAAGATACAGGAACGACATTATATAGGTAACGGCGTCGAGGAACGCTCGCCTGTGAACAGCCTCCACCGGCAGGGCAGGCGGTGCACAATCTTTCTTGGGAGGAAATTATGCCTTTTACCCATAGTGTCGCCAGAAGCGAGATGGCAACAAGTGTCGTTTCTGCCTATATGCGTCAGGTGTATCAGTGGATGACCGCCGGCCTGGCCCTGACCACCGTGGTTTCGTATGGTGTCGCCGCCTCGCCTGCACTGCAGGCAACCATTTTTGGCAATGCCATTGTGCCTATTGTTCTGCTGGTGGCCCAGTTTGGCCTGGTCATTGCGCTCTCTGCCGCCGTGCACAAAATGTCCGCAGGCACGGCCACTGGGCTTTTTTTGCTATATTCTGCACTGACGGGTGCCACGCTCTCTTCCATTTTCGTGGTGTACCCCATTGCCTCAATTGTCAATGCCTTTCTCACAACCACGGGCATGTTTCTGGCAATGAGCGTTTATGGCAGCACGACAAAGCGTGACCTTACTGCCATGGGCAGCTTTCTGTTCATGGGCCTCATTGGTCTGTGCATTGCCATGGTGGTGAACCTCTTCTTGCAGAGCAGCATGATGGACTTTGTCATCAGCTGTGTTGGCGTGCTTATTTTCACTGGCCTTACGGCCTATGACACACAAAAGCTGCGTCAGTTCGGCGAAGGCGCCCCTTTGAATGACGGCACGGCGGTACGCCGCGGGGCCATTCTCGGTGCGTTGACACTGTACCTTGACTTCATCAATCTCTTCCTCATGCTGCTGCGCCTCTTTGGCAGCAACCGGGACTGAGTCTTTTGTATACCGTTCACTGACTGCTGAACACATGGGGGCGAAAGGCGCGGCCTTTTGCCCCCTCGTTCTGTGCATCATGAAAAAACCATTCAAGCATCAGCACAGTGTCGGCGCGTACTCCGGTTTTCCCTCAACGGAGGAAGTGCTTGCTGCCATGGCTGCCCAGTCCCGCCCCCTGCGACTGGATGCATTGTTGCGCATTCTGGGGCTGGCTCGCCGCGAACGGCGCGATCTGGATAATCTGTTGGCCGGTCTGCAAGCAGAAGGCCGTTTGCTGCGTCTGCGCGGCGGCCTCTGGATCAGGCCGGAGCAGTTGCGGCAGCTCACGGGACGTTTTACTGCCCTGCGCGACGGCGGAGGTTTTGTTACGCCCATGAGGCTTGAGGCCGATAGCCGTGACCGTACACGGTTTTCAGCCGGTCAGCAGGACATTTATATTCCCGCCACACAGACGGGTGGCGCATGGCATCAGGATGTGGTGCGCGTGGTCCTTGCTCCTGGCAGTCGGCGCGGTCCTTCACCTGAAGGCAGTATTATAGAGGTGCTGGAGCGCGGACTGCAGGAGGTGCCCGCTCTGACAGGGCAGCGTGCGGGGCCTATGCTGTTTTGCCGTCCGGCTGATAGCCGTGTGCCCGTGCAGTTTCGGGTGGAGCTCACGGCAGAGGTAGCTACGCCTGCGCCGGGTACCCTGGTGCTGTTGGCGCCGCTGGAGGAACTGGCCTCTGACCTGTGGTCGGCTCGTCTTCTGAGCGATTATGGGCGGGAAGACGATGTGGCGGTGCAGGAACAGCTCGTCAAGTGCAACCATGAAGCACCGCGCGACTTTCCGCCGGGTGCGCTGGCCGAGGCAGCGGCTCTGCCCGCTGCACCGAAGCCGGAAGACCTGCGCGACAGGGAAGATCTGCGCACATTGCCCTTTGTGACCATTGACGGCGCAGATGCGCGAGATTTTGACGACGCTGTTCACGTGACAGCCCTGCCCGATGGCGGCTGGCGTTTGCAGGTGGCCATTGCCGATGTGAGCCACTATGTGCGTCCGCGTGGCCAGGGGTATGGCGGGGCCCTGGACAGGGAGGCGCAGACGCGTGGTAATTCCTGGTATTTCCCCACTTCGGTGGTGCCCATGCTGCCCGAGGCCCTGAGCAATGACCTGTGTAGCCTCAAGCCCGGAGAAGACAGACTGGTCGTGCTCGTGGAAATACCTTTTTCTGCCACAGGGCATCCCGGCAAGTCCCGTTTTGCTCTGGCAGTGCTGCGTTCTGCCGCCCGCTTGACCTACGATCAGGTCAAAGCCTGCCTGTTGGACGCAGACATGGAAGCCCGGGCAGCCCTGTGTCGGGAGAATGCGCGCGGGGAAGAAGTGTTGGCCATGTTGGCCCGGGCCTTTGCACTCTATGCCAAACTGCGCCATGTGCGTAAGGCGCGTGGCAGTCTGGATTTTGACATCCCCGAGGCAGCTAGCCGCCTGGACGAAGCCGGCCGCGTGGCCTGGTTTGGCACCCGTGTGCGGCACGATGCCCACCGCCTTATTGAGGAATTCATGATTGCGGCCAACGAAGCCGTTGCGCGGCATTTGCAATCACTGGACATACCCTTTCTCTACCGTGTGCATCCCGTACCCGAAGCCGAAAAGCTGGAGCATCTGCATGCCATGCTCACGGCAGCCGGCCTGGATATTCCGCCCAGGCGGCCCGGTACGGCTTTTATGCACACGGTCCTCTCGACTGTACGCGGCACTGCCGGAGAATACCTTGTCAACCGCCTGTGTCTGCGTGCCATGCCACAGGCCCGTTACCAGCCTGACAACGAGGGGCATTACGGCCTGGCCTCGCAGGCGTACTGTCATTTCACGTCGCCCATACGGCGTTATGCAGATCTGCTGACCCACAGGGCGCTCAAGGCATCTCTTGGCAAAAGCGTCGGCGCATTGCCCGCAGGGCAAAGGCTGCTGCGCATCGGTGATGCGCTCAACCGCTGCGAGCGTGCAACCATGGCCTGTGAACGCGAGATGGAGCGTCGCCTGGGCTGCCTGGCTCTGCTGCCCCGCGTGGGCAGGCAGTTCAGTGGCCTTGTTTCGGGCGTCATGGATTTCGGCATTTTTGTGGAACTGACCCACATGCCGGTGGAGGGCATGATCCGCATCGAAGACCTGGGCGGGGACAGGTACGATTTTGATGTGCATGGCTTGCGCCTTGTGGGACGGCATTCCGGCGTCATCTGGCACATGGGACAGCGCCTGGACGTGCTCCTTGCCGAAGTCAGCCTGGGGCGACTTGAAATACGTCTGCTGCCGCTGAACCTGCCCAAGGCATTGCATAAGGGCAAGTCCTGCCATGCCCACCGTACTGCGGCTTCACGGCACGGCAGGAAGAGGGCAGTTCCTGCGCAGGCTGGCGAGGAAGGGCGTGGCCGGGCACACGGCAAAAAACGCGATATGCGCAGAGCACAACCACAATCCGGGCACCACAGGCAGGGGGGACGCTGATGGGCCTGCTCTCTGCACGGCAGCGCATGGGAGCTGCGGCTCTCATTCTTGCAGCAAGCACTGTTCTCTCCCGCCTCATGGGGCTTGTGCGGGACAAGATCATCTCCTGGCAGTTTGGCGCAGGCGGCGAGGCTGACATGTATTTTGCCGCCTTTGTGGTGCCGGACATCATCAATTACCTTTTGGCAGGGGGCTTCATGTCCATCACCATCATCCCCCTGCTGACCCGGCGTTTTCAGGAAGATGCCGACGACGCCTGGCGGTTTTTCTCCTGCGTGTTCTGCTGGATGGCCACAGCCGCAACCTTGCTGACCCTTGCGGGCATGGCAGGGGCCGGGTATCTGGCCCGCCTGGTGGCACCCGGCTTCACGCCGGAGCAGTGGCAGCGGCTGTCCTTTTTTATGCGCATCATTTTGCCAGCGCAGATATTCTTTCTCTGCGGAGCCTGCATTACGGCCCTGCTCTTTATGCGGCGGCAGTTTCGTGTGCCGGCACTGGCCCCGCTCATCTACAACGGTGCCATCATCATTCTGGGCCTTGCCCTGCCGGCGCTGGCCCATACAACCCCGGCGCGCGCAGTCTTACCTGCGTCCTTCCTGGCCCGCATGGATGGCATGACCGGTTATTGCGTGGGTGTGACACTGGGGGCGGCCCTGGGCACCTTTGTTGTGCCGCTGCTTGTGGCTGCCCGACAGGAGCTGCGCCTCAGCCTCATATGGCGGCACGCGCTCATGGGCAAATTTTTGCTGACGGCCCTGCCGCTCATGCTCGGGCAGACGGTCATCATGCTGGACGAGCAGTTCCTGCGGGTTTTTGGCAGTCTGGTGGGGGATGGTGCAGTGAGCCTGCTCAATTACGCACGGCGCATCACTCAGGTGCCTGTAGGCCTGGTAGGGCAGGCAGCAGCCGTGGCCTCCTATCCCTTTCTTGTTTCATTGCTGGCCAGGGGCGAGAGGGAGCGCTTTGACGCCACCCTGCGTACGGCCCTTGCGGGCAGCATCGGGCTTATCATTCCCTGCGCT
This sequence comes from uncultured Desulfovibrio sp., assembly GCA_905235595.1. Lineage (GTDB taxonomy): Bacteria > Desulfobacterota > Desulfovibrionia > Desulfovibrionales > Desulfovibrionaceae > Desulfovibrio. The sequence continues at coordinate 752 of CAJOMG010000077.1, read as the reverse complement.
CTGTGCATGGCGGCCACTGCCTGGCCTGTTCTCGGCGTCATCTTTCAGGGGGGGCGTTTCGGTACGGCTGAAACCCTGGCCACGCTGCCGCTCACACGCATCATGCTGGCGGCCACGCCCTTCTGGATTCTCTACATGGTGCTGGTGCGTGCCTACTATGCTCACGGCGACACCCTTACCCCGGCGATTACGGGCACGATTATGACCCTGTGTTGCCTGCCGTGCTATTATTGGTGGGCCGTGCCCCGCGGGGCATGGGCCATTGCCGTGCTTTCCGGAATCAGTGTGGCCTGTTATGTACTCTGGTTGACGGCTATCTGGTGCCGTCGCCAGGGCGCTGGCGCGCTGACGGGCCTGACAGGGTTTGCCTTGCGCGTGACGCTGGCTTCCCTGCCTGCAACGGCGGGGGCCTGGTATTGTGCGGAGAAGGGCATGCAGAATCTCTCCCTGTCTCCTATTCTAACGGCATGCGTGAGCCTGATTCTGGGCGGAACGGTCTTTGTTGTGCTGTTTGTGCCGTTGGCAGTGCGTTTTGCGCCCGAGGTGCTGCAACCCGTGCTGCGACGCCTGCGGCGAGAGTAGGGAGCTCAGAACAGGTGCCGCGCCAGGAGCAGCACATCTTCCCGCAGGAACAGCCATGCCGCAGCCACAATCTTTAAGAGTGCTTTAAAGAATTCTGCTATTGTATTACCTCCAACACTCGAATCAGAACTTTTTAAAACTATATCATCATCAATATTTTGTTTGATCTC
>CAJOMG010000076.1 GCA_905235595.1 uncultured Desulfovibrio sp. | reverse complement strand
AGCCGGAAACCGTCGTCCGGCGCCACAGCATTTACCGAGTCACAACCTCCGCCGACGGAGAAGCTCTGTGTGAGCGGGAAGTCCGGATGCAGTTTGTAAGCGGGAACATGTAGTCACAACCTCCGCCGACGGAGAAGCTCTGTGTGAGGCCCTGCGGTTTCCTTCAGGGATGTGCCCAGCCCCGTATCCGGCTTCTGTTCATCACCGCCACCCAGCACAACCTGCCGCAAAAAAGCACCAGCCCCTCCCGTATCTTTGGCTTGTGAGGAGGCAGGCTCCAACCCCATAGGTTGCAGCAGATCATCTGTCAGCAAAGTGCCCGCTGGTTCCGATTGCGACGCAACTGATGCTGCTGCAGAGGGAGTGTCACCGGGCATGGGCGGCAGGGGAACATCTGCCGGAAGGGGCGGGGGAAAGGCTTCACCGCTGGAAAACCCGCCCCACCCATCTCCAAAATGGGGCAGACTCACCAGATGCGCGATGTCAGCAGGCGCTGCACCCGACCTGGCTTGTCCTCCCCCATCACCAACGGCCTGAGTTCCTGTCTGTGGTTTGTCCATGGTTCTTTACTCCAAGGCTGCAAGAGGCGTTATCACGCCCCAGCCCCCTGTGCCACGCGGGTCATGTTGCGGCGCGACTGTTCACGCAGGCTTTGCAGCACGGCATCGCGCGGGCCATCCATCTTAATCTGGCCGTTCTCCATAACAATGAGCCGAGAAACAATACGCAACATGGAAAGCCGATGCGTCACCAATACCAGAGTACGCCCGGCCATGATGGATTGCAGCCGTTTCTGCAATAGTAATTCGGAATCCGTATCCATATTGCTGGTAGGTTCATCAAGAATAAGTACCTCCGGGTCACGCACCAGGGCGCGGGCCAAAGCCACGGCCTGCCGCTGCCCGCCAGAGAGGGCCTTGCCCTGCTCGCCCACCTGGGCGGCGAAGCCAGAGGGATTATTGCGCACAAAATCTGTTACCCCCGCCAGGGAGGATGCACGAAGAATAAGATGATCATTGATAGTCGGATCGCCCAGAGCAATATTTTCACGTATGCTGCCATAAAAGAGCACCACATCCTGCGGTAATACGCCCACGCGTCCCCGCAATTCCGAGGCGGGCAGCTGGCGTATGTCCACATCGCCAAACTTCACAGCACCCTCCTTGGGCTGGTACAGCCCCAACAGCAGTTTAGAGAGTGTGCTCTTGCCCGAGCCCATGGGACCGATAATGCCCACCCGCTCGCCCGGTTCAATGCGCAACGAAACACGGTCAAGGGCCAGCCGCTCCTGATGCGGATAGGCAAAGGAAACATGCTCCATGCTGAACGAAGGTCGCAGCATGCCAAAATCCATACAGGTCTTTTCCGTCTGGTTTTCAGAAGGCAGCTGCATAAGCAGATCCAAAGCCTTCAAGGCCACATGCGAATTCTGAAGGCGTGTAAACAGCGAGGCCATCTGCAGCAGAGGGGCCATAGTGCGCCCCACCAAAATATTGCAGCCAATAAGCGCGCCCATAGTCATGGATCCGTCGGCAATGCGATATACACCCCAGACAATCATGCCCACCGTTACAATTTGTGTAACAAGCATGGCAGACGTGACAGCAAGGCTGCTGTACCTGCGAGCCTCACTGTTGGATTTCGCCGAAAGTCCAACCACTGATTCCCACAATTTCTGCATGCGGCTCTCAGCCATGCAGGCCTTGAGCGTCTCCAGACCATTGACGATCTCCACCAGCAAGGCATTTTTCTGCATGTTCTGCTTGTAGCCCGTCTCGGCAATGCGCCTGGAGCGACTCTGCAACAGCAGGCCAATGCCCAGCATCACAGGTATGGCCGCGATGGACAACGTGACAAGCGGCCCGCCAATAAAAGCGGTCAGCAAAAGGAAGATTATCAGGAAAGGCAAATCGATACAGGCCAGCAGGCTGGACGAGCTGAAAAACTCGCGCAACTGCTCAAATTCACGCAAATTGTTGACCAGTGCTCCCGTGGATTCTGGCTTGGCGTCCATGCGCATGGAAAGCACCTTCTCCACCAGGGCGCTGGAGAGCACAACATCCGCATTACGCCCGGCCACATCCACAAAATGCGTGCGCAAGGCTGAAAGCAGAAAATTGAAGCCATAGATGATAAAGATACCTATGGCAAGTACCCACAGTGTTTCAATGGCATTATTGGGCACTACGCGATCATAGACGTTCATCACAAAAAGGGGGCTTGCCACAGCAATGAGGTTGATGACAACGCTTGCCAGGGCAACATGCCGGTAGATAGGCGCGTAGTAACGCAACACATCCCAGAACCAGCGTTTGCCCTTACCCAGGGTAATGCGCTCAGCCCTGTCGTCGGGCGCAGCCTCCACTGCGGCAAAGAGGGCATAGCCAGAATACTCTTCCCGCAAGCCTTCCAAAGGCACTATTTGTGCGCTTTCGCCCGTTTCAGGAAAGATAACCTCCGCCATGTCTCCGTCCAGTGCCGTAAGCACACACGAACGGTCATGGGTCAACAGCAGGATACATGGCAATACCAGACCGGGGATATTCTCGATGTCAGGACGGTAGGTGATGCGACCTGTAAGCCCGGCCTTGCGCACGGCGCGCAGACATGCCTGGGGCGTCACCTGGCTGCCTGAAAGCCCTGCCATGAGCGCCTGAGGAGAAACAGCGCGGCCTCGCAAACGCAATAAAACCGACAGACTGCGCAATATGCCTGGCATGAAGTCCACATCCGAAGGGCGCAGCGGCCCCATGGCCGGGGTAGAGCCCTTCCTGTCGGACATCCGGGAGAGCTTAACGGCGCTACGTTTCTGCGCCTCCCCAGAAAGGGTATGGCCGTTCTGTACGTTGGTGGGGGAAGAAATGTCCATGTGCATCCCGTTGCTGAATGACGGAACCGAACAAAATCCAAAAAACATACAGCCCGCACATGGCGGGCACCAACACGATAATCCTATGCTGTCATTGAGCTGTTAGTCAAACCAGCCAGGGGCAAATTCCTCTCGTGGATCGTGGGGATCACGCGCAGGTTTTTTTGCCAATGGGCTTGTATTGATGGACATTTCCCGCAGCATGTTGCCCGTGAGAGCTGACAGCCTGTACGCACCCACAAGAATATTGCCCCGTGCCGTTTCTGCCTGTGTAGAAGAATTGTACAGCTCGTTCTGCGCGTCCAGTACGTCCAAAATACTCCGCTTGCCAATCTGAAACTGCTCAATATAGGCAGCACAAGTATACTTATTGTATTCAACGGCCTTGCCGTAGTGTTTGTACTGCTCCTGCGCGGCCTGGTAGTTCGTCCAAGTGCTTTCCACATCCAACTTGAGATCATCAGCGTAGTTACGCATCACCTGACGTGCCTGCCGCACCCGCGCTGAAGCCGCCTTGTGCTCTGCCAAATCTGCCCCGCTGTTAAAAATATTCCAGCGAGCCACGCCAAGGGCATCAAAACTGTATATCCAGCGGTCAGTTCCGCCGCCCCTGTTGCTGTAGTCAGGCCCTGCCTCCAGGTTCAGGGTGGGATAGAAAGCCGAATCGGCAAGCTCGCGGTTGGCACGGGCGGTGCGAATGTCCTGCAGGTAGGCGGCCAGTTTCGGATTGGCTTTCTCGGCCTGATCCATCACAGCTTTGGCATTGGCAAAGATCTGCGGTGGCATGGTAACAGGCTTGAGTTTCTCACTGGTGGAAAGACCGGTAAGGCGCGTGTATGTGTCCTCTGCCACCAGGAGGGAGGCCCTGGTTTCGGAAAGACTGGAGAGAGCGCGTTGCAGACGCGACTGCGCCTGCGTGACGTCGGCGGCAGTATCTGCCCCCAGAGCCGCACGGTCCTCGGCCTGAGCCACCAGCTCTTTGTGACGGGCGACATTCTCTTCTGCCAGGGCATAAATGGCACGCCGGCGCAGCAAGTCAATGTGAGCGATAATGCCGTCCAGAGAAAGCGACGTGGCAGTATCGAATACACGGTACTTCTGGGATTCCAAAGTGGTTTTCGCGGCGCGCACACGCGAACGGGTGGCAAAACCATCCCATATGGGTTGCACCAGGCGGGCACTGATGCCCACATAGCCGTACATGCGGTCGTCCAGGTCCTGATTGCGGGTAGAAGCATCACTGTACTGACTGAGGCCCCCACGCCCCGTTACATCCACACGAGGGCCGAAACCCGCTTGCGCCCGGCGCACCTCATGCTCCAGCACTTCACGATTTTCTTGCATGCCACGGAGATTGCGGTGCGTACGCAACACACCATACACGGTATCTTCCACTGAAATGGGCTGGCCCGGCTGGGGTGGCGGTGGATAGCTTGCCTCAACCGCCAACAATGGTGTCGCACATATCGCTGTTGCCACAATAGTTGCTAAAATGAGCTTCATTTCCATCACGCAATTTACCATCTTTCAGTAGACGTACGACGAAGTCCCTTTATTCACCCTATCAACAAAGAAAACCTCTCTTACTTCAAAGCATTGCACGATGGTATGCAGCTACCTAATTTTACACAATTCGGCAAGGAATTTTCCATGGTTACGAATAACCTCATTCCAACCTTATCTTAATGCTAAAATACAAAGTCAAAATCATACAAGAAATTCACATTTTTTCCACAGGCCATCTTGACGTTTCTGTATGCCTGCTTATTTATTTTTCAACATAGATTTCCACAGGAGGCTTGTTATGAACACTACATTTACTCCCAGTCGTTGGTTTGCTCCCCGCGAGGCCATACTCCGCAATGCGCCTATGCGCGACGACATAGACCGCTTCTTCAATAACTTCTTTGACGGCATGGTCACTCCATGGGTTCCAGGCTTTTTCCGTGCGCTTCAGGAAAAGGAAAACGATCTCATGCCTCGTGCTGATCTGACCAGCGATGCAAAGGCATACACGTTAAAGATTGAAGTTCCCGGTGTGGAGCCGGATGACGTAAAGTTGTCTGTCCACGACGGCATGCTGGAAATTGCCGGTGAAAAGAAGTGCGAAACAGAAGACAAGGAAAGGCACGTCACCGAACGCAGGTACGGCTCATTCCGCCGCAGCATGAATCTGGCAGATGATGCCGATATTGACGCCATTACTGCAGCACACAAGAACGGCGTTCTTACGGTAACTATTCCACGGCTGGCCGATACCAGAAATGCGGAAAAGGTCATCTCCATTGCCAAGGCCTGATACTCAGAAACTGTAAAATCCTACCTCTGCAAGCGTCCATCCCTGCCCCAAGGCAAGGACGGGCGCTTGTGCATGTACATACATGATTGCAAGTCTATCAGGCATAAAACGGAGCAGACGGCAGTAAGTGAACTGGTCTGAAAGGTGTAAGGTCATGCAGCGTCAGGGTAGCCACTGAAGAACGCTCTGTCTATCTTCAACTGCACATTTGGTCCTCCGGAGAAAACTATGCTATCCTACCTTTGGCCTATGGCCCTCGTTGTTACGGCCAATATTCTCTATAATATCTCGTCAAAATCATTGCCAAAGGACTGCAGTCCCTTTGTGGCCCTGATTGTCACCTATATTACTGCCGCATTCCTGTCGTTTGTTGGTTTTTTTGTTTTTGAAACACAGAAAAACATCGTCACGGCCTTCCAGAAAGTGAATTGGACGGGCATAGCCCTGGGCGTTTCCATGGTGGGCCTGGAAATCGGTTTTATCTTTCTCTATCGTAGCGGCTGGAAAATCAGTATGGCATCGCTGGTTGCCAACATCTTACTGGCCATTGCGCTCATCGTTGTGGGCATGGTATGCTACCGTGAACGTATTTCATTGCAACAGGCCATTGGCATTATAGTCAGCATTGTCGGCGTCATCATATTGATGACAGCACACGATTGAACAAAGCCTCACCATAAAGACGATTGTATGCCCAAAGCCCTTTTTTCTTCAGCCCAGGAATGGGCTTTATGTGGCGTTACTGCGCTGTGGGGCAGTACCTTTCTTCTTGTACGCATGGCCATGCAGGAAAGCGGCCCCCTGTGGTTTGTGGGGTTACGATTCAGCTGTGCCGCGCTCATTCTGGCCTGTCTTTCCTTCCCCATTCTACGGGACATTACAAAGCGTGAACTCGTTGGCGGCGCAGTTCTGGGGGCAGCCATTTTTGCAGGCTTTGCCTTGCAGACGGCTGGTCTTGCTACCATAACGGCCTCAGCCTCGGCCTTCATCACAGCCTTTTATGTACCCCTTGTACCGTTTTTCGAGTGCCTTTTCATGAAGCACAAACCAGGTCGTCTGGCATGGACTGGCATGGCTCTTGCTTTTCCCGGCGTCATACTGCTCACCGGCGGCGACGGCTTCATGACCGGTCTGGGTATGGGGGAAGGCCTAACTCTGCTCTGCGCCATAGCCTTTGCCGGCGAGATCATCCTCACGGGCATCATCGTGCCGGGCACGAACCCTCGGCGCATCGCCACAGTAGAACTGATGGTCGGTGCTCTATTGAGCTTTGCATTCATGCCCCTCAGCGGAGAAGTTCCCGCCCCGTTCTCATGGCTGGTCGTGGGCAGCGCCTGTGGCCTTGGCCTGGCCTCAGCATGCATACAGAGCATTATTGCCTGGGCGCAAAAAGACATTCCCCCCACACGCGCCACCATTATCTACACAGGTGAACCGGTTTGGGCGGGTCTTATAGGGTACATGGCAGGCGAACGTCTGCCCCTTTCAGCACTTGC
>CAJOMG010000075.1 GCA_905235595.1 uncultured Desulfovibrio sp. | reverse complement strand
ACAAGCTGCAAACATGTCCCAAGGAGGACAATTGGCTGCCCCGCGGCCTAAAAACGCTTTTGCATCTGGATTTCGAGTCTGGCTTGGATTCGTTGACAAAAGGCACTCCTGTTTTTTTGTTCCAGCTGTAGCAGACGCGAGGGATACACAAGAACAGCGTTGCGAGATAGCATACCATCTTTTTGCCTATACAACCATCCCCTCAGGTATTTTCGCTGAGAGAATGCTGGACAGTTTTTTGGCAATCCGCTAGTTTGCTGTACTATAGTGACTCGAGGAATGGATATGTTTTCTGCCAAGACCTTGTGGACATCCATGCCTGTGCCTGTGCGGGAAGCACTCATGCTGTTCGCACACGGTGGCGTACGGATGTACAATGTTTTCACCTTGGTTATGGAAAGTATTGAGCAAGGGTGGCAGGGGCTCACGCCCGAAAATAAGCGGGATTTACTGCTCGGTCTGGCCGTTACTGCCTGGGAAGATGCGCCCTGGGATGTACATTCTTGCACAATTTTGACGCAGTGTGCAGAAAGCGGCATGGAGGTACCCCGGCCGGTGCTGCAGGCAGCCAAGCAGGGAGCGGCTTTGGCTGCAGCAAGCGAAGACATTGCAAAGCGTTTGGACAGTGCCATACAACACAACGACGAACAAGCACTGCGTGCGCTACTCCTCAGATTGCGCGAGAGAAGCCCGAACTCCTTGGTATTGTTGAAGTATGCGGCGCGTCTTGGTCTGTTCACCGGTGATGTGGATTGGTTCAGGGATTTTTATGACGGCATGAAGCTGCCCCCTTTGCTGGTACACATGCTTGACGGTATGGTGCATTTTGCACTTGAAGAATGGGATGCGGCGGCGCAGTGCCATGAGCAGGCGTTGCAACTCTGCCCACTGCCCGGGCTTTTTTACCGTCTGGGGGAATGCCTTTACCGACAGGGCGATGCAGGAGCGACGGCACTGTTTAACCGAGCAGCGATGGAGGCCCCCTGGGACAGCACATTGCTGCTGCGCCTGGCCGACATGCGTGAAGGCCTTGACCGCCCCGGCCCGCTACCAGACGGGCAAGGCGTCATTTTGCTTTACTCATGGAACCATGCCGCTGATTTGGAAGACACGCTCAACCATTTGCTCACCTCTGACCTGGGTTCATCCAAGTTGTTGCTGCTCGACAACGGCAGTACGGATGACACTCCAGCCGTGGCAGAATATATGCGCAAGAAATTTGCAGGACGCTTGCGCTGTATCCGCTTGCCGGTCAATGTGGGGGCACCTGCCGCCCGCAATTGGCTGCTGCAGGAGCCAGAGGCCGTCAAGGCCGACTGGGTGACCTTTCTGGACGATGATGCGCTGGTGCCTCCTGACTGGCTGCGCTATATGGGTACAGCCCTTAAGGCATTTCCCAATGCGGCCATTGTGGGTTGCCAGGTTTCTGCTATGCAAGGCAATCTGACGGTACAGAGTACTGACTTACACCTTTCGTGTGATGCCATGCTCGGCACAGGGACGGACGGCGCATCCGTAACTCTCAAAATGGATGATTTTGCTTCAGGACTTTGTGATTTTGGCTACTTTAAGTACATACGGGCATGCATGTCCGTCACCGGCTGCTGCCATCTTCTCCGGCGCGAGAGCATTGTACGGGTGGGCGGTTTTGACATTATCTTTTCTCCCTCGCAATACGATGATCTGGAACGGGATCTCAGGGCCGTACTTGATGGGCAGTGTGTTGTGTTTACCGGGCACTTGTGTATTCGCCACAAAAAACGGACGGGGGTGATGGTTCGCACTAATCACAAGCAGGCGGTCAGCGGGTTGGGCAATTTGATCAAATTGCGTGGGTTGATGACTGAACAGCAGCTTGGTGAGATCCGTCGTGCGGATTATGCTGCAGTTTTCGATCAATTGCTACGCCGCGTTCTCCAATACGGCGCGGAGGAACTGGGCTGATTGCCCACTGAGGTGAGCCGTGCAGTTCTGTGTTGTGGGCAGCGGTTTTTTTGGTGCTACTGTGGCGCGCCTGCTGGCGGAGGAGCTGGACGCGGACGTGCTGGTGATAGACGAGCGCGAGGCCGTGGGCGGCAACAGCCGTTCGTTTTTCAACACAGACACCGGTATTGAATGCCACCAGTACGGTTCCCATATTTTCCACACGTCAAATTCCCAGGTCTGGGAATTCGTACGCCGTTTCACGACCCTGAATGATTACCGTCACCGGGTCTTCATACGCCGGGGCAATGCCGTATTCCCCATGCCCATCAACCTGGCAACTGTCAACCAGTTTTACGGAAAAGCTCTGTCGCCCGGCGAAGCCAAGGCGTTTCTGGCCGCTGAAATCGCACGCGATGCCGTGTCCGCCCCCCGCAATCTGGAGGAGAAAGCCATTTCCCTTGTGGGACGACCGCTCTACGAAGCCTTTATCAAGGGATATACGCAAAAACAGTGGGGTCGTCCACCGTGCGAATTGCCCGCCGACATCATCACGCGCTTGCCCGTGCGGACCACATACCACGCAGACTACTTCAATGCTCTCTGGCAAGGCGTGCCCGCCGAGGGTTATGGCGCACTGTTTGCCAACATGCTGCTGCATCCGCGCATTGAAGTACTCCTCCACACACGCTTCGAAACCATGCGTAATTCCCTGCCATCGGATTGTTATACCGTCTATACGGGTATGCTGGACAGGCTTTTCGACTACAGGTACGGGGAGCTGGGCTGGCGGTCACTACGCTTTGATTGGCAGACCGTGCCCGTGCAGGATTACCAGGGGACGAGTGTGATGAACTATGCCGACACAGAAATACCCTTTACACGCATACACGAATTCAAACATTACAATCTCGAACGCGTCGAGGCGTTTACCAGTAACAAAACCGTCATCTGCCGGGAGTACCCGCAGGCATTTTCCCGCGGCGGCGAGGCGTACTACCCCGTCAACACTGCCGAGAACATGGCCTTGCACCAGAAGTATTTGGTCGCAGCTGCAAAGTTACCGCGCTTTTTTGTCGGCGGGCGTCTGGGTGCCTACCGTTACTGGGATATGGATATGGCTGTGGCCGAGGCCATGCGTCTGTTTGAGACCGACATATGTGCGGCAGTGGGGTAAAGGGTAATAATGGCTTCTACACGTCCTCTATGGAAGTTATCAAGCATTATCTTGGTGGAGAATTAATGATTTCAGACAAAGATGTGCTTGTCACCGATGGAACAGATTCTTTTGACAAAGAATATGTCGATGTTTTGCTAAAAAATGACCGATCACTTCATGTTATTGCTTTTCTCGTGACGAACGCAAGCAGCTTGAGATGCAACAGCTTTTCCTCTCCAATATCTATTCCTGCAAAGTAGGAACTTCTGGCTTTGTCGCTTGTGTTCCCACGCCATATTGTTGTGGATGTCGATACGGAAAAAGACTGGTATATCACAAGTGAGAGTACCATGCTTTTGTATCTACAGCATGAATTACGATGAAATTTTTAGAGATAGTAGTTTGTTGTTTTTAGATTGGAATGAATTAAGGAGTTTTGTTTATGCCGAAAAATATTCTTTTTACCTTTTGTACCCATAGTATGGAGGCGTTCAAAATTAATTTTTACGCAACATTGCAAGGTGATTATGAAATAGTACATGAATATATAGATGTTCTGATTGAGAATCAAAGTGGGGGAGGCAAAGCTATATGGGATTATAAGATATCAAAAATCTTATCTTTTGTAGAGGCAAATCTAGATAAGGATATCTTGATATATATTTTTGATCTCGATATTCAATTTTTTGCAGATATCTCAAAATATGTTGATGAATTTTTTGCAGCATATACACTTGATATGGCTTTCCAGGCTGAAAATGTATTTCATGGAGCCAATATCGGTATATGTGTGATGAAAGCAAATAGAAAAGTAAAAAAATTTTGGACTGATGTTTATCATCGAGTAAAACTCACAAAAGAATGGGATCAAAAAATTGTCAATGAATTTATATGGCGTAATGCCATAGAAAATTATAAAGAAAAGGATTTAAAAATAGGTATATTGCCAAAAGAGATGTATGCATGCTCAACATCACAGCTTTCATATAAAGCGCTATTACATCATGCAAACTGCACTTCAGATTTCAATGAAAAATGGAATCAGTTTGTATTTGCAAGAAATATTCTTGGAAAAAATACGTTCAGAACAGAAGAGGCGATGAAGATGTTTCTTGCAGTTGAAGAAATGTATTTTACACCACTTGCAGCAAAATTTTATAAACCTGAATTTTGTCATCTTAACGAAAAAACAATTTCTATTAATAATTATGGTTCATACGATATATTTTGCGACGACACACACATCCTCTTAATTAAAAATGATTCCGTATTTATGGTTATAGATTATGTCGCAACTGACACCTATCACAAAAAAACACTCTTTATGGGTTTCTTTGCTGAAATTGGTAAGCACAACGGGACGTATACGCGCTGCTACTTCGTTTCAAACAACGCTGTTCAGACATACGTTAAAAGTCTCCTAAATAGAGAAAATCTTGCTTCTATGACGGGTAGGGCAATAATGCTTGTTGCTTTTCCAGAAAAAAATCCAGATTTTCTTCTGGACAATTTTACTGAGAACATAAAGAGACAGACAATATATTACAAAAATTTCTTTTCCCCGCACTGCAACGAAAAGTATCGGATTGCCCTTGAACCATTTGGCGATGCCACAGACGAAAACGCTGCCAAAACATTTCAGAAAATAGACGAAACCGTATATACAACCATCTATAATAGTACTTGGGCAAAAGAACAATTTTCTCTGACGACATCTATGTATTCACCAGCAATGCTCTGTGCATTCGCTAGTAATTTTTATCTGTGTGCCTTTTTTACTCACAGAAGCTTGCTCGTGCCGCTGGAAAGTTCTGCAGGCGCGGAGGTACTGTATAGGGGCTTTCTGGCGAATTCCCATCCATCAGCAGCCATGCGTGCATTGCAACATTTTTGTAGAGGAACAACCCTCACGCCGGCACAACGCACCCTCGCTGCCCATCTAGCCTATTGGTATAGCGTCTTTAAAAACTTTGAAGTCATAGAAGCAGAAGGAAGCCAACAGTCGATCCCTATCATCAGCTTCAGCGATTTTGTCGTCGGAGATGTGAAAGAAATTTATGAAATTTTAAAAATACTTTTTGCCTGTATTTCTATTGACAATAAATCACTCCTCATATTTGCAGAGAAACTTTTACAAATTCGGCCTACACTACATGTGCTTTCACAGCAGAAGGAAAAATATCTCACTCTGCAAATTGAAGATTTTTACCAGGATATGCTCACACAAACAGTTATACCCAACGATAGGACTTTTCTTACATCTAAATTTTATGAATTTTTACGATAATCAATTAAGACTCTACGAGAACTCCGTATGTTTTCTGGTAAAGATGTCCTCATAACCGGCGGTACCGGTTCCTTTGGCAAAAAATGCGTTGAAATTATACTCAAAACATGCCGTCCTCGGCGTTTAATCGTTTTTTCCCGCGACGAACTCAAGCAATTCGAGATGCAGCAGCGCTTTTCAACCAGAAAATACTCCTGTATGCGCTACTTTCTTGGCGATGTGCGCGACAAGGAGCGCTTATACCGAGCCTTTCGCGGCGTGGACTATATCATCCACGCCGCCGCGCTCAAGCAGGTGCCCGCCGCTGAGTACAATCCCACGGAGAGCATCCGTACCAATATTTACGGTGCAGAAAATGTCATCAACGTGGCGGCGGACAGCGGGATAAAAAAAGTGGTTGCGCTTTCCACCGACAAAGCTGTTGCCCCTGTAAACCTGTATGGGGCCACCAAGCTCTGTTCCGACAAGCTCTTTATTGCTGCCAATGCTTTTACTGCTTGTAAAACCGCATTTTCCGTCGTACGCTATGGTAATGTGATGGGTAGTCGCGGCAGCGTCATCCCCTTTTTCATAAATAAACGCAACGAAGGAGGCCCCTTGCCCATTACTGACCGGCGCATGACGCGCTTCTGGATTTCTCTGGAGCAGGCCGTCCACATGGTGCTGCGATCTTTTTCTCTGGTAGCGGGCGGGGAGATTCTCGTGCCAAAGATTTCGAGTATGAAAATCACGGATCTTGCGGAGGCTATTGCACCGGGCATGGAAACGGTGGAGATCGGCATACGCCCCGGTGAAAAGCTGCATGAAACGATGATCACCGAGGAAGACAGCCGCCATACCGTCGATATTGGTGATTACTATGCTATCATGCCTGAAACATTCCAGTGCAAAGGGGCAGTGGGAAAGCCGATACCCGAAGGCTTCAGCTACAATTCCGACACCAACGTATCTTGGCTTACTGTGGCCCAGTTGCGCGATACCCTCAAGGCACAAGGCTTCGATATCCGGTAAGCATTATGGATACGCGGCAGTTCCTACCCTACGGCCACCAGTGCATTAGCGAGGACGATATCCAGGCCGTCATTGATATCCTGCGTTCCGACTGGCTGACTACCGGTCCGGCTGTGGAGCACTTTGAGAGCGACATCTGCAGCTATGTCGGAGCGAGGTACGGTGTGGCGGTGAGCAGCGGCACAGCCGCCCTGCACGCGGCCATGTTTGCGCTGGGCATAGGGCAAGGGGATGAAGTCATTGTCACGCCCATGACCTTCGCCGCGTCTGCCAACTGTATTCTCTACCAGGGGGGTACGCCAGTCTTCGCAGATGTCTGCCCAGATACCCTGCTCTTGGATCCTGCCGCTGTGGAAGCGGCCGTCACCCCGCGCACAAAAGCTATCATCGCCGTGGAT
>CAJOMG010000074.1 GCA_905235595.1 uncultured Desulfovibrio sp. | reverse complement strand
GACGAAAGTCTTGGAAGGCCTGCAAACACCCGACGCGCAGCTCGCCCTGAACGTGCTGTACAACCACGCGGTGCAGGAGAGCATGGCCTCTCCCTCCCTGCCCGAAGCGCAGCGCGACGTCGTCGCGCGGTCCAAGGAAAATGTGACGACCGCCTTCACGGCCCTGGGAATGCTGAACCCCCTGATAAAAGGCATTGCCGAACGCCTGGGACAACCGGCGCCGGCAGACATTACCTTTACCCAGGACAAAACGGTGCAGGACCTGCCGCTGCACGACCAACTTGGGTCCGTCCTGCCCAACCTGTTCCCTGCGCACCTTAACGCACTGGACATCAAACTGTTCCCCATCCGGGTCAAACTGGGTCATGAGAAGTATGATCAGATCAAGAATTTCTTCGCCGATCTCAAGCTGCCCGACGGTTCCAAGGTTGGCCGGTACAAGGAGATGAAGCCCCGCAGCTTCCCCCTGAACAATCCCATTGTGGATGATGAGGATGGCGACTTCTGGGGAGTGGACGAACTGGCGACCGTGTTTGCCTTCCATGCGCATTCCCTCTCCACTCTGCTGGCGGAAACCAATGGAAATCCTAGTCCGGCTCATCTGTGGCAGGTCTTGCACGGAGGGGAGGCGCCCAAGGGCCTCACCATGGACAATTTTACGGCGAAGCTCATGCAGCGCATATGCGACGAAACAGTCGCCTTTCAGACGATGCTGGGGAACACGGGCACAACCACGCACGACTTTCTGTTCAATACACACACCACCTATGGGATCCCTCCGTCCGTCCTCATGGACAAGTTTGCCGACGTCCAGCACAAGGACGTGACCCTCACCAGGACAGACCAGAAATTGGGCCAGGGGCTCTTCAACATCGAACCCGGCACGCAATTCATGAATGGTGAACATGCCTATGGCTTCGGCGCCGACTTCACCCGCGCCGGCATGCCTCCCGGAGCGAAGTTGGTCAACCAGGACGGCTGCAAGATCACCATCGTCAACGAGGGTCAGGAGAAGGTCTTTACCCAGAAGGAGTACCGTGACTTCAACGTAAGCGAAGCGGCCCAGGGTCGTACCTACGAGCGCAGCTCGACAAACCATCCCTATCTGAAGAAGATTGTGGACGCGGCGCGGCCCCTGTGCCAGAACGACGCCCAGCTGGCAACGGTGGGCCTCTGCACCACGCAAGCCGTGCAGATGTCGCTGCGCTATGCCGGCCAGATCTACAAGGATGTCACCGGCGGCGGGCATGAACACACCGCCCTGGACCACCGCATCGAAAAGCAGGAGGACGGCTCGGTCAAGGTGACCATCACGGAAAAGCCCGGAAGCCTCTTCAAATTCCACATGGAGATCTCCGTGGACACCCAGGGCAAACCTACCATGACCCAGGGCGAAGTTACCTTCCCGTCCCTTGACAAATGGAATGCCCACAAGAAGGCCCATCCCGAAGACAGGCTTTGACACCGGGGGACTGTGCGTACATGGAGAGACACGGAGACGTGACCGGTCATTCATGCAGACGAACACGTTCCGGTACTGAACACTACTAGCAAAGACAAGAGCCGGGCGGTGAAGAAACGCCGCCCGGCTCCTGCTGTTGTTGGGGAACAGGCGCAGTGCCGGCACTGTCCCCATCCCCCTCGCACTTGATGCCATTGACATGATGATAGAAAGGCGTCCACCCTGTAGAGATGAAAGAACGCCTGCAACGCGGCTCATGGATGAATACGCGGGCGGCGTCAGCCAGTACTACCGAATCAACGAGGAGCGCCTGGATTATGCCTAGCGACACATCAAGATGCTGCAAAGGCAATTCAGCTTTCTGACGGCCTCTTCACTCCACGAGTTGATGGAAGCACACGAAACCATGGACAGAGTGGATGTGGCCGAGGCCGTGGTGCTCCACCTAAAAGCCCGCCGTGAAACACGCTGGGCAGGATGGCAAACACGCATTGACTACCCGAACAGTGACGATACCCGTTTCGACTGCTTTGTAGAATCGCGACGCGACCCGATAACCGATGATATCACTGTATTTACGCGTCCCTATGAACAGCTGGTTTCCGGCAACCGACATCGGCCATAAAACAAGGATGACGTTCATGCTGCCTATAGTTGATCCGCTCAGACTGGTTTCGAAAGAATGTGCGGCGCAGCAATTGCAGCACCGCACATTTTTACTCAGCCATGTATTAGACGGCTATTGACAAGGCGCACCATGCTGTCCTTGATGGAGAGGCATGCCATGCTGTCCATGATGGGGAGGCATGCCAACAGGACGCATGGAATAGCGGTAAATTTCGTGAATTTCCTTGGTGTAGCCAGGATAGAAGCCCTTGGTCATGCCCAGCACGATGTGTGCACCGCGGTTCATGAGCACAAGCAGATCGCCGTTGGAGGGATCTACGCACAGACCTTCAATTTCACCCTGCTTGAGCACTTCAGTAAAGGCCTTTTCCATAACTGCAGGAGATGTGGTGCCAGACGTGATATCTATACGGTAGAGGTGGTCAGGCTCGTTGCGGTCAGCGTCACCGTCGTCAGAGGTGACGAACAGGGAACCGTTATAGGCAAAGACGCCCTGCACCCAATACGGGATGGGTTGTACTTGGAGCTTGCGCAGATACTTTCCTTCCAGATCGTATTCATAGAGATAGCGACCGCTTTCCTCACCAACCCAAGAACACATCCACACGGTACGGCGAATAGGATCAACTGTGATACCAGACACTTCCTTCTGACCGGATTCGGGATTAAATTTGAATGTACGCTTGAACTTCAGGGTGTCAGCGTCATGCACGGCAATCTGGATATCCTTGCCTACGCCGTCCATGAAGTTTTCAGCACCCACGTACAGTTCGCCATTGTATACGTCAATATCACCAATGTGATTTGAAGGAATGGCATAGCCCTCAAAGGGATTGTCATTCTGTTTCACCAGCTTACCGCTCATGTCATACTTAAACAGCTTTTTACTGTCACTAACATAAATAAACTTTCCATCGCAGGCCACACCCTGACGACCATCCACAGGCATGACGCTTTTAAGTTTGTACATGTACTTGGGCCCACGCGGACCAGCATCAGAAGTCTGGGGCAAAAGCAGGGCCGCACTCAGCAGCAGAGCGAACAGGAAAAACACCTTTTTCATCTCGCAACCTTCTTTTTACAGGTAAAAAATGCCGTCCGCCGGTTCCCGTGAAAGGGCGAACTACTGACAGAGTATAAAAAGCACACCCGCCTTTGTAAACCTCAGGAGAACGCGGAAAAAACAAAAACAGGGGTTAGTTATACACCCGCAGGCGCAACTGTTATACTCTGGCCGGGCTGCAGCGCCACAAAGGCATTTGCCAGGCCCAGCCTGTCCAGCTCCAACTGCAATGCGTCTGTACTCTGCGCAAGTACGGGGAATGTACCCCAGTGCATGGGGATAACACGGCGACAGTGCAGCATACTGCAGGCCAGGGCTGCCTGTTGCGCATCCATGGTGAACACGCCGCCAACGGGCAGCAGTGCCACATCAATACAGTACAGTTTGCCCCACAATTCCATGCCGCTGAAGATACAGGTATCTCCAGCATGGTAGATGGTCACTCCGTCGGGCATGCGCACGATGTAGCCAGCAGGTGCACCGGAATCACTGGAATGGTAGGCCGGAACCATGGTAACACTGATTCCCTTGTGGGTAAGCGTACCCCCCATGTTGAAGCCGATGCCATTCCATATCTGTTCCTGCGGTATACCCGCCCGCTGCAGTTTATCTGCCGTGCCCACAATGGCTCCCAGCAGTGCGCCTGTTCTACGGCACAAGGACACGGCATCTCCCACATGGTCACCGTGATCATGGGTGACGAGCACAACATCAGCCCTGTCTATGCTGTCTGCAGTGCAGCTGGAGGAAGGGGCGAAAAATGGGTCAATGACAACCCGCACCCCTGACGCCTGTATACTGAAAGCCGAATGTCCATACCACGTCAGCTCGCTCATAAACCTACCTCCCCAATGACAAACAGATTGTGAAGAATATATCTGGACAGTATCTATGACCAGCGGCCCAGGGCATGTGGCAGCCCCACCTGGTCAAGAATACGCCCGCAGGTCTGCTCCAGCAGATCATCAAGGCTGCGCGGCCGCAAGTAAAACCCTGGCGAAAAGGGCATGATGACAGCCCCTGCCTCATGCAGCGTCAGCATGTTGCGCAGGTGGACGGCCGAAAGCGGGCTTTCACGGGTGACCAGGATAAGAGGCAAGCGTTCTTTCAGCGCCACATCTGCGGCCCGATGCACCAGATTGCGCGTTACCCCTGCGGCCAGCGCCCCAAGCGTGCCCATGGAACAGGGTACCAGAAGCATGGCGGCAGGCTCCCGACCACGGCGCCACCATGAGCCGCTGGCCGGTCCAGCCGCAAGGTCATCGGGCGCGTATGTCGTGTCGGCCAATGCGGTGAGCGATTCCGGTCCGGCATTGCACTCTGCCCGCAGCACTGCTGCTGCGCCGGACGAAACAATACAGTGTGTTGTCACGTCTGGCATGGACGCCAACAGCCGCAGAAGGCATGCCGCAAGGGGCATACCGCTGGCCCCGCTCACACCCACCACAATATCCCGCATGAATCTCCCCTGTTCACAGGTCGCCGTCATTGACCGGACAGCATTACTGCCCGGACCCGCATCAGCCTGCCTTTTCTGCAGCGGCCGCAGTTCATGCCATATCTTCGGTCAACACCATGTGTCGTGCCGCTGCCGTTTCATCCAGACGGCGTACGGGCAGATGTCGCGGCTCTTCATGCAGCTTTTCCGGCTCGGCACGGCCCGAAAGCACAATGTCGCGCACGGCATCCACAAAAGCATCCAACGTTTCCTTGCTCTCAGTTTCCGTGGGCTCAGGCATGAGGCACTCGTGCACGATGAGCGGGAAATAAATGGTAGGGGCGTGTATGCCCCGTTCCAGCAACGCCTTGGCAATATCGAGCGCACGCAGACCCTCGGGGGCAGATGCCACAAATTCGTGGGCACAATGCCGCTGCCTGAAGGGGATTTCCAGCACATCCTCCAGGCGTTTTTTGAGATAGTTGGCGTTGAGCACGGCGTACTCTGAAGCACGGGCCAATCCATCGCCGCCCAGACGCAACATGTAGGCCAGGGCCTTGATGACCACGCCAAAGCTGCCGTAAAAAGGACCGATATGCCCCACAGACTGGGGCAGATCATAGTTGAGGGCAAAGCTGCCGTCCTGCCGCCGCACCACACGCGGTGCGGGCAGGAAGGGCAACAGCCGTTCAGAAACACCCACGGGCCCGGCACCGGGTCCGCCGCCGCCGTGCGGCGTGCCAAAGGTCTTGTGCACATTGAGATGCACCACGTCAAAACCCGCATCGCCCACACGCAATTTGCCCATGATGGCGTTCATGTTGGCCCCGTCATAGTACAGCAGCGCGTCCACGGCATGCAAAGCCTCTACTATGCGGGGCAGATGTGTTTCCATAAGGCCAAGAGTGTTGGGGCAGGTCATCATAAGGCCGGCCACGTTGTCACCGTGCTGTTGCAGGGCATTGGCCACAGCATCAGGATCAACCATGCCATCCCGTGACTCCAGGTTGCACACGGTAAAACCGGCCAGTGAGGCCGATGCCGGATTGGTGCCGTGCGCCGCGTCGGGAATGAGCATGATCTGGCGCTGCCGCCCCTTTGCCCTGTGGTAGGCGGCTATGAGCGACACGCCGGTGAACTCGCCGTTGGCACCGGCCATGGGCTGGAAGGTGAAGGCCCGCATGCCGGTCAGTTCACAAAGCAGCTGCTCAGTTTCGTACAGGCAGTGCAGGGCACCCTGGGTCACATCAGTCCCGCCTTCCAGCTGGGCAACCAGTGGATGCAGGCGAATAAAGCCCGGCAGTGCTGCCACATATTCCGTAAACTTGGGATTGTATTTCATGGTGCAGGAGCCAAGAGGATAAAAATTGGCATCCACACTGTAGTTCATTTGTGAAAGGCGAGTGAAATGGCGCACCACGTCCAGTTCTGAACACTCGGGCAGACGGGGCGGAGTGCGGCGCAGCAGACCGGCGGGCAGCATGGCAGCCGCGCCGGGAGCGTCGCTGGCCACACGGCAGGCCGTTCGGCCGGGTACGGATGCAGCAAAAATGGTTTTCACAACAGACCTCCCAGAATTGCAGCCAGCTCGTCGATCTGGTCACGATCGTTGACTTCGGTACAGGACAGCAGCAGGCAATTTTCCATGCCGGGGTACGCAGTTCCCAACGGATATCCTGGAGTGACCCCCCGGGCCATGGCCTCACGCACCACCTGGGTAGCGGGTTTGGGCAGACGCAGGGCCACCTCTGAACCATAGGGAGCACTGTTGCACAGTGCCACACCCTTGAGTGCCGTCAGCCGCTCCACCGCATAGCGGGCCAGGGCCATATTGTTCTCCGCCGTGCGCGCCAGCCCCGCCGGCCCGAGCAGTGACATGTGGATGAGCGCGCGCAGGGCGCAGAGCGCCTGGTTAGAACAGATGTTCGACGTGGCCTTGGCCCGGCGGATATGCTGCTCGCGGGCCTGCAGGGTGAGCACATAGCCGGTTTTGCCGTCCACATCTGTGGTGCGTCCCACGATACGGCCCGGGAACTGGCGGATATGCTCCTTGCGGCAGGCCATAAGGCCAAGGTAGGGGCCGCCGAAGGAAAGCGGCATGCCCAGACTCTGCCCTTCGGCCACGGCCACATCTGCCCCCATTTCACCGGGAGTCTTGAGTACGGCCTGCAGGACAGGATATACGGAAATAATGCCAAATGCCTTGCAGCTGCGGGCATGGGCAAAAAGATCCGTAAAATCGTCCACCACGCCAAAGAAATTGGGGTTCTGCACCAGAACGGCCGCGCAGGTATTGTCCACCGCAGGAGCCTCCTTGTCGCTCACGCCCTCCCTGTGAGGCACCACACGCACAGTAAGGCCAAGATTGGCCGTATAGGTAGCCAGCATGGCCCGCCAGAAGGGATTGACGGCCGCATCCAGCACCAGGATGCGCTTCCTTGTGCTGCGCACGGCCATCATGGCGGCCTCAAACAGCGCCGAGCCCCCATCGTAGACCGAGGCATTGGCGCATTCCATCTCCATGAGTCGGCTCACGGCCGTCTGGAACTCAAAAATGGCCTGCAACGTGCCCTGTGAGCACTCGGCCTGATACGGCGTATAGGCCGTGTAAAACTCGCTGCGGCCTGCCAGGGCATCCACGGCCTTGGGAATGTCATGTGCATAGTAGCCGGCCCCGAGAAAGGAAATGCCGTCCACACGGTTCTGGGCGGCAAGGCGCTCCAGATGCGCACACACGGCAAATTCACTGCGGCCCTGGGGCAGGTTATAGTGTTTGGGGCGCATGGACGCGGGAATATCGGCAAACAGATCGTCCAGTCTGCGCACGCCGATAACGGAAAGCATGTGCTGGAGTTCATCCGGCGTATGGGGAATATAGGGCATACAAGCTCCTTTTGTGCCTAGCGTTCTGCAGCACAGTGGGCCTCATAGGCGGCCGCATCCATAAGGCCTTCCGGTTTTGCCGCCAACTTCACCCGTACCAGCCAGCCCTTGCCATAGGGATCAGCATTGCAGGCTTCCGGGGCATTCTCCAGCGCCTCGTTGACGGCCACGACCTCACCCGTCACGGGCGACACTAGATCGCTGGCAGCTTTCACCGATTCCACGGAACCAAACTCTTTTTCCACATCCAGCCTGTCGCCTACAGCCGGCAGCTCCACATAGGTAATGTCACCCAAGGATTCCTGGGCAAAATCGGTGATGCCCACCACCGCCTCGTCGCCCTCAATACGTGTCCATTCGTGCGTTTTACTGTACAGCAATGCTTGGGGATTGGCAGCCATGCGCGTTCTCCTGTTTGGTAAAGGTTATATGCCCCGTGGTCCACGGGTTACAGTTTCTTACGGGCCGTGCCCTGCGTGTAGAAGGGTATCTCCACCCTGCGGGCAGACAGTGTCGCCCTGGCGGCACGCACTGTAAAGTCGGTTGCACCGGCCTGGGCAGCGGGCACCCAGGCAAAGGCAATGACGCAGCCGAGTGACGGGGCAAAGGAGCCGCTGGTCACACGCCCCACTGCCGTACCGTCGGGCAGGGCCACAACGTCACCGTGGCGCGCCGCACGGCGCCCCTCAATGCGCAGCGGCACCAGCATCTCCTGCGCCCTTCGCCTGCGCTCCTTCGGGGAGACCCCGGCGTAGACCAGCGGCAGCTCCACGTTTTTCTGCGCCGTCATCTT
>CAJOMG010000073.1 GCA_905235595.1 uncultured Desulfovibrio sp. | reverse complement strand
ATGCCGTTCAATCAGGGATCTGTGGGACGGGAGGTGTGCTGAAAAAATACCGGATATCCCGGACAAGCCTGTGTATGCTTCTTTTATAAGAGAAGAAGACGTACAGAAGGCGGCCGCTTCACCGGATCTTCTTCCGGCCGGATACCGCATTGAGGATGCAGCTGTTTATTCTGTCGATATCCGCCGCGCGCCCTGTTTCCTGATCACCGGCGAAAGAAAAAGCGGAAAGAAGAATTTCCTGGAGATCCTGCTGCGCGGTGCTCTTATGAAAGACGGAAAGGTTTATCTGCTCTGCGGTGATGACAGACGCTTCCGGGATTATGAAAAGGAAGAGGGCGTGAGAAGTGCCCTTGGGGAAGAAAAGATTGCCGGGTGCCTGGAAAAAGAGATCATGTCTCTTCTGGAGACGAAAGATGCACATCCGGTCTTCATCTTCATCACAGATCTCGGCGGACTTCTCCAGACTGCTTACAGAGCCGGGAACAGACTGTATCTCTGTCTGGAAGCGCTCTTCGACAGAGCAGCTGAAAACGGGATTTTCATTGCCGCTGTGCTTGTTGGCGAACATGTTGTCCATGCTCACCTCGCCCATGGCCAGCGCGCTGACGCTCTTGCCGTTGGCGGCGCGGAACGGCTCGAAGGTGTCGCCCCTGGTTCTGGCGATGATGCTGACCGTGGCCGGGGGCGTCATAGTAAAGGTCACGCGCACGTCACCCACCTGCGGCGCGGCGGGCGAAGCGCCGATATAGAGGGTACCGCCCTGTTCGTGGATTACCTGGGGCAGCCTTTCAAAGGGGACGCGATCCATATTGGTCGTATGGAAGGGCACAAGCTCCGGCCGCGCGCGTAGCACGTCGCGGGTGAGCTTTTCACGTACGGCGGCGTCCAGAGTCGTTGTGAAGGGCTGCGCCCCGCCGATGGATCTGATGAGGAGGGCGGGCAGGCGGTAGGCGCCGAAGCTCACGTTGGCAGCGTGTTGCGTCTGGTCTTCCACGGCCAGCAGAACCATGTTGGCATGCTGCGTACGTGCTTCGGGAGCATGGAACTGCTGCGAGTCCACACGATGCCCCACCCAATCCGTCTTGTAGGAATAGGTGGTCACGGTTTCCTCGCCGCCGCCGAGCTTCTGCCGCTTTTCCGACCTGGACTGTTCCGTCCACTGGTAGAATTCGACCTTACGAGCAAAGGCAATGCCTTTGCCCCCGATGCCGAAGACGGGGTCTTTCAGCACGTCCTGCGTGTCGGCTGGGCCGGTGGCGTGGACCAGTTTGCCGTTGAGCGCGGCGTCCACCCTGTTTACATCAGTGAGTTCCACAGTCTCCCCCTGGGCCTCGTTGAGGGCGTCACGCGTTTTGACGAAATCCCCCTCATTCCACCAGAGAAGGCCCGTGCCGGCCAGAATCAGCACAATGCCGAAGCCGATGCCGCCGAAGGACGAACCCAGGCGGGAAAACCAGCTGGTCGATGTCGTTTCCGTGTATTCCATGACAGCCCTCCCATTGGGGAATATATTGGTGTTTGGTGATGCCTATCACATGAATGGACGATTGTCATGTATGCATCGCGATCGCATCGGGCGCGTCGATCAAAAATCCTTTGCGGGACAGGGATGCTGCTCCTCACCCCCTGCATCGGGGGAATTTTTCAGTGGAAATTGACGACGAGGCCACCATCTCGGAAGGCATTGACGACAAGGTAGAAAGCGAACTCAAGAAGGCTCCGGTCTGAAAAATTTGTGCTGCAGGAATACGGCGATGCCGATCTCGCAAAATTGTACGCTATGTGCCCCAACATGGAAGAGCTTCAGGTGTCAGTTGAGTAGGTTCACGTCCGCGCAGTCGAAATCCATCTGCCGTACCAACCCGTTCGACCCGAAGGTCAGCGTCATGCTGTAGTTCCAGCCATCCGGCCCGCCGGTGAGTTCCCAGCGTTCCACGCCGTCCTGCGCCCTGTGTTTCTGAATGCCCAAGGAAGCAAAGGTTCTGGCAATCCAATCCTTGTCGCACCATTCCTGCCCGATGAAGATGCCACCCAGTCCGGCCCCGTTGCGGGTGAGGGAAAGTGAAACATTGCGGCTGTTGCGGTATCTGACTTCAAGGCCGTCAAAGCGCAGCAGCGTTTCACCGGGAAGCAGATTGTCCTCGCTGTCGGCGCGCACAATCTCTGCCTTGCCCCAGCGGCGTTGCATCTCCAGAATATTAGCACCTAAATTGAGCACAACCTGCTGACCATAGCCGCGCCCATCCCCGGAGTCTGGCATAACAACGGCCTTAGCCTCAATCCAGGCAGACGGGCAGCGGTTGCTCAAATCCACAATCCTGAGTAGCCCTTCTCGCCTCTCCACGGCCACAAATTCATGTCGGGTATAAAAGGCATCAATGGTGACTGCAGGTTTCAGCAGAGTCGCATTGACGGCGGGGGTGAGACGCATGGGAACCGTGGCCGGTTCTCCCTTGAGCCCAACCCAGCGAACGGCGGCCTGCTCCGCCATGCGGCGTTGCGTAGCCATGGAACTGTCAACGGCGGAGTACCCTTGGACGTAGTGCGTCGCCGAAACCAGCGAGGTTGGAACGTCAGGCGAGTCTGACACGGCTTCGATCCGCACGAAGGCATCACGGCAGGCTGCGGGCAGACTGCCGGGCTGTCCCCTGCTGTCCACGGTGCTGACCAGACGCAGCCACTTCTTGCCGTCCACAGTGAATGGCAGCGATTCCGCCAGAAAACGCTGTCCCTTTTTTGCTGTGGCGCACACGGCGTCCAGTTCTGTCAAATCCGCAGGCAGCGACGTGTTTCCAACAATGACCACGTTGCTCAAGCCCGGCACTTCGCCGGCAGACTGCACGGAAACAGGCGATATGACCAACAGACAAAGCAAAGCCAAAAGTATGCAAATTTTTCGCATAGGTACTCCGTGTCAGCAGGGGGGTGTCCGTTTATTTCGCATCTTGCACAGGCCACAAGGCGTTGTTCATGGCAATCTTTCTGAAAAAATCCAGAAACCACAGCTGGTCCCAGTATTTTTCCGGTAACGTGGCACTGCCGCCTTCTGCATAGGCCGTAATGCGCTCGCCCGATGCATAAGTGATGCTCAAGTCCAGTAGTTCTCCCAGGGCGGAGTCCCTCTTGCTGTGTCCGTTGAGTCGCGTGACGCCATGTAATTCAATAAGTTCCTGCAAGGTTCTGAAAGCAATGTCGGGCACTGTGCCCGCCACATGCAGCCCGGCATTGTCGCAGCGCATCTCAAGCTCAGCGCCGCGTTGCGATTTTTTTAACGTCAGTTGCCAGATACCTTGTGGGTACGGCTGCTCGTCATCAGGGATAAACATACCGTTTTCAGAATGGCCGATTTGGTCATTCCAGGCGAATCGTACGAAAAATGCGACAATATCTTTGGATGTCGTCGTTTTGGGCGCATCCATATGGGACATGTCCGTGACGGCGCCATCAAGAATGGGTTCCGTGTCCGCTGCGGCTCCGCCTGTCATCGTAATGAGCATCATGCACCCCCATGCAATCCCCGCCTTCAGCGGCGTGGCGCGTAATTTATTCAGCAGAGTGTCGTGCAAAAAAACGTGCAGTACGTTCAGCAGGAAGGCAACCGGCATGACCTCTCCTCATCGCCCGAAGCCCGGTGAGAAACTTTTCACCAAACGGGACACTGCGCTATCGAACGAGGCCTTTTGTGTCCTGGACGCCGTGACAACAAGCACATTGGCCTTTCCCTCCTTGAGGATATACTTGATGAAGACGTAATTGTCGTGTGCATCTTCAGCTGTCAAAGCAAACCAATCGTTATTGGGGCTGACTTCTTCCTTGAGAATGTTTCTGTATCCTTTGGTCTCTTCATTCAACAACGTCTGCAACGGAATGTTCGCATATCCGTCACGGGCAACGACACGTATTTTTGTGATGTCTGTATCACCGTCCGCACCGTCATGAATGGTAATCTCCTTACCATCATCACTTTCCACGGCATCCCACTGGCCCGGCGGCAGGGTGAAGGAGAACCCATGAACTTTGTTTACATAATGGGGTTTGTCAGTATCCAGAAACATGCGTTGTCCAGTCATCCCAAGGCATGGAAAAAGGCAAAAGCAGAGCAGGCAGGCGGCTGCCAATAGAAGATGCATAGGAACTCCCTAAATTTCTTTGATTTTCATCTACATTGACAAAAATTTTAGGCAAGTCAAGACGACCCGTCCATGCCGGACACGCCGTGCAGGCTGCCGTGTTCCTGCGCGGACTGCGTGCATGGTACGGAGGAAGCTCGCGGAGGGGGATAGTTGCTTGACGATCGTATTTCTATCGAATAGTTATTAAAAATGACGGTGGACAACTTGCCGCCATTTCGGCGACGGCATTTTTCTCGCTGACATTGACAGTCACAGCACGAAACTGAAGAAGAACATCGACGGCTGCATCAGCAGAATGCAGGGAATGATGGCGCTGGTGGAGCGGTATGAAAAGCTTTTGAAAAGCAAAAACCTGGAAGGGTTGCGCAACATGAGCCATTCTGTGGTTTTCAGCTGGGCGGCAAGCATACCTGATGAACTCACAGGTGATCTGATCGCCAGGGCGTGGGGAAGATTTAAGACAATTGAAGAGGGCATGGAGGGCTTGAAAGAGGGAACTGATCTTGCAGGTGCGTTTCTTACACAGAAGGAACTGTCATCCTATACACATTTTTCACAAAGTTCAGACTGGAGCTTTTGCAAATCCATTGGCACATATCTTTCTAAGGTTTTGCTCAATACAAAAGATAAGAATGGCGCTTCGATCAAGCACCATCTGCGCAGGCAGATTTGAGTGCCTTGCGCGCGTTTTGCGGCACGAAATGTAAGGGGATGTTTGCATGCTGCACCCCAGCCTTATTTTGGTCGCAGTCCTGCCCCTGATGCTCTGCGGCGAAGCCAAAGCCGCAGGTATGGGATCCGAAATGCCTGTTACCTATGCGGCCTATCATTCCGAGTGGGGTGACAACCTAACGCCCCCCATTGCGCGTAGCATACACCTCGAGCTGACGAGGAGCAAACTGAACGTCAGCCTGTCTGGAGGCATGCCTTCGCTGAACTATGCCGGTCCCGTAGACGCGAAGACCTTCGACGAGATTGTCGTTCTTCTACGCTCCATGGATGCAGCATCCTGGCCCGGCTGTACCGGCGACGAGAACAAGGGCGAACGCCGGAAGGACTGTTGCAAATGGAGTCTGTGCGTCCTCGGCAAGGAGCCAAACAACCGGGAGATACGCGTTTACGGCGCAGATAGGGGCAGAGACACATCCCGCCTTGAGGCAGAGGCGCGGTTGTGCGGTTATGTCAGGAGGAAGCTGTCTGAGCTGTACGGCTCCGTGCCGAAGAAACTGGAGCGCCTGTCGTTCAGCGATAGGCTAGAGGGCGGCTATTGGTCAGTCATTGCCGACGAAGGTCGCGTGCGCGTCTGCGTCATCGCTAACAGCCAGCCCGATGTCGAGTTTTATGCGAATCAGGTACTCCTGCAGGATATCCGCTCCCTGCTGGACAAAATCGGGGTGGAAGCCTGGCATGGCTTCGGTTACGGCAGGTATGCGCCGGGCACGATGCCGCTGTGCCTTGAGATCGCCTACAGCACGAGACAACGTGTGACCGTGATGGCTGAACCGGGCAGCATGCCTGAAGGCTTCGTCGAATTCTGCGACGCCCTGCGTGACATGCTGGCCCCTCTTGCACGGCGTTGGCAGAAGATGGGACCAGCTCTGGAAGGTGGAATCAAGCATTTGCGTTTTGGTGAGAATGGCATGCGCATGGAGCCGCACTACGAGCTTTATCGGTGCCTCGACGCAGAGGGCGTACGGCCGCATATTATGCGCGCCTTTGGTGACATTCCAGACGGTGACGTGCCTTTGAGCGCGGACGAGGAACAGGAACTTGCCGGCATCCTGCGGAGCCTTGCCTCTTGGGACGGTTTCAATGGCAATGCGCGCAACGTGCTGGACGCGCCGGGTTTCTCCTTCAATGTAGAGTTCGCCGATGGCAGGAGAATACGTGCCAGCGGCTACGGCACGTTTCCCAAGGGCTACCGGGAGGGTCGAAACAAAATTCTGGACTTCATTGAGAAGCGGCTGCCGGAATCGTTACACGGCAGCCGCAGGTAGGCGGACCTGTTGCACATGCGACAGCCATAGACGCAAAATCCTGAGCAAGAATCCGTTGTGGCCGAGGGGCTTGTTACCTTGAACCGCCAGATGGCGAGCGAGGAAGCAGCCGCCAATGCCGTGGTTATGAAACTCCTGCGCGAGGAATGCGCTCCTCATTATGTTTGGTCGACAATCTAGCGGGATTTTTTAATAAGATCCACCTGGAGTCTTTCAACACATCTTTGTGCATCACGTCCTTCAATTCACGATAGAGCTCACGTCTTGTTTTCGTAAGGGCATCATTCATACGTTTTACCACATGTTATGCAACACCCTTTACGAATAACCTTTCTCGATTTGCATACAGGACATCGAACAATGCGCCATTTTGGACGCACATGGATAATAGTACATCCACCATGAAATTTTTGGCTTACATACTCATAGCCAGACATCCCCAACGCATGGTAAATGAAACTTGTGGACATGGTGATTCCGCCTTTTCGAGGGTTATACGATTTCCTCAATTGGAACTCATGTCCACTTTTTTGTCATCCCCCAAGTACGCAAAATCCGGATGAACCCGTTTTATGCCTGTGTTCGAGTTTTTGAAAAATGTGTCTGAGAATAAGGGATAGTGTTTGGGAGAAAAGCGTGTTATGAAAACTCATGTCAAAAATCTCCTTGTATAACAAGTAGTTGTGATGAATTCTTGTAACACATTTTAGTGAGATTTTGGACTTTTTTTTACTCGTTAGCCGGACAGCAATGATCTCTGCACATACATCACGGGATTTATGCAGCCATGCACATTCTATTAACAACGATTTCAGTCGTTGCTGGCCGTTTTTCACAAGTCGTCCTGTCGTCGAACTTTCACCGCTTTGACTGATTACTGGCGCAAGTCCAACATAAGAACTTAGACGCTCTCCAGTGGCAAAAGCGTTCTGGCCGAAATATTTCACTGTTAAATGTCATGGCGAGAACTGGACCAACTCCTGGAACTGTCTGGAGCAAATTCATGCGTTTAATCCCAGT
>CAJOMG010000072.1 GCA_905235595.1 uncultured Desulfovibrio sp. | reverse complement strand
ACATAACCGTCATGGGGGGGCTGACGCCAGATATGGTGTATGGAGGTCAGTTGGCAGAGGCTGCATGAGAAGATGTGGCGGCGGGCTCCGACGAGCTTCCGTTGGGCCCTTCATTCTCGCCCGCCGCACCCAAGCTATAAACGCGTCGGTTGCTGTTTAACAAACTGGGCCACCTCTTCCTTTGAATTTCAAAGCGTAAGAAATCCGACGATCCAAGCAATCAAATATCCAGCAAGCGCAAATTGTTGTATGATGATTCCCATAATTCGGGGAATCGATTCGCTCGTTCAAGGACGTAGAGGCCTTAAGTCTCTTGTTTTCAGGGTGCGAGGGGGTGGTCACCACTCGTCAGCCCATGAGTATGGACGCGCAGCGTCTATAGAAAAGGTAGGCTGGCCCTACGACCAAAGGTTGGATATTCTGTTTTTGGCGGGGCGACTGGATTGCAGCAACTATAGGCATCCTGCAAACAGTAGCCTATATCTGGATGACGATGTTATCGTGCCTATGCATATTGATGTCCATGCTCATGCCGCAGGCCGGCATTTTGGCGAAAGCAGGTTGTCCCCGAAATCAGTGTTTTCTGGCACTATTCCTACGGCAACGGTAGGGCATTCTGGTGACGATAAGCATGATACTTGGAAGAATGATTGCATCCGTAAAGTATTTGCAAAGGATATGTCATGCAAGATTGAGAAAACAAAGGGGTCATATTAAATTATGGTTCTTCGTCTTCTTTTCTCAACAACGGCAAGTATGTCTTTTGTCGTCCTCTGCTCATCCATACTCGTCAATCCCCGTAACGCCGCGTCAATCCAAGACGACGGGCATCATTTCTTTTTATGTTCTGGTTAGAAATAGGTTAGAAAAATGAAAAGGCACTCATGGTTTGTATTCCATAAGTGCCTGATTTTTTTGGTTGCGGGGGCAGGATTTGAACCTGCGACCTTCGGGTTATGAGCCCGACGAGCTACCGAACTGCTCCACCCCGCGTCACAAAATTAACTGCTTTGCAAAAATGTTTGTAGATTTCTTTCGAAAAGGTGTCAAGCAATATTTTTCATGCAAGCGTGGCAGACATATACCCTAATTGAAAGAAGGAAGATGCGGTGAGCGACAATCAATGTGACTTTTGACCTCTCGCTGTAAATTATGCAGAATTCTAGTCACATTTTAGCATCTTGAGAAGATCAGGGGACACTATAAGGTAATTTTTGTGTGCATTGTGTGACTGTACTGATTATAATAAAATTTTGCAGTATTTTGTTGGCCAGGTATGCCCCATCCCTTTATTAAAACCTTGTATATAAGTAGGCATTATAATAACATCACCATTCCTTTGTTCCCTATCCATTTGAGTGCGAGGAATGCCACGAACAATCGCACAAAATCATTGCTTTGATATGATTGTTGTATGCTGCCTGAGAGTTGCAATATTGTTAGTAAGATGGGTATACCAAAAAGATGGGCTTTACAGATGATATGTGTTGGTGATAGAAGGCATTTGTAAAATATGTAGTATCGTTTAGCGGAGGTACCAGCTTTGGCAATAAAGGAAGTTCTCCCCAAAGATCTGTACCATGATGTTATGCAGTGTGAAGACTTCACCTGTGTTTTTGACGATGTGGAGGCTAATGAGGGAAAACCGTATGACGCTTCCATCGCCAATACGTGGCTGGTATGCGCGCGCGGCGGTTCGGGACAGAATGCGTCCAAACAAGCGCAGGTGGTGCACTTTAGCGCCGATAAACAACCCAATAAAGAGCGTTTTCGCAGACCCTCCAGGAAACCGGCAGAAGTGGACGTGTACAGTGAGGATTACGCCACTATTAAGGAAGCTGCATATATTTTTGAAGTCTCGGTGCCCACTATAAAAAAGTGGATTAAATCTGAGGGGATAGCTTCAGTGGGTAAGCGTGACAGGGCAGACGTATACACTCTTGAAGAGCTGCTGGACGCAAAGCACAAGCACATGGGCTACAAGGTGCCTTCCATGCAAGAGATACTCAAGCACCTGCCGGAACTTTTTTCAGGCAATTTTCGATAATTTACCGTACCTTTGTGGTTTGTGACGCTGAACGAACCCTAGCGGCACAGACCACAAAGGAATGTCGATATACATTCAGTCCATACTAAAAACGAAAATCCCTTTTGCCTTGACCAATGGCTTCGAGGTTGCGGCGGGCAATGTTGCGCACATTTATGCTGGGCACCTTTTCCAGTTCACGAGCTATGAGCGCCTCGCCTATGGCCTTGGTTTGTGGACTTGCATAGTCTTCCAGATATTCCTTGAGCGTCATGAGAGCGTTAGGGTGGCAGCAGTTGAGTATCTGTCCGTTCTTGCATAGGCTCATAAAGCGGTCGCCGGTGCGACCTTCGCGATAGCAGGCCGTGCAGAAACTGGGTATGAACTCCATGCCCATGAGCCAGGCTACAACTTCATCCAGTGTCCTGCGGTCACTCACGTCAAATTGGGCTGAAGCCTCGTCTTCCGGTACGGGCGTTGCGTAGCCGCCTACGCTGGTGCGTGAGGCTCCGCTGATCTGTGATACTCCTAGATGAATAACCTTTTCTCGCACGGCCTGGCTTTCACGCGTCGAGATGATCATGCCCGTGTAGGGCACGGCCAAGCGTATGCAAGCGCAGATTTTGGCAAAGGTGTCGTCGTCGATGCCATTGTTAAAGCTGGCAGGGTTAATGTCGTCAGCTTTTTTTACGCGTGGTACACTGATGGTGTGCGGTCCTACGCCATGCACAGTTTCAAGGTGTTCGGCGTGCATGAGCAGGGCGGCAAACTCATAACGGTATGATTCCAGGCCGAAGAGCACACCCAGGCCCACATCGTCAATGCCCCCTTCCATGGCACGGTCCATAGCTTCAGTGTGCCACGCATAGTCGTGCTTGGGGCCGGCCGGATGCAGTTTTTCATAACTCTGCTTGTGGTATGTTTCCTGAAACAGAATGTAGGTGCCAATCTGTGCATCCTTGAGCTTTCGATAGTTTTCAACAGTGGTGGCGGCAATGTTCACATTGACGCGGCGTATGGCTCCGTTGCGGTGCCTGATGCCATAAATGGTTTCAATGGATTCGAGAATGTATTCAATGGGATTTATGACCGGATCTTCGCCCGCTTCAATGGCAAGACGTTTGTGCCCCATGTCTTGCAGGGCCGTCACCTCGCGCACAATGTCGGCCTGCGAAAGCTTTTTACGCGGCATGTGCGAGTTTTGTCTGTGGTAGGGGCAGTATACACAACTGTTGATGCAGTAGTTGGAAAGATAGAGCGGAGCAAAGAGTACAATGCGGTTGCCGTAAAAATCCTTTTTTATCTGCTCTGCCAGAGCGTACATAGCTTGAATCTTGTCCGGCATGTTACAGGACAACAGAACTGATGCCTCACGATGGTTGAGCCCCTTACGCTGTTCGGCCTTTGCAAGAATGCGGTCAATACTCGCGGCGTCAGCCGAATGAGTATCGGCATAGGCCAGTGAAGCCAGCACTTCTTCATGGTCAATAAACTCTGTGGCCCGCAGGGATTGGGGATTATACATAAAAACTCCTGAAAGAAGTCGGATTTCAGGTGGTTATAGGTTAATCTAAAAATACGCTTTTTTTTTTGTTTTCACCATAACAATTTTCAGCGAAAATGGAACACGCTCGTCTTCGTCAGTTAAAGACGAGGAGAGCGTTCTTGCAAAGCAGTAAAAAATAAGGGAAAAACCCTTTGGAAGTTAAATAGTAACTAATTCGTACTGGCGAGAGCCCATGCCAATGGCCTCTGCATATTCCACTTGGTGGTAGCCACGGGTATTGGGATGCTCGGCCTGGAATTTGTCATAACCCGTACTGTGGCACTCATGGTCGCCAATGGGCCGCAAGCTGGGTGCTGCAGATACGAGGTCAAAGCAAGCTGTGTCCAGTGCCACGGGATCACTGGATGCCAGAATACCGATATCCGGCACCAGCACAGAGTCTGACCAGCCCATACAGTCGCATTGCGGTGTTACATTCATCAGGAAATTAATGAATATCAGTCGGCCTTCCTTGCCCTTCAGGGCACCGCAGGCATATTCAACCATGCGTTCGGAAAATTCGTTATATTCGTTGGGCAGGTCGATGCCTATAGCGCTCTGTTTGCAAACGCTCATGCATTCGTAGCAGCCAAAGCAGCGTTCTTTGTCAATGCTGCAGCGTCGTCCTTTTTCTGCCTTTATCAGGGACAATGCCTGTTGGGGACAAATTTTTACGCATTGACCACAACCTATGCAACCATCCCTAATGACGATATTGCGGCCGTGCTGGTCTATTTTCCCTTCCTGCGGGGCACAGCCCATGGCAAGATTTTTAAGCGCACCACCAAAACCGGCAAAGGCATGTCCCTTGAAATGTGAAATGACAACCATGGCATTGGCCGCCAGAATGCCGTCTGCGATTTTTACAAATTGGAAGTGTTTAAGATTCACGGGAACTTCTTTCCAGGCATGGCTTAAAACGCCATCGGCGATGACCACCGGCGCATTGACCACGTAGGGGGTGAAGCCATGTAGGTAGGCAGTCTCCAAGTGATCCACACCGTTGTGGCGAAAGGCTTTATACAATGTACAGGTGTCCGTGAGGTATGGACGTGCTCCAGTGGCACGCACCTGATCTACTACCTCACGCACAAATGTGGGATGGATATATGTGTCGTTTCCACGCTCTCCAAAATGCACCTTGACAGCCACCACCTGATCTTCCTTGCTCATTTCCAGCGGCTTGACCTTATCTTCAAGCCCCGCAGCTTTGCAGATGCGGCGAATTTTGGCCAATTTGTTGTCAGATGGATTTTTGACCGCAAGTTTGGCAAAATATACAGTAGATTGCATTATAACCCCCTTCACATATCCACTGTGTTCCTCTATTTAAGCTTTCTATAATCGTCAGTATTCACAGCTTCCAGCCATTCGGTACGCACATCCTCTCCCTGCTTCATGAGTGCAATGTGTTGGAAGCTTGTACCTGGTGCAGCACCGTGCCAGTGCTTTATGCCTGCTGGTATGGTGGCGGTTTGTCCTGGCAGTAGGAGTTGCGGTGTCTCTCCCCAGATCTGGTAGTAGCCGCGTCCGGCTTCTGCAATTAACACTTGGCAGGTATTGTGGTGGATGTGCCAGAAGGTGTGTGCCCCGTGGGCAAAGGTTACGTTATGCACAGGAAAGCTTTTGTCTGATGAAAGATTGGCAAGATAGCTCTGCCCGGTGAAAAATTTGGCATAGGCGTCGTTGGTCATGCCGATGGGCTGCACTGCACCGCCAGTAGCATGTAGCTCCTTGGTGATGGTTTCAGCCTCCTGTGGGGTAACTTCTGCGGATTCTGCAAGATCTGCAGTGAGCATTATACCTGCAGTGAGCAACAACGCGGTAAAAAGTACTTTGCTGTTTTTCACCATATCCTCCATATAGTCAGTGTTTACAGGTTGGTTGTTGTTTAGCGTATAGGTCTGTTGAGTATAGAGTGGGCCGGCAGTTTAGATGCTGGGGGAAAACGATGCTACCATCAATGAGTTCAAACCACCGTTTTGCTGTGCATATCCAACAGCAGAACACCACCGACATTGTTGGCAATTATTATGTTTGTCAAGCTGCAATCCACCTTAATTAAAACGGACGATAGATCATCAATATTTCACAAGTCCAATCTGCCGAAGAATGGCAATCATGCCCTCAGCGGCGATGTCATTGATGATTTTTCCATCTTCATTGAAATAGTAAAAGTTCATGACTGAGGCAGAAAAGCGTTTGCCCGTAGGCTTGAGCCCCATAAAGATGCCATCATGCGTGCCAGTACATGTCCAGCGGACGGCGACCACGTTGCCTTCTGCAACCATTTCTTCCAGCTTCCATTGTACATCGGAAAAACCTTGCCGCATGAAACGTACGATGCTTAAATAGCCTTGCCCCCCATACACAGGGGCTTTGGACGCAGGCGTGTAGAACGGTGCTTTGGCGTCAACCAGCTCTGTCGCCAAAACGGCGTCACAGGTATTTATCATGGTTTCGAATTGGCGCATACGTTCTTTCAGCATGAAATAACTCACTTTATTTTTTTATACTACTGTCAGTGTGACCAAAGTGTAACCAAAAAAGAGAACTGCCTTTAGAGCAGTTCTCTTTTAACATCTATAGACAAATATCGCCAGACAAAATACCACCAAGTACAGCGTCAACCTGCTCAATTGGCCAGGCAATATGTCTGGTTGTGACGTGTACCGGCTTGGGCAGACTGCCGCTCTTCACACAGCTGAAGAACTTTGTCTTACTCAGTCCAAGCCTGGTATAAAACTCTCTGGCCCGAACGAGTCTTTGCGTTGTAGTAACGTTTTCCATAGGGTACCTCCAAGGTGTTTTCTGTAATTTTGCATCCGGGACCAAAATGTTTCAGTGCAAGATGCGCACAAAATGCTTGCGCCGGTACATTTCCAATCGTGAGGGGTCTGTTTCCAGCTGGTTACGCAGAGTTTCGATGACCTCAATGTGGTACATCTTCTTTGTGACAGATTTTGAATAACCAAATGCCCGGCATTCTCGAACAGACTTGTTCATTTTTTGGGACAATCTGGATAGTAGATTCCCCAGGACGCTGTAGATGTATATGTTTTTGGTATTGAACATGTCTTCGACCCATGGGATGGCCCTGACAATTTTGAATTGTTTGCCATCACCAAGTATTTCTTTAAGTTCCTGAACCTTGGCCTCCGCCATCTTTCGCAGTTCGTACTGGTGCCTCCACGATTTTTCTGCAGCGATTGGGTCATCAAAGTTCGGCTGATTTTCAATCTTGAGCCTGTTTTCCTGGGTGATCTTAAAGAGCGAATCTACAAACTCTTCTGTGAGCGATGTACTGTGGCGGGCAAGGCTGATCATGCCGTCAAAACTGATCGTATACCTGGCACCGGAAATGAGCACATCAGTGTAGACTGTTTCACAGAGTTCCTCGACTGCCTTGTGTGAGTTTTCAAAGCCGAATTTCGTCGCCACGTCTGTGGCTGAGAAACGGTATTCTCCAGACTCCAGAATACAGTACCTGATGCCGTGGATTGATTTTGCTTCAAGAGACATGGCAAAACCTCCATTGATTGATCTGTCTATGCCAGTCCCTTATAACAGTATTTTTGTTAATTTATTGATTTTATTATTTGACATCCTCCCCCGCCTAAAGTCGGGGGATTCCTATCGGTAGCGGCCCTATTGGGCCGCACCATAGGCGGGTTCCTGCTTCATCGCAGGCGCTTGAG
>CAJOMG010000071.1 GCA_905235595.1 uncultured Desulfovibrio sp. | reverse complement strand
CTGTACGGGGCGGGCGGTCACAAGCGAACGGCGGGCATGCTGCCGCGCGGGTTCCTCCTCAGGCAGTGCCCGCAGTTCCATGCTGCCCACGCTGGCCAGGGTTGCCTTGAGACGGGTGAGGAAAAGCCTGAGGTCCTTTTTATCCATGGCGTGGTAGTGGTCGTTGCCGGGCAGCGTTTTGTCGTGGGTGAAATGTTTTTCCAGTACACGGGCGCCAAGAAGCGTTGCTGTTTCAAGAATGTGCATGTCCCTGGGCAGGGTGTGGTCAGAATAGCCCACGGCATGTTGCGGAAAATGGCGTTTGAGGGCGGGTATCATGCCCAGGGCGGCGTTTTCGTCTGCCGTGGGGTAGTTGAGTACGCAGTGCAACAGGGCAAGCTTGTTGCCCTTGGCTTCAATCCATTCCACGGCTTCGGCAATTTCATGCAGATGCGCAGCGCCAGTTGAGAGAATAATGGGCTTGTGGAAATCACACAGTATGCGGATAAAAGGCTTGTTGGTAATGTCTGATGAAGAAATCTTGAACACATCCATAAGATCATTGAGAAATTGTGCGGAAGCAACATCAAAGGGGGTGGACATGAAGGCAATGCCCGCCGCGTCACAGTGTTTCTTCAGGGCCTCAAATTCATTTTTCCAGAAGGAATCATGCTTTTTGAAGAGCTCATACTGGCTCCTGGTGGGTTCCTTTGTGGTGTCCCAATACGCCGGGGAATCCTTGGAGGCCAGGGTGCCGGCCTTGTATGTCTGGAATTTGATGGCGTCAGCCCCGCCTTCGGCGGCCTCGTCGATGAGACGTCGGGCAATGTCCATACTGCCTTCGTGGTTCACCCCTGCCTCAGCTATGACATAGGGCATGGGAATACGGGTTTCTGGTGCGGGAATGTCAAATATATCCATCAGCTTCATGGCAGACCTCGCAATATGTAAGATGGCGATACATACCCTTGATAGTCCCAAAAGAAAAGGGTTTCTTCTTTGCAGAAGATTGTTCGTCAACGGCCAGTCTATTGTAGATGCAAAGGGCTTGTGCTAGTATGACGCCCATCTGGAGGTCTGCCATGAGGAACATGCTCACTGTTTATTCCTGTGTCGCACTGCTTGCGCTTCTGCTGGCCGCACCCGCAGCCATGGCTGCTTCTGCTGTGACGGTTGACCCTTCTGCATCGCCGCAGGTCACGCCAGCACCCCATCCCGCAAAAAACAGCCATAAGCGCGTTGCGCCAGGAGTGCGTCGCGCTGCTTCCGGCTCACGTGGCACCGTGCAGCAGCCAGCCGGCTCTGCAGCAAGCCCGCAGCCTGCCGCCCCGAACGTGCGGCAAAGCCCTTCCGCCTCTTCCGCACCTGCTCAGGCAAGCCATCCTCAGGGGGGTACCTCCAATCCCTTTGCCCGTAGGGCACAACCCTATTCCGGCAGCAACGGGGCCGCCCAGGCTGCGCCTGACACAGCCAGGCAGTCCCCAGCAGTGCGCAGGGCAGCGCCGGGTGCCAAACGTGCCGCCAGCCCAGCCCCCGGTGTGGCCTTTGGTGCCTACCATGGCAATACGGAGAGCAAGATTTTTCACAACAATGCCTGCCGTTACTACAACTGCCAGAAGTGTACGGCACGCTTCGCCTCTCCTGCTGAAGCCTTGCGTGCGGGCTATACCGCCTGCAAGATATGCGGTGGCCAGTAATGCCTGCGCCCCTGCGGCACTATTGGCAAGAGCATCGCACAAGCGTTGTGCCATGACATCCGCCCATGGGTACGCTGGGTATTATCTTCGCCTCGCTTGCGGCCGGCTATATTTTCCGCAGGATAACAGAACGACGAGGGCAGGGCAGGGGAGCCTTGCGTTTGCGCCAGGGCCTGCAGATGGTGGCGCTCTTTGTGTGCATTCCCCTGGCTGCCATGCTCTCCCTGTGGGGGCTGGCCCGGCCTGATGCCCGCCTGTTGGTGCTGCCTTTGCTCGGCATCGCTGCCTGGGGGGTAGGCGGTCTGTTTGCAGTCATGCTTGCACGACTGCTGCGGCTTGGAAATCCGCAGACAGGAAGCCTGTACTGTTGTGGCTGCTTTTCCAATATCGGTGCCATTGGCTCGCTGGTCTGTCTTTTCTGGCTGGGTGAGGCATCCATTGCGCTTACAGCTCTGTACCGGTTGTGCGAAGAAATTTTTTATTTCAGTGTGGCCATGCCTGTGGCCCGAAGATACGGCAGCGGCGATACAGCGCTTTTCAGGCGGCCGTACCGTTC
The DNA here is from genome assembly GCA_905235595.1 of uncultured Desulfovibrio sp. Lineage (GTDB taxonomy): Bacteria > Desulfobacterota > Desulfovibrionia > Desulfovibrionales > Desulfovibrionaceae > Desulfovibrio. The sequence continues at coordinate 5,373 of CAJOMG010000071.1, read as the reverse complement.
GCCGCTCCTTTATGCGGTACTCTGCGCGCTGGGCCTGGGCATTACGCTCAACGTACTGGCCGTGCACCGACCGCCTGTGCTGGCACATGTGGCATCAGCCCTTGTTATTGCATCAACAGTCTTTTTTTTGTTCTCCATAGGGTTGGGCTTGCGCATTTCCCGCCTTGGTTGTTATATTCTCCCAAGTTTGGGGATATGCGCCATCAAGTTCCTGCTGGTGCCAGCGTGTGTCGTGGGCGGAGCCTGCATGCTGGGGCTGCACACGTTGGGTGACGGGCTTGTCCTGAAGACGGTGGCCATACTGGCTGCCATGCCCGTTGCCATGAATGCGCTCATACCGCCATCACTCTTTCATTTGGATCTGGACCTTGCCAATGCCTGCTGGATTTACAGCACCATGGCCCTTGTTGTGGTTTTGCCTGCCCTGCACCTGCTGTTGCCTCTCTTGTGATCGGGGCAGGTGCGCTGGCATTTGACGTTAGGGAGGAATGCTGAAGCCATGAAAAAATTTTTTCAATCCTGTGCCGTGACATTGTTCACCCTGCTGTTGTGTTGCCCCCAGGGGAGCATGGCCGCCTACAAGGCAGAATACCGCCTGAGTGTCGTGCCTGGTCCTTCTTCAGGCTGGGCGCAAACTGCAGAATTTTTTGCCGCGCTGGTGAAAGAACGCTCTCATGGGCGCATCAACATCAAGGTCTTTCCCTCAGCCCAGCTCATGGCCGGCAAACAGACCTCTGAATTTTTACTGCTGCGCAACGGGGCCATTGATTTTTCTCTGGCGTCGACCATCAACTGGTCGCCGCAGATCAAGGAATTGAACCTCACAGCCCTACCTTTCTTTCTGGCTGTGGAGCCCGACCGCTATAAGGCCATGGACGCCATCATGGCAGGCAAGTCAGGCAAAATGATCATCGATGCTGTGGAAAAGAAAGGGGTGAAATTTATTGGCTGGGCGGAAAACGGTTTTCGTGAGCTGACCACCAGCAAGGGCCCCATCACGCAGCCTTCTGACATGAAGGGCCTCAAAATTCGCGTTGTTGGCAGCCCCATTTTTATCGAAACATTCCGTGAACTGGGTGCCAACCCTGTGAACATGAACTGGAGCGAAGCCACCACCGGCTTCCAGCAGGGGCTGGTGGACGGTCAGGAAAACCCCACCAATGGCATCAATATCCCCCTGAAAATATGGGATTTCCACAAGTTCCACTGTGACTGGCATTATCTCATTGATCCCCTCCTGCTGTGTGCCAATACCGCGGTCTGGAAGAGCTTCAGCCCTGAAGATCAGGCTTTGCTTATAGCTTGTGCGGCAGATGCTGAAAAATACGGCAAGGCTCTTTCCCGCCTCGGCTTGGATGATGGCACATCACTGGCGTATCTCAAGCAGCTTGGCAAGGTGCCGGCTGTGACAGATCCCTACGCCTGCATGCAGGAGCACGGCATGACCATAAGCCGGCCCACCGCAAATGATATCAAGCGCTTTTATGACGCCACTTCGGCGATTCGTGACAAATGGACCGAAACCATAGGCAAGGACTTGGTCAAGGCCGCTCAGGAAGACATGGCGGCAGTGCGGTAACACCATGCCTGCCGGCGGGGAAATATTTCCCGCCGGCAGGGCAGAGGATGCACCATGTGGAATTTTCTTGACAGGTACGCAGAAGAATCCCTCGGAGCCTTGTTGCTGGCAGTGATGACGGGCATTGCCTTTACCAATGTCATTGTGCGCTACTGCACAACGTTTTCCTTTGCCTGGACGGAAGAGCTGACCATCAACCTTTTTGTCTGGGTTGTGCTGCTGGGCACGGCCTGTGTATTTCGTGAGGGTGGGAATCTGAGCATGACAGTGCTGTATGCTGTCTTTCCCCGTGCACTGCGCCTGTGTTTCTATTGTTTCGGACTGCTGCTTGGCGTGCTTTTTTTTGGCGCGCTGACCTACTTTGGCGTGCTGGAAGTGGTGGATGAATACCAGCTTGAATCCACTTCAGAGGCTTTGGGCATTCCCGTCTGGTGGTACACCATAGCTACCCCGGCGTTTTCCCTGCTGGTCATTTTTCGCATGCTGCAGCGCTCGTATGAGGATTTGCGGCAGGGCGTGTACTAACTGCCCCGTATAAAAGGCCCCTCAGCATGCAACAGCTGCTACAAGATCCTGCATTCTGGTTGTTGGCGCTCTTCATCGTGCCACTTCTGGTGCGTGTGCCCATTGCCATTGCCCTGGGTTTTTCCGCCCTTGTGGTTGTATGGCGGTGGGACATGGGCAGTGCCATGATTTCCTACAATTTTTTCGCGGGCATTGCCAAGTTTCCCTTGCTGGCCATACCCTTCTTTGTTGTCGCCGGGTACATTATGGAACGCGCGGGCATTGCCGCGCGTATCATCGGGCTCATGGAAGTGCTCACCGGTAGCATGACCGGGGGCCTTGCCGTTGTGGCCGTGACGGTGGCCACCTTTTGGGGAGCGGTGAGCGGTTCCGGCCCGGCCACCGTGGCCGCACTGGGGCTTATTCTCATTCCCGGCATGACAAAAGCCGGCTATGACAAGGCCTTTTCCACCGCCACGGTTTCTGTGACGTCGGGGCTCGCCATTGTCATTCCCCCGAGCATCGCTTTCATCATCTATGGCGGCGTTGCTGATGTTTCTGTGCCGGCCCTTTTTGCTGCCGGCTTTGTGCCCGGCATAGTTGTTGCGGCCTTCATTATGGCAGCCGTGCTGATTATTTCGCACTGCAAGGGTTACAAGGGCCGCAAACAGGCAAAGTCAGTCTGGGTCGCGTTACGTGAGGCGTCCTGGGGAGTGCTTACGCCGGTAATCATTCTTGGCGGCATCTACGGCGGGGTGTTCTCCCCCACTGAGGCAGCGGCTGTGGCCGTTTTTTACGGACTTTTTGTGGGCATCTTCGTGTATCGCACCATTAACAGCATGAAAATGCTCTTTGAGATTTTTGCCTCCAGCGTGAAGGCCACTGCTGTTGTTATGATTGTCGTCACCTGCGCTGGCCTGTTCTCCTGGGTGGCATCGGCAGTGGGTCTGGTGGAGAAGGGGTCTGCCGTGCTGCTTTCCGTTTCGGCTGACCCTGTAATTGTGCTTCTTATGATCAACGTCATCCTGCTGCTGGCCGGCATGGTGCTGGATGCCATTTCCATATACTATGTGCTTTTGCCCTTCATGCTGCCCATAGTGGCCCATTTTCACTGGGACCCCATATGGTTTGGCGTAATGATGACTGTCAATCTGGCCATCGGTCAGGTCACGCCTCCAGTGGCCGTTAATCTCTACATGGGGGCCAATATCAGCGGATTGAGCATGGAGCAGGTGAGCAGGGCGGCTCTGCCACTCATTTTTGCATCCTTGCTGGCTCTTGCCACCATTATTCTTTTTCCGCAGCTGTCGACATTTTTGCCCCATCTGTTCGGGCTGGTGTAGCCGGCTGCAGACAGCCCAGGCATTAGGTTAGACTTCCCAGAAGCTGTATTTTCAGCTACATAGACAAGATTGCCTTTACTCTCAGTATTTTTCGTGCTGACGTTGTGTCAGGTATTTCTTGTTGTTACTCTTTATTAGTACGGCGATGCTGGTGGATTTCTGCATTGCTGGCCCAGGTGTAATATGTCAGAAATGCTCTGTATCAACGAGCTGCCACGTTTGCTGGTTTTAGACGTTGACGAATCGTTTTTACGGCAGGTGCGGCGTATTTTTTTACAAAATGCCGTCGTAACGTGCTTTACCTCTGGTTATGAAGCCCTTGCCTGGCTAAGCGAGCATGATTGCGATATCGCCCTTATGGGCGAACGCAATGCCAATACAGATAATGCAACCACCCTCAAGGTCATACGCAAGACGGTGCGTCACAGGGATCTTCCTGTTATTGCTCTGACAGACGCTCTGAATGCATCACAACAGGCAGAAGGCTATGCACTTGGCGTGGCAGATTTTGTGCTCAAGCCTGTTGTGCCTGAAGTACTGCAGCAGCGTGTTTATTTTGTGCTGCATTATGAGTATGTTAAGAATCATCTGAAGCAGGAGGTGGGGAGGCAAATAAGACTTGCCGATGAACGTCTGGCATTCAATAAACGCCTGACGCGGGAAATGACTGTGGCTCTGGCCAAGACCATAGACGCCAAGGACAGATATACCAGCGGCCATTCCGAGCGGGTGGCAGTGTATTCCAGATATATCGCCCTGCACGCCGGAGAATCCAAGGAAAGCCAGGAAAAAATCTATTTTGCCGGCCTGCTGCACGATATTGGCAAAATAGGCATTCCCCGCAGACTCATAAACAAGCCAACACGCCTCACCATCAGGGAATTTCGTACCATTCAGTCACATACGACCATTGGCGCAAGCATCCTGCAAATCATCGATGTGTTGCCGACGCTCGCCATTGCAGCGCATTACCATCACGAGCGCTATGACGGGCAGGGCTATCCCCAGCGCCTCAAGGGTGATGCCATTCCCAAAGTAGCACGCATTATCGCTGTGGCGGATGCCTATGATGCCATGACCTCCAAGCGGAGTTACCGGGATATTTTGCCGCAGGGGGTGGTACGCGCAGAAATTGTCAAAGGGAAGGGACTGCAGTTTGATCCTTTGTATGCAGATATTATGGTGGATCTCATAACCCGTGATAAAAACTATTTGTTGCGTGAAGGCGGTAGTCGTTAGTTGTAGGGCACTGACCCAAAGAGCGCCTTCTTGCCACCCCCGGGCAAGTGACGTACACTCCCCCTTTATGAAATGTGCGATCCTTCTGGTTGCCTACGGCATAGGCAGTGACCAGGGACGGCACGCCTTGCGGCGTTTCGATGCCCTTGTCCGGCAACGCTGGCCTGGTGTGCCGGTACGTTGGGCGTATACCTCGTTGCTGTTGCGTGAGCGCATGGCACATTCACGCCAGAAGAGCGACTCTGTATTCAAAGCTGTGCTGCGACTGGCTTATGAACGCTTTGACGCTGTGGCCGTTCAGCCCTTGCAAACTATTCCCGGGCGAGAATACGGTTCCGTGCGCACTGCTGTAGAAGATGCCGCTCGGGAGGGTGGGCTCAACTGTGATGTGGGGGCCCCCTTGCTGCACAGCGCAGCAGATATACAGGAGACAGCCGTTGCCCTGCTACGGCATTTGCCTGCAGAGCGCGCCCCTGAGGAAGATGTCATCTTTATGGGGCACGGTACGCGCCACGATGCTGTTTCGCTGTATGTGCAGCTTGCGCAGGCAGTGCATCAGCTTGACGCGCGTGTGCAGCGGGAGTTTCTGGCGGCGTCCAATAAAAATTTCATCAACGCCCTCGACAGTCTGCTGCCGAAAAGAATGGTGCCTGTCATCGTGCGGCTGTGCGGCGTGAAACCGTCGCTCAAGGTCAACCAGGTCACGCG